>CAZUAX010000023.1:0-2299 GCA_964618435.1 uncultured Solibacteraceae bacterium
CCAAGCCGGTCCCGGTAGAGGGTCACCACCCCCGAGGGGCTTTCCTGGTATTGAAACGTAGCGGGCAGGTTGTTCGGGTTGGCGTCGTCCTGCTGCACCACACGGCCAAGACCGTCGTAGATGTTGGTGAGCATGCGAACGCCATCCGCGTCGCGAACCCCACTCAGAAGTCCAGCGTTGTCGTATTCGAAGCGAGTGGGTGTAGTTATATCGGTGAAACGAAGTCCAATAGGGCTAAGGCTACCCACACTGCCCGCTGCAATGTCTCGCACTACAATGCGCCAGTTGCCGTTGGGATTCTCGCCCCAGAACTGATCAAACGACAAACCGCTCAGATTGATGCCACTTCCGTTATTCGTGAAGCCCAGATTCACCTCAGTGCCTTCGGGTGAGATGATCGATACCCGAATGTCACTTGGGCGCGGATGAGCGATGGAGCCAGGCTCAACACGCACGATGCCCACTGAGTCCCGCCCGCTGATATTGAAACTTCTCGTGACACCCGTCTGGTTATTGTCGGGGATGCTAATGTCCACCAACTGCAGGTTCATAGGTTCAGAGAGCTTGGCCGGTGGGTGAACGGAAGCCAGCCGGCTGTTGCCATCGTAGCCAAAGAACGCGATTCGGCCTGCTTCATCCCGGACAGATTGCAGGCGGGAACTCGCGCCACGATACTCAAGGGTGAGCGTACGGTTGGCAATTGGTTCACTCAGCGTTCTCAGGCGATTGTCCAGATAGGAGTATCGAATTGCTTGCCGCACTTTGTTGCGGTCTTCGGTGATTTGCCCGTCGGCGTTGAACAGCAACTCGGTCCCGTCGCGCCGCACATAGCGCCAGCCCGCGTTCGTTCCGAGGGTTGTCAACGTGTCGTATTGTCCAGCTTCATCCGGACTGGAGAAAGTACTGCCGGACTGGGTGAATGCGATGCGCCGGTTGGCATCGAGGTTCACGCGCAAGGGCGAAGGGGCAATGGGGCTGTTTACGGCGGGGCTAAGCGACTGTTCGAAGTTATGGCTCCAACCTGGGCTGAACGGACCGCCACCGCCACGTAGCAGAGAGTTGTATCGAACCTGGAAGCCAAGCTGCCGCCCGCCCTCAATGCTGATGACCGGAATCTCCAGGCTGAAAGAACCAGTTCCGGTATCGACAGCGTTTGCCGCAAAACTCTCTTCGCGCAGGAACAGTAATCGACGGACTTTATCAAACGCTGGGTTTCCCGTCAGTTGAGCTGCAACTGGCCAGGCCAGCAGAAATAAGGAAATCGCCAGAATGATCCGCGAAGCCATGCTTCACCCCCAGATACACGGATATGCGTCATCTGGAAGCATTTGTCGTCAGACTTCGACAAAGATTGTGCAAATTGATGGGCGAAAGTGGGAAATGGCATCTGCGCGGGGCGACTAATGGCCTGCGGATCTGCCAGCCAAACCGAGCGATTCGTTCATGGAGCCCTGCCGATAGCCCTGCAGGTCAAGCGTTACGAAGTTGAACCCAAGGGCCTTGAAGATGCGGGTGAACTCACCTGCCATCTCAAGAGTAAGGGCGCGCTGCAATTCGTCACCAGCGATTTCGATGCGAACCAGATCGCCATGATGGCGGACACGAAACTGCCGGAAGCCCAGTGCTTTGATCGCTTCCTCACCGGTTTCCACCTGCTTTACATTCTCAGCGGTCACTTGCATTCCGTAGGCAATGCGTGAGCTAAGGCAGGCGGCAGCAGGGCGATTCCAGGTAGGTAGCCCCGCCATCTTGGAAAGTTCCCGAATTTCCGCTTTGGTGAGATCCGCCTTCACCAGAGGCGCTTCCACCTGGTGGATCTTGGCAGCTTTCTGGCCGGGGCGATAATCGCCCAGATCGTCCTTATTCACTCCGTAAACGATGTGACGAATCCCCAGTTCTTTCCCGAATGCTTCCATCTGCGCAAACAACTCGTCCTTGCAATGAAAGCAGCGTTCGCCATCGTTGCGCGCATAATCGGGGTTGTCGAACTCGTTGGTGTAAATCACCTCGTAGCGGATATGGAATTGCTGGGCGAAGTTGCGGGCGTCTTGCTTGTGACTCTCAGGAATCGAGAAGGAATCGGCCAGCACCGCCACCGCACTGTCGCCCAGCGCTTGCTGTGCGGCCCAGGCAAGATAGGCGGAATCGGTTCCACCGGAGTAGGCAACCAGGGCGCTTCCAAGAGCGCGCAAATGCGCGAAGAGGACTTCCTGCTTGGCCAACAGCGTTGCGGCATCGGGCAAAGCAGCGGGGGCACCCAGAGTCACCAGCGAAGACATAACCCAATTCTATCCTCTTG
>CAZUAX010000023.1:2399-30161 GCA_964618435.1 uncultured Solibacteraceae bacterium
GATGGGGCCTTATGCGGCGGTTGCAGTAAGATGGAGGACGAAAGTGGCCTCGCGTGGGCCGTCCACCATGGAGACTGTGTAGATGCTGAGTCTTGGATTTGTTACCGCCATACTTCCCGATTTGTCTCTGGCCGAAGTTGCCAGATTCGCCAAAGAGACGGGTTATGCCGCTCTCGAAGTGATGTGCTGGCCTCCGGGCAAGGCGGAGCGACGATATGCGGGTGTGACGCACATCGATGTTGTGGATTTCAATGAGGACGACGCCAAACGAGTTCACGATACGCTAGCCGTTACTGGAGTTTCCATCAGCGGACTCGGCTACTACCCGAACCCGCTTGTGGCAGACACAACAGAAGCACAGGTCTACATCGACCACATCCGTAGCGTGATTCGAGCCGCGAAGCTCCTGGGTGTGCCGGTGGTGAACACTTTCATTGGGCGCGATCCGGTGAAGAGTGTGGACGAAAACTGGCCGCGATTCCTGGAGGTATGGAAGCCCCTGATCGCATTCGCGGATGACCATGGCGTGAAAATTGGCATCGAAAACTGCCCCATGAGTTTCACCCGTGACGAGTGGCCCGGAGGCAAGAACCTTGCCGCGTCACCTGCCATTTGGCGACGAATGTTTAACGACATCCCGAGCGCGAATTTCGGCCTGAACTTTGACCCCTCGCACTTCATTTTCCAGCACATGGATTACTGCAAGGCGATGCGTGAGTTCGCCTCCCGCATTCACCATGTCCACGCCAAGGATGTGCGCATTGATCGCGAAAAGCTCGACGACGTGGGTATCCTCGCGTACCCCAACCTTTACCACACTCCGAAATTGCCTGGCCTTGGCGATGTCAACTGGAGCCAATTCTTCTCTACCCTCACCGAGACCGGCTATCAGGGAGCAGTTTGTGTGGAAGTGGAGGATCGCGCCTTTGAAGGATCCATCGAAAATCGAAAAGCATCGCTTCAGCAGAGTTACAACTACCTGAAGCAGTTTGTGCCGTAACTACCTCTAACGAGCGAAGCTGAGCAAAGGAAACGGAGCCCACATGCAGTACACCTACGAAGACGTCGCCAAGATGATTGACCATTCTCTGCTGAACCCCACGCTTACGTGGACAGATCTGGAGAAAGGTTGCTTGGTCGCTCGGGACTATCGAGTTGCAAGCGTGTGCATTATGCCGTTTGCCCTGAAACACTGTGCCGAGATCCTGAAAGGAAGCACGGTGAAGCCAAGCACTACGATTGGCTTTCCCCATGGAGGGCACAAGACCGAAATCAAGCTGGCTGAGGCCATGGCCGCAATTGAAGACGGCGCCATGGAATTGGACATGGTTGTGAACATCAGCAAAGTTCTCAGCGGTGATTGGGAGTACGTGCGACACGACATTCACCATGTGGTGCACCATTCACAGCAGCGTGGAGCGAAGGTAAAGGTGATTTTCGAGAACTGCTACCTCACCGATGAGCAGAAGGTGCGGCTTTGTGAGATATGTGGGGAAATCGGCGTGGATTGGGTGAAAACCTCCACGGGCTATGGGACGGGCGGCGCGACGGACGCTGACCTGATTCTTATGCGCAAGCACTCACCTTCCAACGTGCAGGTGAAGGCCGCGGGCGGAGTTCGTACTCTGGACCGCCTGCTTGAAGTGCGCGCCCTGGGCGTTACGCGGTGTGGCGCAACACAGACGGTGGCCATGCTGGAGGATGCGAAGCAGCGCCTGGGCATGGTGGAAGGACACAACCCACCAGAGGAAGCCAGCCCCGGATTGTACTAGCGCCGGTAGTCCCCGGATTTTCCGCCTGTCTTTTCCAGCAGGTAGACCTCTCGAATCTCAATGGCCTTTGAGAGAGCTTTCGTCATGTCGTAAATCGTGAGCGCGGCGATGGAGGCAGCGGTAAGCGCCTCCATTTCCACTCCCGTTTGGGCGTTCGTGCGCACTTCCGCTTCCACGCGAAGCCCTTCGGTTTCCTGGTGAATCTGGACATCCGCATACGATAGCGGAAGGGTGTGGCAGAGGGGAATCAAATCCGCGGTGCGTTTCGCAGCCTGGATGCCAGCGATTCGCGCGACCTCCATCGGATTCCCTTTGGGGTTCTGAGGAAGAACGGCGAGTACCGATGCGGGCATTGCCACGAAGGCGTGTGCACGCGCCGTTCGAGATGTGGAATTCTTTGGGCTAACGTCCACCATGTGGGCGTTGCCCGTTTCATCGTAGTGAGATAGGCGAGGACTCTCGCTCATTGCACTGCCTTCCTGCTGGTTAATTTGACTTCGACTTCAAGATGGTGGAAATCCACTCGCCGGCCTCATATTCGCCGCGGTCGGCTTCCACCACTAGAAAACAATCACAACGGGCCATGGTGGGCACGTCACTGGAGCCCTTCCAGGCAAGGGGGGTGACGCTGAAGCCATCGGATTCAAGGCGGGCAGGCAGGAATCGAGTAAGACCCGATTTCTCATGGAGCGGCTTGGTAAGGCGACCACGCAGCAGTGGCAATCGGGTTTCCGGAATGCCTCCCAGCAGTTCCACCACACCCCGCGCAAAGATCTCAAAGGTAATCATCGTGGACCCAGGATTGCCTGGCAGCCCACAGAAAAACTTGTCTTTGGCCTTGCCGAACACGAAGGGCTGGCCAGGACGAATCGCTACCCGGGTGATGAAGAATTCTGCTCCAAATTCAGCAAGGGTGGTTTCAACAAGGTCGTATTTACCGGCGGATACTCCTCCACTGAAGAGCAGCAGATCATGCTTTAATGCCTCAGTGATAGCAGTGCGCAGCGCTTCGCGATCGTCAGAAACGATGGGAAACACAACTGGGTTGCCCCCGGACTTGCGAACCTGCGTTGCCAGTACCCAAGCATTCGAGTTACGAACCTGCGCCTCATTCGGCTCCTGCTCAATGGGAACCACCTCGTCGCCGGTGCTAAGGATTGCCACCGACGGTTTTCGGAAAACCTGTACCTGCGTATATCCGAATGTTGCCAGCAAACCGATTTCCGCGTAGCCAAGGCGATGTCCAGGGTGAAGTACAATCTCTCCGCGCCTTGCCTCATTTCCCTGTTTATTGATGGCAACGCCTGGTTGTGCGGCCTGCTGCACATACACGACACCGCCCTCGCGCCGGGTATTCTCCACCATCACCACGGCATCCGCGCCCACAGGAATGGGTGCACCGGTCATGATTTCAATTGCTTGGCGAGGACCCACTTCCTGCGTTGCTTCCATACCTGCCCGTAACTCGCCAATTACTTCCAGGGCGCCGGGAACCTCGGCTGCCCGAACCGCGTAGCCATCGCGGAGGCTCTTATCGACGGGAGGGTAATCGCGGTCGCCGGCAACTGCCTGGGCCAGAATGCGCCCGGAGATCTCCATTAAGGGCAAAGTCTCCACGCGTGGTACGGGGTAGGCAGCCTGCACTTTTCGCGCAATCAACTGCCGGGCTTCCTGAAAGGGTATGGCGTTCACTGGATTCCATTCTATTGCAGCGGCGACCAATTGACAGCAAGAAGGATGGATGGGAACGTAGGTTTCAGTACACCGAGGTGGTGACGCGGAAGTTCACCCAGTCCCCCAAAGCCGAATGATAGATGCGTGTGACACCGGGGAATTCGTTCAGCGCACGGTGGATTACTTCCTGCTCCTCTCGCAGGACCCCGCTGAGAATCAATCGCCCCTGTGGACGAAGCGCAGCGAACAGGTCCTCCAGCAGGTTCAAAATCAACGTGGCGTTGAGATTTGCAAGCACAAGATGAAAACGCCGTGGCCGCACACAATCAATTGACCCTAGGTAGAGCGTATGCCCCACGCCTTGGGTTCTAAGGTAGTCACCGGCCGCCTCAACGGCTACGGGATCGGTATCGCAGCCCACCAGATTGTCGGCGCCAAGCAGGTGGCAGGCATTAAGGAGAATGCCGCTTCCAGTGCCCACATCCAGAACGCTGGCACCCTCAACTGAAGTGTGTTCCAGGGCGGAAAGGGCGAGTTGAGTGCTCTCATGCGAACCAGATCCGAAGCCCTGCCCTGCAGGCATTGGAATGAGAATACGCCCTTCGGGTACGGCAAGATCGGTGGACCATTCAGGGGCAAGGAAAAAGCGGTCGCCCACCGCCACGGGCTGCCATTGCGCCCGCGCATGAGATACCCAGTCTCTGTCGTCAGCAGGTTGGATCGACGCCTTCACGTGGGGGAATCGGGCACAGTAAGCCTCAGCGGCAAGGGCGTCCTGAAAATAGGCATCCACTCGAGTTAGGCCGTCCCCGAGCAGTGATTCGGTGATACCCAGAACCCCTGCCTCGTACAACTCCGCCACTACGAAATCCACCTCGGCGGAACTCACTTCCAGACGCAGCACTTGCATACCTTCGAGTATGCGTTAGCCAACCGCACCAAGGCTACAACACCACCGTGCTAATTGATCTTCACCAGGGTACCGGTGATGGTAACGCCAGCGGCATTCAACACAATCTTTCCGCTGCCCGCCTGGATGGTGATCTGTGTGCCCGCCTTGATGGTCATATTCATGCCCGCATCAATGGTGATGTTCTTGCCGCCCTTGATATCGAAGTTCCCCTTGGCCTCGTGCTTCGAATTTCCTTTCGAGAGCGTGTCGATGTTGGCATCCACCACCGTCTTGTTGTCTTTCTTGATGTTGGTGGTCTGGCCGCCTTTCTCCACGCTGATTGACTTATCACCCGCTTTCACGGTGAGCGTGTCATTGCCGTCGCGGATCGTGATGTTCCGGTCATTTTTCACCAGAACATTCATGTCCTTTTCGGCCTGCATGTAAAAGTCTTCGGACCCCTTCTTATCTTCGAAGCGAATCTCGTTGAAGTTATCGCTGCCACCACCCTTGCTGGAACGGGATTTCAGCCCACTTTGGGTTGCACTCCCGGGAAGGGTGTAGGGTGGCATCTGTTCCGCGTTGTACACGCTGCCGGTCACAAGGGGACGGTCTGGATGGCCTTCAAGGAAATCCACTACCACTTCCTGTCCAATGCGGGGGATGGAAATCATGCCCCAATTCTTGCCAGCCCATGCGGTAGAAAAGCGAATCCAGCAGGAACTGTTCTCATCCTTCTTGCCCTCGCGGTCCCAATGGAACTGCACCTTGATGCGGCCGTATTTGTCGGTGTAAATCTCCTCGCCGGACGGCCCTACCACCACCGCGGTTTGTACTCCGCGAACCATGGGGATAGGCGTCTTCCGCGCTGGACGATAGGGGCTGTCATCGGAGGCACCAGCTGTACACCGGTTCTCGTACCGGAAAGTACGAGCCTCATCATTGCGATTGTTGGACTGAGAGCGGTAACCCGCGAAGGTGCATCGCTCATAGAACTCGAGGATGTATAGCTCATTGTTGACGTCGGAGTGAAAGTGATCGGCGATCTTCACGCGATTGCCGCAGGCGAGATCCCTGGCCACGCTCTTGAAATGCACGCGGGTGACATGGGAGTCCTGATGGTCCGCCATCAGGGCAACTATATCGTCACCCTGGCTCTTCTGCGTGTACATGCCCGGGTAATCGTAGAATTCTTCACTGCCGCCTGCGAATGACGCCGTGATGGTAGCGGTGAGGTCCAGGCTGGGATTTTCAAAGTTGTAGTCGCGACGCGTTTCCACAGAGGTGCGTGCCGCTCGCTGAAAATCGATTTCCCGAATCTCTTCCTCCCACTTGGAACTCTTCGTGGTGTCGTAATGCAGAGTGGCCTTGCTGCACATGGGGAACTTGGCATTGGCATTGCCAATGATCATGGTGTGCTTGCCGTCTTCATGCTTGAAGAAATACCAGTAGCCCTCTTCTTCCAGAAGGCGGGACACGAAGTCAAATGTAGATTCCCGATATTGCACGCAGTATTCGCGCTTTTTAGGACTGCCTTGCAGATCGAACTTGAAGTCAGAGTATCCAAGGTCCCCGAAAATCTGCTCAATGATCTCCTGTGCGTTCTTTTCTTGAAAAATTCGACAGTCGCGATGGAACTTCAGAAAGGAGAACCAGGACACCATCTCCACTTCATACTCGGTAAGAAATTCCGATTCCTCCAGCACAGCGGCACGGATCACTTTGCCATTCAGGTGCTTCATGGACGGACTATCCGGGTCGTCATTCAGGTTCAGGCGGATGGTAGCCTGCGTTCGCAAGAGGCTCTTGATGTCGAGGTTCTTTTCCTCAGAAAGTGCACGAAAGCGAATACTGAAGGGCTCAGAAACGGCCGCTTCATGCGTAAACTCGGTAAGCAGCAGCTTATCCTGGCCAAGAGCGGTACCCACCGCAATCGGATTGTTTTTCTGGGAGTATTGGGCCACGGCGAATTCCTCCTGCACACGGCAAACCCATCCCTGGCACTTGCCGGGTTGTCATGCTGTTCGTAAAACCTTGCGAAAAAACAGCGCCGGCGGGATCACCGGCGCTGTTTCCATTAACGGATTCCGAGGTGCTCCGAGGAGCAGATCGGCTCGAATTTGCCTATTTCTAGAATGCGTAGGTAAACGCGCCCGCTTCGTCGACATCCACCTTCACATGGGAGATATCCACACCCTCAGCCATGCGACTGAGCAGTTCACGGGAGATCTCCGGTAGGAGTGAATTGGTGAGAATGTTGTCCACGTTGCGCGCTCCGCTTTCCACTTCAGTACAGCGGTCTGCCACCGCGCTCACCAGACCGTCCGTGTATTCGAGCGTTACGCGGTGGTTTTCCGCCATGCGCCGCTTGATCTTGCCCAGCTTCAGATTGATGATCTTTTTGAGCGCTTCGTCACGAATCGGGTAGTAGGGCACAATCACTAGACGGCCCAGGAAGGCGGGCTTGAAAACCTTGTCGAGTTCTGGCTTGATGGCCTTCACCAGACCTTCATGGGAAGGCAAGGTTTCAGGGTCAGCCGTCAGCTTCATCATGGTTTCCGTAGCCGCATTGCTGGTAAGCAGAATGATGGTGTTCTTGAAGTCGATCTCGCGCCCTTCGCCGTCTTCCATTTGGCCTTTGTCAAAGACCTGGAAGAAGAGTTCCAGCACATCCGGGTGCGCTTTCTCCACTTCGTCCAACAACACCACCGAGTATGGGCGCCGCCGCACCGCTTCCGTGAGTACGCCGCCCTCGCCGTAACCCACGTAGCCCGGAGGCGCTCCCTTCAGGGTGGACACGGTATGCGCCTCCTGAAACTCCGACATGTTGATGGAGATCATGTTGCGCTCACCACCATAGAGGAGGTCCGAAAGCGCCAGTGCCGTCTCGGTTTTGCCGACGCCACTGGGGCCAACCAGCAGGAAAACACCCACCGGCTTGACGGGATCGTCCATACTGGCGCGCGAAGTAACAATGCGCTGGCTGATGATACTGAGAGCGTGATCCTGGCCAATGAGCCGCTTACCAAGCTGACCTTCGAGGGTCAGAACGGTGGCAATCTCATCCTTCAGCATCTTGCCCACCGGGATTCCCGTCCACGCGGCGAGCACTTCGCTTACCACTTGGGCGTCCACGCAGACGCGAAGCAAGGGCTGTTCACCCTGCAACTCGTCAAGCTCAGCCTCGAGCTTCTTCAGAGCGGTCATGGACTCTTCGTCCTTAGGGTCAGCTTCGAGCTTGCCGCGGAGTTCACGCAGTTGCTGCACCATACCGGCTTCTTTTTCGAAGCGTGCCTCCAGGGAGGCAAGTTCCGCAGTCGCGTTGTCGCGAGACTCCGCGATCTCCTTCAGGCGGTCGGTATGATCCGTACCGGTTACCACTTCGCGCTGCAGAATCCGCTCCTGCACTTCCAAATCCTGCAAGCGGCGACGCAAATCTTCGATAGCAGGCGGGGTTGCCGTCTGGGTGAGTGCCAGGCGCGCGCATGCGGTATCGAGGATGCTTACTGCCTTGTCCGGTAATTGCCGCCCGGCAAGGTAGCGATGGGAAAGGCCCACGGCGGCGGACACCGCCTCGTCCAGTACACGGACGTTGTGGTGCTTTTCCATGGTGCTTACCACGCCGCGCATCATCACTCTGCAGACTTCTTCGGTAGGCTCGTCCACCTTCACCACCTGGAAGCGGCGTGCAAGGGCAGGATCCTTTTCGAAGTACTTCTTGTATTCCGACCAGGTGGTAGCGGCGATGGTGCGCAGTTCGCCACGGGCCAACGCGGGCTTCAGCAGGTTCGCAGCGTCGCCCTGGCCTGCCTGGCCTCCAGCGCCGATCATGGTGTGGGCTTCGTCGATAAACAGGATGATGGGCGTTTCAGACTTCTTCACCTCTTCAATGAGGCCCTTTAGTCGATTTTCAAACTCGCCCTTGATGCCGGCACCCGCCTGCAGTAGCGCCAAGTCAAGCGAACGAATCATGACGATTCGCAAGGGTGGAGGAACATCGCCATCCGCCACGCGCTGGGCGAACCCTTCCACAACAGCCGTCTTTCCTACGCCAGCTTCACCGGTGAGGATGGGGTTGTTCTGACGGCGGCGCATCAGGATATCCACGATCTGCCTGATTTCCTTGTCGCGGCCAAGTACGGGATCGATCTTGCCCTCCTTGGCGCGTCCAGTGAGGTCTACGGTGAACTGGTCAAGATTGGGCGTCTTGCCTCCCACTTTTCCTGGAGTTCCAGGCGCGGCACCGTCTCCAGGCGCTTCCGCATAATCGTCTTCTGACGACCCGGTAACAATGGAGAAAAACTCCTTGCGCAGCACTTCCGGTTCGATCTTGGCGAATTCGCGCGAACTCTCGTTCACCATGCGCGACAGTTCCTCGTTGGAGGCAATGGCCAGCAAGAGCGTGCCGCTGCGGATGCGAGGCTGCGCAAAATCGAGTGACCCGATGCTCCATGCGTCCAGGAACATCTTCACCAAATGCGGGCTAAACGAAGGCGTGCGAGCATTCCCTGTCTTCAGCAGATCCAGCGACTTGGAAAGTTGCGTGCTGAGACGCGATGGATCGATGCCAAAATGCTTGAAAATTCGTTTCGCATCCGAGTCTGTCTGATCGAGCAGTTTGCTAAGAAAATGCTCAATCTCCACATCGTAGTGCGTTCGAGAAAGGCAAAGCCCAGCCGACGCCTCCAGGGTGGAACGCGTGATGTCGTTCAGTTTGCCCACCAAGGATTTCAAATTCACTGCCATGTCCGTGTCCTCTCCTTCAGTAAGTCCATCGGTATGGGGTGCCGGCCCCCAATTTCCTTCCGATGCCGCTTCCCAGTCCCGGCGACGTGTCTCTTCTTCTAAAGGCGCAAAATCGTCTGATCAGGGTCACTCATTTGTGTCTGGCTCTTCACCCACGACAACCAGCCGAGGCGCGGAGGCTCAGCGGTGTCATCTCCCAGATTGCAGCGGGGTACGTTATCTCTGTGCAGTATGAGTTGTACCTCATACTCCATTGAATCCCCAGCCCAGAAGCGCACCAGCGAACGTAGCGGGCCATAGGCGCTTCCGTCCGGAAGAAAATCTTTATACTGCTGCAACGTGAGAGGCCCGATGCGCACCCGGATCTTCGACTGGTGACTGTAGATCTCGTCACCCACCAGCGCCCCGATACTCAATTGGCGCGAAACCTGATAGCCCCAGTCGTCCAGTTGGCATTGGGTCCCGGAGTCGATCTTATACCACGCGCCGACAAATTGCTGCACTTTCACGGAAACATCGAAATAGTCAGCAAGCATCTGCTCCAGGCCAACGGCAGACCGAGGCTTCTGTGCGAGCAATCCGGCGTAAAAGACCACGGTCTCGTCGCGCACATCAAGGCGATTCTGGAGTCCTTTGGTGCCTAGGCCCGCCAAGTCCAGCAAGTTCCGCGAGAACGGGTCTAGACCGCCGCGCTCGTAGGCGACCCCGAAATGATACTTTTCCCAGGCGCGATAGAACAGCGACACCATGCGATGGTTAAACAGGTCAAGGAACTCACTGAGTACGCGATCCTTGGCTCGCAACCGCTCCATCAGGAGCACGGTGTAGTAGTGCGGAAGCACGCCCATGGGGCCGGTCATTCCCATGAAATTGACGAGCAGAAAGGGTGTGGTTCCTTCCTTCCACTTCGCATCCTGGATGTAGGACGCAGGAAAGGACATGCTGGCATGCGCGCCAATACGCACGATCTCCTGGCGAGGCGGCACGAAATACCCGATGGGCTTCTGGTCCGGCTGCAGCCGTTCCAGAACTCGAATAGCCTGGAAGAACTCAAACGTTTGGGGAGTGCGCGAAAACGTTTCGCGAATCGGAACTTCCTTGACCTTCGCTAGAGTAAGACCTGGTCGCCGGCTCTTGGGGGCCATTCGCGCATTACCTCCCTTCGCTGTTTTGTTGACACCACCAGCTGCGAGAAGCTGTTCATCGCAGAATAGAGGCCCAGAAAACGCTCCAGGACACTAGCAAAAAGGTAGACACCGCCGCCCACAAACTGCCCCTCATCGAACTCCATCTTCACGCGGACTCCACGCACAAAGCTGATTCCGGTCTCGCTGATGATGCGGGCAAAGTGCGGTTCACTTTCTACACTTTCGATACCTAGAATCTGCTTCTCAAGATAGGTTGAATCAGAGAAATTGTAGAGCTTCAGGATCTCCTGCAGAGCTTCCTTCCCATCGGATACCAGGGACAGATAGTTCAGCGACAAGTGGGAGATGAGACGCCACAACAGGCCGCGGCCCACCGGGGGTGGTATCGAGCGTGTGGGTTTGCGCAGCGCGATGATCTTCTTGATGGCGGAAAAGCCCTCAATTTCGAAATCGCCTTGCTCGTTGCCGAATGAGAGCCGCGAAGGCAGGTCGCGGTTGGTGCAGGTACAGCGGACGGTGAGCGTATCCACGTTCGGGACTAGCGGGCGGTTCGACAGATCCACCAGCGAGATATACATATCCGTGCCGTTATCATTCGCCCGGTTGGAGACGCGGCGGGTTGCGAGCCAGAAGGTCTTGTTCTGGTCCCTAAGCGTGGCGTGCCGGTAGGAATAGAAGGGCTCGTACTGGATGACCTCGTTGCTATTGGGACGTGAACTCACCACGTCATCAATGGAGAACACCTCCATGGCTGCCTGGCGTCGCTGGTCCGCTATGACAGGGTACTCGTGACGCTGATGGTTGATGAGGATCGGTTCCGCGGTCTGCTGAAAGAGGTTCACAACTGGCACACAGTTAAGGCGAATGGACTTGCTGCTGACACCAACCTCCAGGGCCTGCTGCCGCTCCGGTTGGTCGAATCTTCCAATTTGGAAGACCACTTCAAACGAGTCATCAAAACCAGCTTCCTGCAATGCCTCCAATTGATTCAGTTCAAGAAAAAAGAACTTCTCCGGGAACGCAAAATACTCCTGCAGGAGGCGGTAGCCCAGAAAGGACCGGCGCGTGTAGGGCAGCAGCCCTTCGTCCTGCTCAAAGCCTACCGGGCGAAGGGCGGAAGGCGGAAGTGGAATGGCCTTCGTGCTGCGATTCTTGGGGTTCCGAAGCAAGATCTCGAAGCAGTTGTTGTTCAGCAGTTCGTAAAGGGAATGGACAAGATTCGCTTCGCCCTGCAGGTAGAAGCGCAGGGAGCCCATCTTCAGTTGCTCAAACTTCACGTCCGGCAGCAACTTAAACTGCAGGCTGAGTACGGCGGCGCAATCCGCATTCTTGATGACAGGAGTTAACCGGTCTGGCGTTTTCCACTCCGCGCTGGTCAGCGCAACAGGCCAGATGGTGGTTTCATAGCAAGTCTGAAACTTGCACGCCAGATTATTGACACGCCTTGAGTAAAGCACGGAATCGCGGGGAATCTTCATGCCCGCGGACTGCTTGCCCTGCTCCGGATCAACAAACATCTCCACCACCGTCATGCAGGGAACGGGACGCACGTAATGGGGGTACAGCGTGTTTAGCAGACCCTGCGTGATCTCAGGGAACTCGTCGTCTATCTTCAGGTGGATACGAGCGGCAAGAAAGGCAAAGCCTTCCAACAGGCGCTCGACATGAGGATCGTCGCAACGGTCCGCCTCAAGCATCAGCCGCGAGGCGATCTTGGGATACTTTTCCGCAAACTCCGCCCCAAGCTGGCGAAGATACGTTAGTTCGCGCTCATAGTAGAGCAGTACGTCCTCACGCACCGCCGTCTCCTCGCACTTCGATGTCGCCTGAGGAAAGTTCCACAACCGTATCGAAGCGCACCTGTTCGGGCGCGGGGTCAATCATGAGGAGAGCTTCAATCACGAAGCGCAGCCGACGTTCCGTCTTGTTCACGGGTTGAAGCGAGATCCGGATGTTCTGCAGCCGAGGTTCAAAATACTGAACAGCTTCTTCCATCTGCCGCAGGATGCGGTTGTGGTCCTTGCCGGATTGTACGCTCATGGAACTGATATCCGGCAATCCGAAATTCAACACGCTGCGTTTCAGCTCTCCAGGATCGCCCTGCAGTTCGTCCATGATCGGGCTGCGGCGGGTGTTCAGGAGCCATTCCATATCGCGCTTCAGTGCCACTTTCATGCGTCGAAGACTCTCGCTCCGCGTAATGGGAGGGTCTGCGCGCTCGTCGGGATTGTTGTCAAACAACCTGTCGAGTACCGACAACGTGACGAGTTCTTCTGGGCGATACCGGGACATGCCTTCACAATCTCCGCTGGCTCTCTAAAGCCTAACGCGTTCCCGCAGGATTTCCAGCAGGGTAGCAACAAAACCGAATCCAATTGTACACGCGAGCCCATTTCGACGGTCCCGGCAGACGCATCTGGGATCCCCAGCTAGTCTACGGGAGAAATCGAAAAGGCCTGAGATGGGTCGAGTCTGCAGATGCGCGCATACAATTCCCGCTTTCGCGGCAATTCCGCCTCAGAGTCCCCCATAGTCTGGTAGAGAAGGGCCATCGGATGGGCAAGCGTGTCTGAACTTTCCCATTCGTCCAGCTTGCGGCTCTCCACCTCGCGCACCACTTCCTCCAGGATATTCCGCGCCATGCCTGGCTTCCCCGCCCCAATGCAGATCTGCGCAAGCTGTACCCGGCGCAGGAACCGCCCGCGACCCGATCGTTCCGTAGCCACTGCCCCGGAGAGCATCGATATCGCACCGGTAACGTTGCCACGGGCAGCCATCTCGGACGCCTGCTCATAAAGGTCAGGCTCACCGGGTGCTACTTCATCCTCATCCACCTGCATTGCCGCTGACCGCGTGTACGCGGGCTCGGGTTCCGGCTCTGGCTCCGGCTCTGGTTCGGGCTCAGGCTCGGGTGGAGGAGGCGGCGGCGGGAACAGTACCTGCAGCCAATTTTGGGTTTCCACATTGGCTGTCGCGGTATCGTCCATCATGGTCTGCTCCACCAGATTGGGGAAGTCTTCCATGATGCCGCGCAACAAGGAAACCAAGGCCTCAGCGGGCGCTGAGTAACCCAGGTTTTGCAGAGCACTGATGGCGTAACGTTGCAGATCCAGCCAGCCCCGGCAACAAGGGTCGCCCGCGGCCATCTCCGCCACTTCCAAGACCGCGTTCCATTCGCCGTCCAGGGATGCAATCTTTAGCTGCTGGCGAATCTCCGTGCTTGGCGGTTCAAGCTGTCGGACATCCAGATAACCACTGCCGTTCTGGCGTAGTTCACCCCATCGCAGGGCCCGCACCAGCAAATAGGGCACAGGACTATTCGGATTCTGCCCCCGCAGGTACTTGGCGGCATTCACCACGCGACGGAAAGCGTCGGCCTCATCCGTGGGGTCCGGACTGAGTGCGCCCGCTGCCTTCTTCTTCGCAGGCTTTGCCTCAGCAACCGCCTCTTCGGGTTCCGCTTCCGCCTCAGCTTCTTCGGCCGACTCCTCTGCTACTTCTTCCTCCTCCACTTCCTCTGGCTCCGGCTCTGGTTCCGGGTCAGGATCTAATTCCCGCTTGCGGACCAGCATGACACGGATGGTGCCTTGGACCTCTTCCAAAGCCTTGCGCAGTGGGTGAAATGCAGGGGTATCGTCGCCAAACTTGTCCTGGCAAACCGCGTCCAACTCCTCAAGAGCCTTTAGCGCTTCGGCATATTCATCATAGGACTCAGCATAAAACGCCTTGCTGGAGGCGACAAAGTCGTTCTCAAACTCTTCTGGAGTGAGCTTGCCGTCTTTAATGGCCTGCTGACGGACTTTGCCTTTAGTTTCGTAGTCGTCGCTCGCCTCTTCTTCGGTAGGAACGCGGCGGGAATCAAAGTACTCCACCCAACTACGGCCGTTGGATGCCACGGGCTGACTGCGAACCGTATCCACCAACTTGGTGCCAATACGTTCAATGGGGCCAGTGAGGTCAAGCGGATCAAACTCATCCTCTTCGAACTTTGGGTACAGTTGATCCCAGTAGGTTTCGAGCAGCTGCCGGGTGAGATTGAGGCCCTCGGTAAGCCCGGAGACCCCCTCTTTATTCAATAGCGCTTCGGTAACGAAGGCAACAACCGAAAGGTCCTTACTCTGCTCTGCCAGAACCTTCTGGCCAAGCTTTAGAACCTGATTCCAGTCCGCGCG
The DNA here is from genome assembly GCA_964618435.1 of uncultured Solibacteraceae bacterium. Classification (GTDB taxonomy): domain Bacteria; phylum Acidobacteriota; class Terriglobia; order Bryobacterales; family Bryobacteraceae; genus JACTMJ01. The sequence goes on from CAZUAX010000023.1 coordinate 16,804, forward strand.
CTTGACCTCACGCTTCCATTCGCCCTGGTCGAGCTCGTCCTCCTGGCGCGCGGCCTCAACAATCTGCGACATCACAGGCGCGTAGCGCAGATTCTCACCGCAAGGCTTTTCTTCAGATATCGGGTCGAGCAGATTTCCCTTGAGCGGCATGGGCGGCTATTCCTCCGCGACAGGAGGAACAAAGACGAGTTCGCGAATCTCCAGGAGAGGAATTTCCTCTTCATCGGCCAGGATGAGCTTCTGGCCAACGGGAATCTCGAGGCCATCCTCATCCACGCCGAAGTAGGTCTCCCGGCCCAGTCGCACCAGTTCGCTTTCGTCCCTGGTGGCTTCCGCGGATACTACGGGCAACAACACTTCGCCGAGATCCTCGGTGAATGTTGAGGCGCTCACCACGCGGGCGGGAGCCCACAGAAGATCACGCAGCCGGCGGGGCTTTTCGATTTCCACCCGCTCAAGATGCTGGAAGGGAACCCACATGAAACTGCCGCCAGCGAACACTTCGAGCCGTGCACCAATACGGGGGTCAGCATCGCGAACGTTTGCGTACTGCTTCCCGTTGATGGTGGCGCTGACCACGGGCGCTGTGGAGGCTGCTGAGTTCTTGTATTCGGAATTTACGTAAAAGGTCTCGCGGGTGCGCTGGGCGTGGAGCGCTGCCTTGTACAACAGAGCGCCATGAAGGGTTTCAGTCTTGTTCTCGAGCAGTGCATCCAGATGCTTTTCAGCGCGGTCGTATTCGCCCGCAAAGCAGAGCAACTCGAAGAGGAAGGTGCGCGCCTTGTCATCCGTGGGATGATCGCGCACTACCTGAATGACGGCCTGAATGGCTTCTGCTAACTTGCCTGCTTTCAGCAGGTCTTGTGCTTGTTTCATTTGCTTCCCGGGGTCGAACAGGTTGAATTACAACAGCGGCTTGCCAACCCTTGTGAGCTGGCTAAGCCGGGACACGGACGTTCATCAGACGCCCATTACTTCGTGAACGGCCTCAATGCCACCGCGCACAATACCGGATCTGGAATCCTGTACGTTATAGACAACGCGTACTGTCTGATAACTCAGGTGAACCTCTTCCTCTGGCGCCTCGCCTCCAAAGGCGAGATTTCCCTGGACGAACTTAACGATAGATCCGTTCTCGAAGTGAAGGTGCATGTAGTCTTCCATGTCTCCACCGGACTTCCGCAGTACGAGATGCGCATTACAGTTTTCGTTTTGCGTGAACGCACGGAAGATCAGCGGAGATGCACAGTCGCCACGTTTTCGAATCACCACGTTCCCCATATTGACGGCGCCCCGACGTCCCGATCCAGCAGAGGTTGAACTCGATCGATCGCCAGACCACTCATACGCGATCACTTCAATCCAACCCATATACTTCGGGTCAGACGATTCGCCAGAGACCCGCTCACCGTTCGCAGTAAGCTCAAGCATGAAGTTGGTAGCCATGGGGGATACTCCTTACGTGGTTTCCAGGGATTGCACAATGAATACGCACGGGCTTGGTGAGCCCGTGCGTATTCGGTAGGGCGAAGTTACTTCGCGGTCTTCTTGGCCTGATCCCACTGGCCGGTAGCGGCGGAAGTGGCAATGCCCTTGTCGTCCTGCTTGAAGAATTCCTGCTTAACCTTCACAAAGTTGAAGCTGCAGCTCTCAATGGGCATGTCGTCACCGCTGCCACCGGTCTGGTAGCTGCTAACCACGACGTCTGTGAGTGTGACCTCCAGATACTTCTCCTGCTTGTCACCGGCGGCGCGGAGACAGGTGAGAGTAGCATCATCAAAGTGCTTGCCGGAGGCACAAGCTTCCATCAGCTTCGGGCTAGCGGCGGACTGGCGGAAGCTTACCGACAGATCCTGGAAGTTGCAAGCGGCAACGCCGCCGCCGGAACCGTACGCGAAGCCACCAGATTGGCTGACGCCGAAGGAGAAGGAAAGAAGCTCGATTTGGTCTACGTACCCTTCCTGCTGCGATTCACCCTTGATTACGGGCGTGAGTTTCAAGAAATAATTGGCTGCCATGTTCGTTTACCCTCGTTGAAAGTTTGGTCTTGTTGGTTTTTCGGACTGTGCGCGGCACCATTCGTGAGGTGCCGCGCCGGTTGATGATTAGCGGTTACCCCTTGGCGGGCGGCGGCAAATCGGCCACCAACCGCAGAGAAACTGAAAGCTCGTCCAGCTGGAAGTGCGGCCGCAGGAAGCTTACGGCGCGATAGGCACCGGGCTTGCCAGGGATCTCCATCACGTCGATGCGCGCCTCGCGCAACGGCTTGGATGCCTTCACGGACTGTGGAGCGTTGTCGTCCAATGTCACGTAGTTGGCAATCCAGCGGTTCAGGAACAGCTCGCACTCCGAGCGCGACATGAAGCTGCCGATCTTGTCGCGCATCATGCTCTTCAAATAGTGAGCGAAGCGGCACATTGCCAGCAGGTAAGGCAGCTGCGTGGAAAGCCTCGCATTGGCATTAGCGGAGTCCTTATCGTAGAGCTTCGCCTTCTGCGCAGACTGAACACTGAAGAACGCTGCATAATCGGCGCCCTTGCTGTGCACGAGAGGAACAAAGCCGTTGTCGGCAAGCTCCTTCTCGCGACGGTCAGTGATGGAAACTTCCGTGGGACACTTCATCGCGATGTCCCCATCTTCCGTGCGGAAGGTGTGAATCGGGAGTCCGTCTACCAATCCGCCTCCCTCAACGCCGCGGATGGCTGCGCACCAGCCATACTGAGCAAATGCGTTGGTGAGCCGGCTGGCAAGCGCGTAGGCTGCGTTGCCCCAAAGGTACTTGTTGTGCTCGGTGCCGTCAACGCCCTCTTCATACGAGAAGTCTTCCACCTGCACACCTTCCTTACCATAAGGAAGCCGCATCAGAACGTGAGGACAGGTAAGTGCCACATACCTGGAATCCTCTGAGTTACGGAAGCTCTTCCACTTCGCGTACTCGTTGGTATCGAAAATTTTCGCGATGTCTCGCGGCGCATCCAACTGTGAGAAGCTCTCTAAGTTGAACATCTCGTGGGAGGCAGCCGTAAGGAAAGGAGCGTGGGCCGCGGATGCTACCTGCGACACCTTTTCCAGCAACTCGATATCCTCGGGATGCTTGCTGAACTCGTAGTCGCCCACCAGCGCTGCGAAGGGGGTACCGCCGAAAACGCCGAACTCCTCTTCGTACACTTTCTTGAACAGGGCGCTTTGGTCGAACTCCGCGGCGCGCTGCAAGTCACGCAGCAGCTCCCGCTTGTTTACGTTGAGCACCTTGATCTTCAATTGTGTTCCGGTTTCGCTGCGGTCCAGCAACAGCCGGAGACCGCGCCAGCTGGCTTCCAACTTCTGGAAATCGGGGTGATGCATTACCTCGTTGAGCTGGATGGATACCAGGTGATCGATCTGCGCGATACGCGCATTGATCATCGCTTCGGTATCGCGGCTGACGGTCATCGAACCTTCAAGAAACTGACCGATGAATTCCTTGATAATGTCTTTGTTGCGGGCGCGGGTTGCGGAGTCCCGTCCGGCGAGGCGCCCACCGTCGACAATCTGATCGATCAGGCTTACCTCTTGGGTTTGCGCTTGTGCGGCGGCTGCCTGTTTTTCCATATCACTCATCGCTGCCACCTCCCAAGCCCAACTCGCTCTTTAGCTTGTCCAGCTTGTCCTGATCCTTCACGGTGTCCATCAGCATTTCGTCGAGCTTGTCGTTGCCCTGCAGGCTGCCACGCAAATCGGACAGCTTATCCCGCAGTTCCAGGAGTTCGCGCAACGGCTTCACCTGGCGGGCGACGGCAGCAGGACTGAAGTCATCCATGCTCTGGAAATTCAGATCCACCTTAATTTGCCCGGCGTTCGGATCCTCACTCAGCTTGTTCTCTACCGAGAAAGCAAGGTGCGGTTTAAAGCCCGCGAGGACATCATCGAAGTTGTCGGGGTTCACTTCCACAAACTTGCGGTCCCTCAAACGGGGGAGCGCTTCCTTCGGCTGCCCTGAGAAATCTCCCAGCACACCCATCACAAAAGGGATTTCCTTGATCTCGATCGCGTCGCCGACTTCCACATCGTAGGTGATGTGGACGCGCGGCGAACGCACCCGTTCGAGCTTTTTCTGAACGCTTTGTTGCGCCATCACAGACTCCTGGCTTCAGATTTTTCGGATTTGGGGTCGAAACATTAGCCCAGCTAGCGAGTTGATCTTACCAGAACAATCTGCTGTTTGCCAGAACCTAGACTTTCGGCGATCTTCATTGTCGCTCGCCCTTGTACCCGAACTATCCGGCCCGCTGATTCCCGCCATAATGTGCCACGCTATCGCTGCTGGCATTGTCTATCGCGCTATCCTCAGTGCCGGTTCACTATGCTTAGCGACGCTTCCAGGCGAAAGGGATCATCGCATAAAAACAATTTCCATTCACCGCGAAAGGCATTGCGGGGTACACTACGGGTTGTTAGTTTAATAGGCTATGAAAACCCTGCAGCCGGTCGTCTGGGCAAAAGGCACCTTTCTCTCCCCGCAGCATTTGCAGGTGCAGAATCGTTTCCTGGAAAACGTACTCTACGCCCACGTCACGGGTACGCAATTTCGCCCGTGGGGTTTTGCTGAGGTGATGCTTAACCAGGAAGCCTTGGCCGAAGGGCTCGTCTCTTTTTCGCGCGCCAGTGGCATCCTTCCCGACGGCCTTCCCTTCTCTTTTCCGGACGCCGATACGCTGCCGCCGGAGCGACCCCTTGAGGAGTGTTTCGGCGAGAATCGCAACGATACGGAGGTCTTCCTGGCGCTGCCCCTTTATCGTGAAAAGACGATGAACGTCGCGATGGGCGTAGATGCACCGGATACCCGCTATCGGTCTACCGTGCGCACGTTTCGCGACGAAAACAACGGGATTATTGAGAAGCCGGTCCATGTGGCGAGCAAGAACTTCCGCTTCCTTACGGATCTCGACCCTCATGAGGGCTACTCCGTGATGGGGGCAGCGCGCATCGTGAGGTCGGAGGCGGGAATCTTTAAGCAGGATCCTCACTATGTTCCGCCGTTGCTGAACATCGCGGCCAGTGAACCTGTGATGGCCATTGTCCGCCGTCTTGTGGAAATCCTCACTGCCAAGAGCAATACGCTTTCCGCCTCACGGCGCCAGCGAAAACAAAGCCTTGCGGATTTCACTGCAACCGACATCGCCAATTTCTGGCTGCTCTACACTGCGAATACCTACCTGCCCCTGTTGCGGCACACGTACGAAATTCGCCGCGGCCATCCCGAGGCGCTGTACCAGACGATGCTTAGCCTGGCCGGGGCGCTCACCACGTTCTCGTTCGAAATTCGCCCACAGGACTTGCCTGTTTACGACCACTCCAAATTGGGCAAGTGCATTCTTGACCTTGACGAAAAGCTGCGGATTCTGCTGGAAACCGTTGTACCCAGCAATTGCGTTTCTATCCCGCTCAAGCTAACTCAACCGTTCATCTACGCGGCTGCCATTGAGAACGAAAAATACCTGCAAGACACCAAAATGTACCTTGCAGTTTCTTCGAAGGTTGCCGAACAGCAGTTGATTACGCGCGCCCCTATGCTGGTGAAGACCTGCTCTGCCACGCACATTGACCACCTGGTGAAGATGGCATTGCCGGGTATCACGCTGACTCACGTGCCATCGCCTCCATCGGCGATTCCAGTGAAGCTCGACTACCAGTACTTCAGCCTTAACCAGTCTGGACCCGCCTGGGAGGCAGTGACGCGTGCGAGGAATTTCGCGGCCTATGTGCCCGCGGATTTCCCGAACCCGGAGCTTGAACTGGTTATCCTGCTGCCTCGGGAAGCGGGCAAATAGAGGACTCCAGAAACCCTCCAGCCACAAAAGTTCCAAGCAGCTTGGCAAAGGATTCTGCCGGAGTTTCCGGGTGAAGCAACTGATCCTGAACGAGGCTATCCATCAGTTCCTTACCGGACTTGGATCCATCCGCGCGAGCTAGCAGATAGCTCATCCATCCCTGAATTTCAGACTCCATCGAAAAGGGATAATGCGTGATGGCTTGGAACTTTACTGGAGGCAGCCCCTCCGGCGAAGGCTTGTGCGTAGCCAGCAATTGAAACTCAGGTCGAATCCGAACGGCGTCCGCCATCAACTGCTCGCCAATACCGTCCTGCTTTAAGGCGCAGGTTAGATCAATACACCACATCAGTTCACGCCACCCACTGCGGGAGGAAAGCTTGCGACGCACATTCACGGGGTCCTCTGCCCCCACATGCCGTCTCACCACCAGTGCTCCAAGGATGAACTCCTGATGGCCCAGGGCTGCGAGGTCCTTCTCGAAACGGTTGAGGACCGGAATGCCCCCTCCGTTCTTGACGGCGACACTCAATGCGAGTTGGTGAATGGAGTTCACGCTTTGGGGAAAGCTGAAGACATCGAAGCCTTTCGCCTCGTCGCCAATCCACCTTCTGACGTTCTGCTCCAGGGTGGCTTGTTCTCCTTCCGGGATCATCGCCACCGCATAGAAGAGACCGCCCGGTGAAAGTTTGCCCGGAAGCTGGGCCAGCAACCCCCTCAGCACTTCCGTACCATCGCGCCCGCCTCCATAATACGTGTTGCCGCCTCCAAGGCTTGGCATATAAGGCGGGTGGGCGGCAATCACGTCATAAGGGCCTTCCGTACCCTCAAAGAATGACCCAGTGATTGACGAAAAGTTATCCAGATTCAGTAATCGGCCATTGAAAGCCGCAAAACTTGCTGACCTGGGCTCCAGGTCGCTGGTGGTGGTTTCTCTGGCGAATTCCCCAGCCAACAGGGCGGCTGGGCCACAGCCTCCGCATACCTCAAGAAATCGTCCACATTCCCGCCGGGGAAGAAGGCCCAAGAACATCTGCGCGCTTCGCGTCGCCGCCGGATACACGACATCGGTCTGATTCTCGTCTTCCAGTCCAGGCAGGGCAACCACACGGTCCGAGGCCACCCATTGGTCCCAAAAGGGATATAGAGCAGCGCTGCAAACCAAGGCGTCCGCGGAAGCGTCGGAGCGAAGCAAGAGCCCGATTTCCAGGCAAGCCCGAACAAATTCTTCCCCCAGGTGCACTGTCAGAAGCTGCGAATCGGCTGCGCGCCCCAGCAAGAAAACCTGCGCCAAAGCCGTGAGCGGGGAATCAATCAGCGGATCCACTTCAAAGCCGGCATGGCCCTCAAAAAAGTCAGCGATGGTGTCCAGTTTCAGGTATTCGCTAACCGCTGAGGCTGTGTATGCGGACTTTTCCAGTCCAAGGCGAATCGCCGCATAGGTCTCTGCCGGAGCGTCGGACCGAGGGGGCGCAGGAAATGAGGTAAAAGCCACGGGATCTCCCTTAAAGGAATCTGTGGGCAAGGGCAGGAACAGAACGCGGTTCCCTTGAGCACCCCAGCCCAATCCTCCCTACAGCTTATCTACAAATCCCGGAACCGCAACCAGCAGCAACTAGATCGCACTGGCTATCTGCCGTTCCGCCAAGGGCGCAGCGCTTGCACCGGCATCGAAACTGTAGCCAAAGCCACGGACGGAGCGAATGAGAGTCGGGCTTGCGGGGTCCCGCTCCACTTTCTGGCGCAAACGCAATACATACACATCGACGGTTCTGTCAGTAACCGCACGGTCGTGTCCCCATACAGCGTCCAGCAACTGTTCGCGGCTGAATACTACGCCCGGACGGCTCATCAGGAATTCAAGCAGTCGAAACTCCGTTGCGGTAAGGGAAAGCTCCTCGCCGTGAATCAACACGCGGCAACTATTGCGGTCCAGTTCCAGCCCGCCGGTCTTCAGCACGCGGGTGGGGTTCTGCTGGCTACGGAACTGAATTTTGATGCGTGCAATCAGCTCTCGAATGAAGAAAGGCTTCACGATATAGTCATTTGCACCCAGTTCCAAACCCAGAATGCGATCCGTCTCGCTGGCGCGGGCAGTGAGAAAAATCACTGGGATATGTGCAAGCTCGGGTATGGTGCGCAGCTTCTTGCAGATCTCCAAACCGTCGGAATCCGGCAGCATGATGTCCAGGATAATGAGATCAGGGCGTTCCCGACGAAAGATCTCAATCGCATCCTTGCCCGTTTGTGACCCCACCATCGGGAAGCCTTCTTTTTCCAAGTTGTACTTCAGCAACGAATAGAGATCGGCATCATCTTCGATCAGCGCAATTTTTCGCATGTTATGTTTCTGAAACCTGCCTTCCATCCGAGAGTAACGGACATGGAGTGTCATTAAGATGACGGAGCGATGACAGTTTGATGACGATCCTCTTCCATGGCGCCTTCCGGTGCTTCAGCGGGCATCGTGAAGAAAAAGGTGCTCCCAATTCCCAATGTGCTTTCTACACGAACCGTTCCACCGTGGGCCAATACGAGATGCTTCACAATGCTCAAGCCTAATCCCGTGCCGCCCAACTCTCTGGATCGCGCCTTGTCCACACGATAGAATCGTTCGAATAGACGCGGAAGCTCCTCTTCCGGAATCCCGGCGCCCTTGTCCGCCACGGAAATTTCCACCATCGGTCTACCGTTTTGCTCCAACTCCGCCGATGCAATTGTCACTTCGGATTCTGGCGGGCTGTACTTCACCGCGTTATCCACCAGATTGCTGAGAACCTGATAGAAGGCCTCCCGGTCGCAGAAAAGTTCGCTCCTGCCGGTAGCCGTGAAGAGGCGTAATTTCACATTGCGCCGCGCAGCAAGAGGACGGAGCGTATCCAGCATATCTTCCAGCAAGAGGCGCGTATTAAACAACGCGAACTGGAATTCCTGCCGTTTCATTTCCAGGCGTGAAAGCGTCAGTAGATCCGCAGTAAGGCTCGTGAGCCGCTCGGTATTCTGCTTGATGATGCCGAGGAACCTCACGTTGTGGTTGGGGTCATCTAGTGCCCCATCCAGAAGGGTCTCGGTATAGCCCTGAATTGCTGCTAACGGCGTTCGTAACTCGTGAGAAACGTTGATCACAAAATCCTTGCGGACACGCTCCAGCTTTTCCAGCTCTGCTTGCTCACGCTGCAGTTCATTGAACATTTGCTCTAAATTCTCGCCGGTTTCATTCAACTTTCGACTTAGAATGCCCAACTCATCCTTGCCCATCTTGTCCAATCGCGCCCCGAAATGTCCGCGGGCAAGCTCACTGGAATAATCGATGATTCTGCCGAGCTTGGCCGATACTAACCTGGCGAAGAAACCAGCCAGGACAATCGCAGGAAGGAAACTGAGTGCCGCAGCAGCCAGAATCTGCAAGCGCAACGTATTCACGCGTTCCTGGACGTTGGAAAGCGGAACCGCAAACCGCAACGCACCATCCGTAATGGGAATTGCAACGTAATGATAACGGATACCAATGGTTGGGCTGGGCCGAGAACTGCTGCCAATCTGTCCAGCCAGGGCCTGAACCACTTCCGGACGCAGCCGGTGATTCTCCATGCTTTCGGCCGGTGCTTCCGAATCCAGTAGCACTTTTCCATCCCGACCAATTACCGTCACGCGGGCTTCCACCGCTCCGCCAATCTCACGGGCTTCCGCTTCCGTCAGAGGCAATCCGGATTGCTGCGAGCGCAGGCTGATGACCTTTCCGTAGTTCACCAGTTCCTGGGTGAGCGACTGCACATAGTTGCGCTCGGCCACTTCCGCGGAAAGCAAGTCGACGGCCGTCATGGCCACAATCAGGAGGCAGAGCAAAGCGCCGATGAGCTTGAAGAAAATTCGTGCGGTCATGCGCTTCTCCGAGTCGCGCCGCTGCAGGTGATGCAGCGTGGTTACAGGCATAGTAACTCCTAATCACCGCCAGCGCGGCGGGACCGCCCACTACCGTAAACGTCGTTCATCAGAATGTAATCGAGCACCGGTGGTGGAACTGGGACGTCGGAATTTCCACTGGCGAGTTGCCGGCGGATGGTGGAACTCGAAATGTCCAACTGGAGTGTTTCCAGTCTCACGGCTCGAACGCCAGCTGGGATCTGATACGTATGCCCGGGACGGCTTAGGACAATGAAGGTCACCAGGCCGAACACAGCCTCACGTTCATACCAGCTACCGATTTCCGCAAAGGCATCCGCGCCAATCAGGAAGTACAACTCATCTTCCTGGCACAGCCCTTCCTTTACAGCACGCAGGGTGTGGATGGTGTAGCTGGTTTGGTTTCGCTCTTCAAGACGCGAAGGGTGGAATCGGCTATCGCTGTTGCACGCCAGATCTACCATCGCATAGCGGTGGCCCCAAGGGGCAACAGGGCAGTCCGTTTTGTGGGGAGGAACACTATTCGGGATAAACCACACCGCGTCAAGCGCGCAGGCATCGCAAGCCTCCTTGGCAACCGCAAGATGGGCATCATGAATGGGATCGAAAGTGCCTCCAAACAGTCCTAAGCGCATCAGCGACAACCAATCTTGCGCTTGGCCTCTTCGGCGGCGGCGCGGGCGAGTTCGTCACAGCGATTATTATCTTCATGGTCGGCATGGCCCTTGGTCCACTGCCATTCAATCTCGTGGCGGGCCGCCTGCTGGTCCAGCGCCTGCCACAAGTCCATGTTCAACACAGGAGCGCCGTCCGCCTTTTTCCAGTTCCGCTTTTTCCAACCTGTGATCCACTTCGTGATGCCGTTCTTGACGTACTCCGAATCTGTGATCAGCTCTACCTGGCAGCGCTCCTTCAGAGCCCGCAGCCCCTCCACTGCGGCACTAAGTTCCATACGGTTATTGGTGGTATGAGGGTCGTTGCCAGCGGTTTCGCGGACGTGTGCGCCAAACCGGAGAATATAAGCCCAGCCTCCGGGGCCAGGGTTGCCCAGACAACTGCCATCCGTCACCAAAGTTACTTGCTTCATGGGAAATTCAGGCTTGCACGTGGCTGGCTAAACGGCCGCGGCCAGCTGCACATCAAAGAACCTGTCAACCTGCGCAACCACTTCCGGACCAGTACGACATTCGTACACCGCACGGCGAAGCGCTGCTCCGCCACGCACGCCGTGGGTGAAATATGTGGCGAACTGCTTCATTTTGCCAACCATTTCCGGTTCGTCATGGGCGATGAGCATGTCATAGTAGGAGCGCATCATCCCGTAGCGGTCCTCCTCGGTGGGATGCATATAGGCACCGGTCGCCAGGTACTCGGCAATCTGCCGGAAAATCCAAGGGTTGGAGGCTGCCGCCCGGCCGATCATCACGGCATCGCATCCGGTTTCGTCCACCATCCGCACTGCGTCTTCGGGCGTTAGGATGTCTCCATTTCCGATCACCGGAATCTTCAAGGCGCTTTTGAGCGCGGCAATCCTAGTCCAATCACTCTTGCCGCTGTATCCCTGTTCCCGGGTGCGTGGATGGAGGGCAATCGCGGAGAGTCCACTTTGCTCAGCCACTTTGCCAAGCTCAACAAATACGAGTTCGCTGTCGTTCCAGCCTGCCCGGCACTTCAGCGTGAGCGGAATGGAGATGGCACTCCGCACGGCGGCGAGAATCTGCCCAATTAGAGGCAAATCTCGCAACAGCCCACTGCCGCCATTGCACTTCACTACCTTTTTCACGGGGCAGCCTAGGTTTAGGTCAACAAAATCGAAACCCATCCCCTCGCAATATCGCGCGGCTTCGGCCAGCACCGCGGGGTCTGCTCCAAAAAGCTGCGCCGTAATCGGGCGCTCATGCTCCTCAAAGCTAAGATAATCCCGTACCGTCTTGGACGGCTTTTGGCGGTGGACAGAGGCTACCACGCCATGTGAACTGGTAAATTCCGTCATCAGAAGCCCGCAACCACCCTGATTGCGAATAAACTGACGGAAGACAGTATCGGTGACTCCCGCCATGGGAGCCAGCACGGTTGCTGGCGCAATGCGGGTGTTGCCAATGATGAAACTAGAGGGGAAAGGGCGCATGGAAGCGTACCTCTTTAGTTTAGCGGATCCAAAGCAAGTAACGGCCACCGTGGCTGGTTCGTCTCTCGGCATGAGGAATCCTCTGCGAAAGACTAACCTTGGGCCTCTGCTGGCGAGGTTATCGATTATGTTGTTTGCAGTCAGGTGGGCGTCATGAAATATGTGCAGGTCGGAATTTTAGGGGCTCTGATCCTTGTAGCTGGTCTTCTAGCTCTCAATCTGGTGCAGGACCGGCAGCAAAATAAGCAACCAGATACCGTTCCGGCCACCGTGGCCAATGCGGTGCCCACGCAAAACGACGAAACCGTCGAAACGGAGGTCGTCGCCCCGACACACTACACTTCCGCCGAACCAAAGCCGGTAGTAGCCACGCCAACGGTGGACGTTACACCAACGCCGACTCGGAAACCTGGCCCTGTGCAGATGGCTGCCAACAAAGCGCCCTCCGCCAAGCCAAACCCCTCCGGGCGGCCTTCGCCGATCAACACGGAGCAGCCATCGGTAGCAACAAACCCTGCCGCGGCACGCCCGGCCTCCACGGTGGAGCCCATTGTAGTGGATCCGCCACCTGGCAACAACGACTCCTGGGGAACTCCCGTGGAATCCCATACCACCCAAGCGGAGCGTAACCGTTATGAACTCATGCGTCCCGAACGGGCGGACCCTGTTTCCGCTGCGCCACCTTTGGCAGCGGCGGCCGCCGCGGAGCCTCCGCGCAGCATTACCCTTCCTGCGGGAACCATTCTTACGGTTCGCACCACCAGCATGATTTCTTCCGAATCAGCCTTGGTTGACGAAACTTTTACCGGGACACTGGACCAGCCCCTGGTGCAGGATGACCTGATTGTTGCGGAACGTGGCTCTCAGGTGGAAGGGCGCATCGTCCAGGTGGTGGATAGTGGTCGGGTGAAGGGAACCGCATCCGTTGCCATCCAACTCACCAAAATCAACACTTCGGATGGACAGACGGTTCCCGTTCAGACGCAGACGTTTACGATGAACGCGCAGAAGTCTACCAAAAGCGATGCCGCGAAAGTAGGCATTGCTACCGGGATTGGCGCAGCGCTTGGCGCCATCTTTGGTGGAGGCAAGGGTGCGGCGATTGGGGCAGGTGTCGGCGCGGGCGCGGGCACAGGTACCGTGCTTAGCTCAAAGGGCAAACCTGCCGAGATTCCATCCGAGACGCGTATCAACTTTCGTCTGGATGCCCCACTCTCACTTACGGAAAAGATAAATCAATAGCAACCCGGCAATAGCGGCTCAATGCATGCCAGATCGGGCCAAAAGCGGATAGCCACACCCTCGCGCTGCGTCTACTCTGGAGACATGCCCACCGAACCCGTGCCGACAATACTCCTTCGCGCATGTGAACTGCTCGCGCAGGGCACGGTAAGTGTCTCAGATGCGGCCGCGGCCAGTGGCATGAGTGAACGCCAACTTCGACAGGCCTTCCGGCAACACCTTGCGGTAAGCCCTCGTCAATTTCAGCAGAGTGCCCGCCTGAACCGGGCAAAGGG
>CAZUAX010000023.1:30261-37043 GCA_964618435.1 uncultured Solibacteraceae bacterium
TTGCGGTAAGCCCTCGTCAATTTCAGCAGAGTGCCCGCCTGAACCGGGCAAAGGGGGAGTTGCTTACCGCGCCCAATACCCTGGATGCCCTCTTCGCCGCGGGCTACGGTTCAGTGCGAGGTCTTTACGAATCCGGTACGGATCGTCTTGGGATGACTCCAGCCGCCTTTGCACGGAAGGGCAAGGGGTTGACGCTCGCTTTTGAAACCGCTGACCACGCGTTGGGTCTTTTGCTTGTGGCGGGGACAGAGCGCGGCGTAAGTTTCGTGGGATTGGGGGCCTCGGAAGAGGCGCTTGTCGGCGAACTTGCACGGGACTATCCTCTCGCTTCCATCCAGCGCGCCCTCACATCCCGCTGGATCTACAATGTGATGCGCGCACTGGACACGCCAGCGACGGCAAGTGACGTGCCTCTCGACATCTTTGCCACCGCCTTTCAGGCCAGAGTCTGGAAAGCCTTGAGGGAGATCCCTGCAGGCGAAACCCGCACTTATTCCGGTATCGCAGCCACCTTGGGCACCCCAAAGGCCACCAGGGCGGTAGCTCGGGCTTGCGCCTCCAATTCGGCTGCTATCCTCATCCCATGCCATCGCGTGGTGGGCCTCAGCGGCGCGCTCACCGGCTACCGCTGGGGACTGGAACGTAAGGAAGCACTGCTGCGCGCTGAGCAGGCGGCAGCCCGTGAACTCCTTCGCTAACTAAGCCTTCGCTCAATGGTGACGCCGGGCTTCTCCAACAATAGGCTCTCCCCGGCACTTCGGTCTCCGGAGGTCCATCGCCAATACTCGTGCATACGCAGATAGCCGTCGGACTGGATTTCCGGGTACGAAAAGCAGTGTCCGGCGCGTACCTGATCTGTATCGCTCAGATGACAATAGGCCATCCGCAATCTGCCGTGCTCATCCTTCACCGCCACCAACATCCCCAGTTCCACGCCATCGCCTTCATAGAATGCCCAAACCAGCCCATCCTCTTCGTGGTAGTGAAATTCCAGCCCGGGCTTTACGTCTCCGTTATCGGTGTTTGCCTGGGCGGTAAATGCCCGGCGGTCGTACTGCAACTCGGCCAGCCTTGGGTCTGCCCGCAATCGAGCTTCGTGGCCAGCGATTTCCTGGGCGGAAGAGTGGTCCAACAACTCTGACGGACCGGACGGTGGCTCCGGCAATGAGGAAACGTCGCCCAGTAGGCTCGAAGTGCCCAGGGCCTCCCGGCGGGCAAGCCTTTTTTCGACGTCCTTCAATGCAGGAATGCTGAATCGCGGAATCCAGAAGAGCACATGTGGCATGGCGGCTATTTCCTGGAGGATGCCATCCCTTCCCAACACCCCGCGCAGCGTTTCTGCATTAGGCCAAACGGTGGTGACCACATCCTGCATGCGGGGGACGGGACGCAGCAGACTACGCATACTCCGTTCCGGCGGCAGGTTCCGCACGTCCACAAGGCAGGTTGCGTTTGCCTCCCTGCAGCGGGCTTCTACACGATGGGATAGCGGCAGCTGATCCGGACTCTGGTTCACCAGCACCGGGTGATCGCGAAAACAGAGAGCCAAGCTGAAATACGAGGATTCTTGCAGTGAATGGGACATCGCTTTTGTATTGTCCGATGCGGTGCGCCTGTCTCCAAGCTCAGGAATCCGCACACCGCTTGCGCACAATGTATGGTCCCATGGCATGCTGAATGCATGGAATGTCGCACGCTGGGAAGCAACGGACTATCTGTCTCCGCCATGGGCTTGGGCTGCATGGGAATGTCAGATTTTTACGGGCCGTTGGACGACAACGAAAGTCTCCACACTCTGGAGCGCGCTCTTGATCTGGGCATCGACTTCTTTGACACTGCCGACATGTATGGCGTGGGCAAGAACGAAGAGTTGCTCGCAAAGTTCCTGAAGGGCAGACGCGATCTTGTGGTGCTTGCCACAAAATTTGGTTTTGTCCGTAAGCCGGACGGCACCTTTGTGGGAGTGAATGGCAAACCCGAGTATGTAAAGGAAGCGTGCGAAGCAAGCCTCCGTCGCCTGGAAACCGACGTAATCGACCTTTACTATCTCCATCGCATGGATCCGGATGTACCCATCGAAGAGACCGTAGGGGCCATGCTTCGCCTGGTGGAAGAAGGCAAGATCCGCCACATTGGGCTGAGTGAAGTAGGCCCCGTCAATTTGCGGAAGGCTGCGGCGGTTGCGAAAATCACGGCATTGCAAACGGAGTACTCGCTGTTTTCGCGTGATGCAGAAGGTCCAATCCTGGACGCCTGCCGTGAGTTGGGAGTTGGATTTGTTGCCTACAGCCCCTTGGGACGCGGCCTGCTGACCGGAAGATTCCGGAACCCGGAGGACTTCAGCGAGGGGGACTGGCGTCGCGCGCTTGGCCCGCGTTTTTCGGATGAGAACCTTGCTCACAATATCCGTCTGGTGGAAGCAATTGAGGCAATGGCTCAGGAGAAGCGCTGCACCGCCGCCCAACTGGCGATTGCTTGGGTGATGGCCCAGGGCGACGATATCGTCCCCATTCCGGGCACCAAGCGAGTGCAATATCTTGAAGTGAATGCAGCCGCTGCGGATATCCAACTAACCGCGGCCGATCTGCAGCACCTGGCCACGGTGGTTCCGATTGATGCAGTGGCTGGGGGACGTTATACTCCCGATCGCCTGAAAGCCTTGGCGGAGTAGCCCCGAATACGCGTGACCTCACTTCCGAAGTTCTTGATCCATCGTTTGGCAGAATGCATATGGTGAACTGGAATCTCCGCTACGCGGGCGAAGACTATTTCTACGGCGAAGAGCCCAATCAATTTCTCACAGATCAGCGCCATCGCCTGCACGCTGGCATGTCTGCGCTGGTACCCGCCGACGGTGAGGGGCGCAACGGTGTCTGGCTCGCGACTTTGGGCCTTGATGTGCATACCGTGGAAAACGCGGCGGCTGGAGTGGAGAAGTCACGCCGACTTGCTGAGAAGGAAGGAGTGGAGCTTCGTGCGGAGCAGGCCGACTTGTTTCATTGGGACTGGCCAAAAGCGACCTACGACGTGATCGCTTCCATCTTCTTTCATATTCCCTCTGAGTTTCGAGCGGAGATTCATGGAAAGATGCTGGAGGCGCTGAAGCCCGGAGGGCTTCTCATTTTAGAAGCCTTTCACAAGGAGCAATTACGATACCGCTCCGGTGGCCCCAAGACCACCGACCTCCTCTACACCGAAGAACTGCTTAAGTTAGACTTCGCCGCAGCTCAAATTGAGCAGTTGGATAAGTGTGAGATTCACTTGGACGAAAGTGACGCGCACAGCGGTGTCGCCATGGTGGTGCGCCTGCTGGCCACAAGAATGGGATAACCGCAGCATGCGCCTCGCCATGCGCCTCCGCCGTGCGCTAGAATCGATCCGTTAGCTCACCATTTTGGCCACTTAGTCAAAGGAGTTTGGATCTATGATGCGGTTAGTAATCGGGTTGGCGCTCGCTGCCATCACGGCCTTCGGCGCAGATGCCACTGGCACATGGAAAGGCGCACTGGAAACGCAAAACGGCACACTCGAAATCCAGTATCAGTTCAAGTCGGAGGAGGGTAAGCTCACCGGCACGGCGAGCAGCACCATGGGCTCGATTGCCATCTCCGACGGAAAAGTAGAAGGCGACAACATCACCTTCACCATTGCCACAGGCGAATATACCGTGATCCACAAGGGTACGGTAACCGGTGACGAGATGAAGTTGTCGGCGGAGATTGGCACACGCACACTGGAGATCACAGCCAAGCGCGTTACGCCCGCCCAGTAGCCGGGTCGACATCCACAGAAAAGGCCAGCTACTCGCTGCGTGGCTTCACAATCGGCGCGGTGGAGACATCTGGCCCGATCTTCAGCGCCCATCGGATTCCTTCAAACCACATCTTCTGCACACGCGGGTCACGCCAGCTCTCAAGGGTGTGGCCCAGCGTGCTGTAGAAGACCCGCCCTTCGCCGTAGCGCTTCACCCACGACACCGCAAAATCACGGTCCGCCCGCTTCACATTCGGCCTGGTAAGGTCCAGCTTCTTCGCATCCAGCGCCATCAGCACGCGCATCGTGTCGCGGTTGTAGTTCTTGAACTGATAAATCTCGTCCTTGAGGGTGAACTCTTTCGGGAAGTGCTGCACCATCGGGTGTGAGGGATCTTCCACGACGATGGGGGCATCGAAGGTGTTCCAGGGATGGTGGTCAAAGTAGCCACCCAGCATCTCGCCGTACTCGGCCCACTGGTAGAAGGTGTCAGTAGCGCAGTGCGCACCAATAAAGCCCTTGCCCTCGTCGTGAATGAATGCCAGGAAGGACTTCTTCTGTTCCTCAGTGAACGGCAGTTCGCCAGTAGTCATAAAGAAGATAGCATCGAAATCGTCGAGGTTCTTCTTATTGCCCTTCTGCTTGATCTTGGTGATGGCTTCGATGTCGGTGTAGATGTAGGTGTCCCACAATCCGCTCTCGCGCCCCAGTTTCTCCACCGTCACCAGAGCCTCTGTCGTGGAATCGTGGTAGAAACCCACTGTCATTCCCACTGCCATCACCCGCTTCTTGGTACGCGGCGGGCGCTGCGGCTGAGCTACGCTCACACTCACCAGTGCCAGCAAGGCAATCAGGGCAATCCAAAGAGAGCTTCGTTTCATGCGTAATCCTTCCCCATTCGGCAACTATCTTGTCACCGCGTGATGCCCTCACGCAACCAAACCGGAAAGCCGCAAAGCCATGCTGCAATGTCACCCATCGATCTGTTGAAGATGCTTCCCGGCACGAGGATTGGGATAGAGGTCTTCGTCGAACTCTGACTTCTGCGATGTCCGCCGAAATTCCTTTTCGAGAATTACATCCACGGTAGAAGTTTTTGCGTAGATGCCCACTTCGTTTCCACTCACCCAGGCATCCGCCTCCGCCGCTGGCAAATAGATGCAGACCACTCCGGATTCAAAATCCGCCTGTACCGAATCCACGTCAGTCCTAACCAGCTTGTAGCCAAGTTTCCCAGCGCCAATGGTCAGTGATTCTTCCAGCAGGCCGTCCTGCCCGAATCGTTCCACTTCGGACCGCCGCAATCGCAGCCGTATCGAGTTTCCATGCACACGCAACTTCATCAAGCCATCGCCTCTCTTGTCGCGGAGCATCGCTTCCGCTAGTCATTCTCCGGGCTCACGCGGAGTTCGCCCAATTCCACCGCCACACCCACCTTGGCCAGGATCGTGAATAGGAATGCACCTCCGGCCCAGATACCCGCCGTCACCATCAATTCCGTACCCGTCGGCACGTACTCATGAATGTTTCCCCAGTTCTCTGGGATGAACCCTGGAACCACCGTACCAAGACCTTTCTCGATGAGAATACCGAAAAACAGCAGCACGCAGGCCAGGTTCAGTGTCCAAGCGTTCCGTCGCAACCGGTGAACTGAGAGTATTGCCGTGGCCACCACGATGATGGCAATCGCTGTCCAGATCCACGCTCGCAGCGCGTGGTGTCCGTGCAATCCAAAGAACAAATACTGCGAACTGAGGCTGTGGTGCGTGGGGAAGTAGAACTCTTTGAACATCTCTGAGATCGTCATCACCACCGTTATCTGCGCTGCCACGGTAACCACCAGCGCCATCTTGTGGATGGTCTCCGGCCGAATCTTATAGTCCGTCTGCCGGGAAATTACCTGTAGCACCAGGATCATCAGTGCGGGTCCGGCGGTAAAGGCCGTCGCCAGAAAACGCGGCCCCATCAGGGCATTGTTCCAGTGTGGTCGCGCGGCCAGTCCCGCAAACAGAAATGCCGTCACCAGATGCAAGGACACTGCCCAAAGAATCGACATCAGCATGGCGGGAACATACACGCGCGAGTCCGGCTCCCGGTCACGATAGTGGCTGAACAGGATGTAGAAAGGGACGCTGATGTTGATCACCAGGTAGACGTTCAGCACCACGATATCCCATGCCAGCAAGGATTGCGGCCAGTTGAATACCCCAATCATCGGTGTCACATGCCACAGCCTTGCTGGACCGCCCACGTCCACCACAACAAAACCGATGGCCATCACCACCGCAGCAACGGCCATCGCCTCACCAATCAGCACGGCCTTCTTGAACGCCACATCGTGCAACACATAGGTGGGCAGCACAAGCACCACGGCAGCCGCGGCTACGCCAACCAGAAAGGTGAAGTTCGAGATATACAAACCCCAACTTACGTGATCGTGCATTCCCGTCACGCCTAAGCCCTGCATCAACTGCGAACTGTAGGCATAGGCGGCACAACACATGACGAAAGTAAGGGTGGCCATCCAGATGTGATAGCTCCGGCTTCCATGCGTCACCTCATCCAATGCGTCGAAGAAGAACTCGCGCAGGGCTGCAAACGGGATCCGCAGGCGTGAGGGGTTTTCAAATCCCGGTTCAGTGGTAATGGGCTGTGTGACCATCGTATCGGTCTCCCGGCTAGTCCATGAAATACCAGAACTTCGGTTCGGTACCCAGGTCTTCCTTCAAGCGGAAAACCTTTTTGTTCTTCAGAACCCAGCGGATTTCGCTGTCAGGGTCCAGCAGGTTTCCGAAGATGCGTGCCCCCGTGGGACAGGCTTCCACGCAGGCGGGACTCTGCCCGCTGCGGCTACGCTGGATGCAGAACGTGCACTTTTCCACTACGCCCTTCTTCCGCATCCGATTGCCCAGGTAGTGCTGGTTTGGGTTGAGCTCCTCCTCGGGAACTACGGGGTCCGTCCAGTTGAATCTGCGTGCATCGTAGGGGCATGCCGCCATGCAGTAGCGACAGCCGATACACCAGTTGTA
>CAZUAX010000024.1:0-34565 GCA_964618435.1 uncultured Solibacteraceae bacterium
ACGCGCTCATTCCGATAGTTCAGGTCCACCTGGTCCGGACTGAAGGTTGTCCATACATGCTTCACGCCTCGTAACGTATGGAAAGGCGTCAGCAAACTGCTGGTGCGCGGGCGCAGAATCAGCCGAAGGTGGTCCGGGCTGATGGACTCCGTCGTGGAAAAGCTGATGAAGAAGTTCTCGTAGGCGGGGTTACCGTTCAGGAATTCCTGAAACCAGCGGCTCTGCGCCGAAACGTGGTTCACCACCCCGTCAAACATCAGCCGCATGAAGTCGCCCATGCTGGCAATGTCATCCCACGTACCCAGTTTGGGGTCCACCTCCGTGTAGTTCACCACGCTGAAACCGCGGTCCGATGAATACGGATAGAAGGGGAGGAGATGTACCGTATTGAACGTGCCGCTAAAGAC
Source organism: uncultured Solibacteraceae bacterium (assembly GCA_964618435.1). Lineage (GTDB taxonomy): Bacteria > Acidobacteriota > Terriglobia > Bryobacterales > Bryobacteraceae > JACTMJ01. The sequence continues at coordinate 408 of CAZUAX010000024.1, forward strand.
TTCTTCGAAGATCTCGCGCAATGCAATCAGTGGCTGTTTCCCTGGGCTATGAATCAAATCTCCGTAAGTGATGGCCACCACGTCCCGCTCAGTGAATCGGCGATTCACATCAAAGGAAGCATCTTCCTCGCGCAACTCGGGTGGCTTGTGCGCCGCATGCACCTGCAGGATGCGGAAGACTTCGTCGGCACACCGCAGGGCCTTCTCCTGGCCGTAGAGCACGGTAAGCGTCTCGACTATCCGTTGGCGATAATCCTCCGGAATCTCGAGAACGGGATGCGTGTAGTCCGGTCGAGCCAGGTACCGATACCGTTTGAACATATGGTTCGCACGGCTCATGGCAGAACCTCCTGCACCGCCTCGCTGGAACGTTCGCATTCACCAAGCCAGGCGGTGAGCGCCTCCCCGGCAATCCGGCACACCTCGGCATGGCGCGCCTTGCGGTCTTTGCGGAACCGTTTCCGCTGCTCCTCATCCAAGGCTGGCAACAGATCAAACGTGATGTTTGCGGGCTGATACCGGGAAGGATCCGCATGGGTCATGTAGTGGCACAGCGACCCTAAAGCCGATTCGCGCGGGTAAGCCCGGGGCTCCTGCCCGCTGGCAACCGCGGCGGCATGCTGGCCGGCCATCAGCCCCGTGGCAATGGATTCCACATAGCCCTCCACCCCGCAAATCTGTCCCGCAAAAAATACACGAGGATGCGCGATCAGTTGCAGTGTGGCGTTCAGCAGACTGGGCGCATTCACATACGTATTGCGATGGATTTGCCCGTAACGCACAAACTCAGCGTTCTCCAGCCCGGGGATCATCCGGAAAATCCGCTGCTGCTCTCCATAGCGCAGGTAATTCTGAAACCCCACCAGGTTATAGCTGTCCGCGCGGGCATTCTCCTGCCGCAGTTGCACCGCAGCGTAGGGCCAGCGCCCAGTGCGCGGGTCTGTCAAACCCACCGGTTTCATGGGTCCGAAACGCAGCGTGTCCCGCCCGCGACGGGCGATTTCCTCTATCGGCAGGCAGCTCTCAAAGTAAGGAATATCATCCGGAATGTGCGGACTATACTGCTGTGCGTCCAGCAGCGCGTCTACAAACGCGTTGTATTCGTCTTTGTTGAGTGGGCAATTGATGTAATCGGCGCTATCGTCCAAACCCTTGTCGTAGCGATTGGCTCGAAACGCCACGTCCGTGTTCACGGAGTCTGCCCATACGATGGGGCTGATCGAATCATAGAAGTAGAGGCGATCGCTTCCCGTCAGTGCCGCGATCGACGATGCCAGCGCATCGCTGGTAAGTGGCCCTGTCGCCAATACCACCACGCCGCTTTCGGGCACTGCACGCACCTCTTCACGCTCAATACGGATCCGCGGGTGAGCCTCAAGTGCTTCCTGAATCTCGGCACTGAAACGCTCCCGGTCCACAGTGAGTGCGTTTCCCCCGGGGACCCGCGCCCGGTCTGCCGCCTGCATCAACAAACTGCCCAATCGGCGCATCTCCTGCTTCAATTGCCAGGGTGCGCTATTCGGCGCGTCACTCTTCAGCGAGTTACTACATACAAGTTCACCGAAGTCCGCCGTGCGGTGCGCAGGGGTTTGCACCAGTGGACGCATCTCCGTCAGGTACACTTCGCAGCCTGCCTGCGCGGCCTGCCAAGCTGCCTCACAGCCTGCCAGTCCTCCTCCAATTACCTGAATGCGTTTTGCGTCTGCCAATGCTAGTTCCCGGAAGCCCGTCTTTCCATTGTACCGGGCAGCGCCGGAGCCGGGGACTCTTTCCCTACCGGCTAAAGGTGAAGCCCAGCCCTGTCGTGTAGAGCACGTCGTTCGCTCTTCTGCCAGGCACCGGATTGCTGAGATAGCGATCGCTCAATGCTACCGTCCACGTCAGCCATTTGGTTAAATTCGTGGTTGCCCCGGCGTCGAAGTTCAAACGGTATTCGCCTCCATTCGAGAGATTGTTAAACATCCGGAAGCCCTGCGTGATGGTGGTGCGCGAATTCATCTTGTACTGAAAATCATTGCCCCAGTAGGCTTCCGCCGAGTTCCGCACAAATACAGGGTCCGGTGCCGGGTCGAACTTCTCACGGTTCCACGCCGCACCGCCTTGCAGGTCCAGCCTGCCCCGCTCACCACGCCACAGATGGTAGCCCGCGCCGCCACCAAGAACCACGCGCAGATCAAGAGACTGAAACTTGTCGTACTCGTAGTCGTTGAAGGAGTTCAAGAACATCCGGCTCCCCAGATTGCGATTGTAGGCCCAACCACCACGGATGGCCTCCGCCGTCTGCTGGCTGCCGTCCTGGCCCACCAGGCGGGCGGACGAGCGAATGGAATTGAAATACGCTGTGCTCTTGCTGCTGCTGCTCACGCGCGCAAACGTAAATGGCGTAGTCACGGTCAAGGTCTCCGCGTTGCCCCGGGCCCCTGCGATATTCAGGCTGCCGGTAACGGTCCAAAGGTCCCACAGTCCTGGCCGCAGAAAGCGCTCATACGTGGCCTGTTCCGAATCGTTGCGAAGCGCCGCAACGTCCGTCTGCGGCACCGTACGCGTGTCTCCGGGGGCGGCCACCTGCACATTGCCCGCATTTCCTTGAAGTGTTGCTTTCAGCGTCTCGCCATCCACAAGCACAACATTCAAGGGATTCTCGGCCTTCACACTTTCGATCTCCGCCCATGGGAGGGTAATGGTGCCAAAATGCACGCTCTTGATGGTTAGCGTGTCGCCATCCTTCTTTACGATCTCCCCACTCACCCGGTCCCCATTTTTCATCAGCACTTCATCCGCCAGCACGGGCTGTGCAAAAAGCAAAACGATTCCGCACCACATGAATGCTCTGGTCGCACGCGTCAAAGCGCATTTCAACCCCATGATTTGTTCCATGATTTCCTCTTTAGTTATTTGCGATGCAGATACCTGCAATGCGAACCGGATGGGCCCAGGCGAAATCCGCCTCGCAAACCAATCCGCCCGAATGTTCCAGCAGGCCGTGCGCGCTGCCTGACACTCTCTGCCTCATCTCTACGACACTCTTCATTGTCCGCAAGTCACTTCCGTTATGGCAATCTCCGCCCGGCGATTACGCGCAGGGAACTCGCGGCATTTCAGTCGATGATGAAAAAACTCTTTTTCTCGTTGCGATCCATGTGACTTCCGGTGTCCTGGTGATGTCCACTTTCATGAGAAGATCAATATCGCCCGAAGGCGAGGAATGGTGGATACCAAAGACAAAGATAATAATGTGGATCTTGAGTTAATGGAGCTTGCGTTCAATGCGCGTGAAGGTGACCTCCGTGCATTCGAAGAACTGGTGAAGCGTTATCAGGGGCGTATTCTGGCGGATTGCCGTTATCTCACCAAAGATGGCAATGCTTCAGAAGATCTTGCGCAGGAAGTATTCGTAAAGGCCTATTTCGCATTGCAATCGTTCGAAGGACGTTCTTCCTTCCGGCATTGGCTGCAGCGCATTAAGGTGAATCATTGCCTGAACCACCTCAAGCGCGAGAAGTTCCGTCAGCCCGTAGTACTGGATGAAGAGCTTCCCGAGGATCATGAGCAGTTGCGAAGTGCCCCCGACGCCAACAGACTGCTGGAAGAGGCAGCGGATCGCCAGCGGATCGATGCAGTGCTTCGGGAAATGTCTCCCGCCTTGCGCATCGCACTCGTCATGCGGGACATGGATGAACTGAGTTACAACGAAATTGCCAGCAATCTGGGCATCGGTCTTTCCGCCACCAAGATGCGCATCAAACGCGCGCGTGAGCAGTTTCGTGCACTCTACCTGAAGGAAAACGCGTGACGGCGGTACTTTTGATATCGCCCTTATCGCACCCGGACAGGTCTTGAGAACCAGACGGACAAGAGGAACAGCGAAGGGATACTCCGGCAGACCATGCCTGACCAGCCAGACAATGCCAATCCATCAACCTCAGATGAGGAAACCGACGGGCTGCGCCAACTTCTGGTAGATATCGAGGACCCCGCTTCTGACGAATTTGTCGGACGCGTTCGCCGTTCCATTCACCGCCGCACCACGGTGGCGCAACTCACCTCCTTTGGCTGGCGTATGCCAGGCAGTGTGCTGGCGGAGTTGCTGCGCGTTTTGCGATACCTGCCTGAAAGCTTTGGAAAGGGGCCAGACCGTTGGAAATAAGGGATAAACTGCTGCAAGCCTTCATGAACCTGGTGGACACCGTCGTTGTGGCCACACCCAAAGTTTTGGTAGGCCTTGTGCTCCTGGTGGGCGCGCTTTTAGTGGCTAAGTTAATTGAGCGCGTACTTGGGTACCTCCTCACCAAGGTAAGGTTCGATCAGTTAGTTGGCAAGGCTGGCATTGACCAGGCCTTCCAGCGTCTGGGCATCCGGCAGCAGTTAACCGTTCTCATTCCGCGCCTCGTCTACTTCCTGGTGCTTCTCCTGCTGGCGCAAACAGCCGTTGAAGCGCTCGGGTTAGTGGCTATTGGCAATGCCATCGATTCCTTCTTTGGCTATCTGCCGAACATTGTTGCCGCTATGCTGCTACTGCTGCTGGGTAGCACGGTGGGCCAGTTCGCGGGCCAAACGGTGGCCCAGTCCGCTGAGAGCGCCGGACTCGATTTTGCTCCAGCATTGGGCAAATTCGTTTCCGTCGGCATACTCTTTGTCTGCGCCATGATGGCCATCGCGCAGCTAAGGATTGATACGGAAATCGTGCGTATCGTCACTACTCTGGTATTGGGTGGCGCCGCGCTCGCCTTCGGCCTGTCCTTCGGACTGGGAACGCGCGATATTGTCCGCAACATTGCCGCGGGCTTTTATGTGCGAAAGATCGTTGAGGTCGGCAAGCCGCTGGAAGTGGCCGGCCAGCAAGGAACCCTGGTTGCCATCACCGCCACACACACCGTGCTGGAATCCGATGGCAAGGATACCTTGCTTCCCAATGGCCAGTTCTTTGACCACGTCGCAAAGCAATAGCGCGAAAGGCGGTAATCACGGAGCTTTCGGCACCGTTTCGACCTTTCAGCACTGTTGCGACGTAGAGTTTGTTGAGTTGACGGCCTGAATATCGGGGTTGGCCACTAAGCCCCCCCCGCAGGCCGCTGTGAGCCCGGAGCCGGTTGTGTGCTCAGTTTGAGCAGGGAACCGGAAACTCCAGGCGAACCGGGCGGCAGTTGGAGATGGATATGCTGGGTATTCATCGTCGGCTTGCCGCCCGGAAACCGTTCATACCCCCAAACTTCGCTACGATAGAGGCCCATGCCACAGAGCTCTCCCCCCTTCCCAGCGCCACTATCCCCACCTCCCTACCAGTCTCATCGCGTCATGGAAACAGAGTTACTCGACACCGTCCCCGCCGTTGAGGCACAAGATAATCTCCGCGACATGGCCCGCATCAACCGCCTCTTTGGCGGATTTCGCATTCTCCGCGCACAGCTCCGGCGAGTGGCCCCAACTCTAGATGGCATCCGAATCCTGGATGTTGCAGCCGGTTCCACCCTCACCGCCCGCTGGCTCAGCCGCGCGCTCCCCGAAGCAGAAGTAATCAGCACCGACCTGCGCTCTGATCTTCTTGGCCTCGGCGCGGGCCCCAGGGTAGCGGCTGACGCGCTCCAACTCCCCTTCTCCACCGGTAGCGTCCCAATCGTGATTTCCACGTTTTTCTTGCACCATCTGCCGGAGGAGGCACTCGGCGTGGCTCTCCGCGAAATGCTCCGGGTTTCGAGCCATGGCGTGGTGGCGGTGGATCTGTTGCGTAACCCTCTTGCCTATCACTTCCTCCGCCACACCAAGCCGCTATTTGGCTGGCATTGGTTGACGGTCGACGACGGCCAACGTTCGGTGCAGGCAGCCTTTACCGCGCATGAGATGCGCTCGCTTCTCCATAAAGAGAATCTCCCCCAGGCCCGCGTTCGCGTCCATCACCCATGGTTCCGCCTGTCGGTAACCATCCCTAAGGAAGGCATTTAGCTCGCGCGGGTGCTATCCTCAGCCTTGTGAAGAAGAGTTTGTTGGCGTTGCTGCTGTTGATTGTGGCAGGTGTTGTTGTTGTGCGGGTGATCTACCCTCAGCAGAGCGCTGCCGCTTGGCTGTCTATCAGTGGCAACAGCCCCCACTGTTCACTAGCCCTGGCCTGGGTGACCCCCACCGAAGCCCGGCAACAGGTTGTCGCCAAGGACACCTTCATCGACAAGCTCACCCTCGGGGAACGGGACGCCGCCTATGAACGTTGGGACCTGCCGCAGGGCCATGGCCTTGCGCCCCGGAATTTCTGGATCCCCGCAGGCAATCGCTGGATTCTGCCCTTCAACCTTGCCGAGCAACTCCGGGATATCTATCACACTGGGGGCGAGTGGGGCATCCGTGAGGGTGACATCGTGCTCGATTGCGGCGCCCATGTTGGCTCCTTCACCCATCAGGCGCTGGCGCGTGGCGCGGCCAAGGTGATTGCAATCGAGCCATCTCCCCGCAACGTGGAATGTCTCCGTCGTAATTTTGCCCCTGAAATTGCCGCTGGTCGTGTGCTAATTTTCCCCAAAGGCGTTTGGAACAAGGAAGATACGCTCGTCCTGCGGCAGATGGACGAGAACTCCGCTGCCGATACCGTGGTGATGCAGCAGCCTGGTGCGCTTGCCGGAGATACTGTCCCCCTCACCCGCATCGACACCCTGGTAAAGGACCTCGGCCTTCCTCGGGTGGACTACATCAAGATGGATATCGAGGGCGCGGAGGTGCCCGCTCTGGAGGGCGCTGCCGAAACCCTACGTACCTGGAAACCCAGGCTGGCCCTGGCCGCCTACCACAAGGCCGACGACCCGGAGACCCTTCCTGCCGCTGCCCGCCGCGCTGTTCCCGCTTACCAGGTGCAATGCGCAAGCTGCATTCTTGATGAAGCGGGCTTGCGTCCCGAGGTCCTTCTGCTTTCCGCTGACTAGCAGAGCCGGTACCCCAATGCCGCAAACGGTCAACATCCACGGAGGAGCCCTCGCCGGATGCGCCGCCGCGCTGGCTGCCCGCCAGGCGGGCGCGGATCTCATCCGCGTCTACGAAAAGTCCCGCTTCCCCCGCCACAAGGTCTGTGGCGAGTTTCTCTCAAGCGGCGTCGAGGCCGTCCTGCTCGACCTCGGCCAGTGGCACGCGTTTCAGGCCCTCCATCCCGCCCCCATGACCCGCCTCGCCCTCCACTTCCCGCGCAAGTCCTTTCATTTCGCGCTGCCCGAAACCTGCTGGGGCGTCAGCCGCTTCGCCCTCGACACCTGGCTGATGCAACGCGCCATGGATGCCGGAGCAGAGTGGCATGCGGAATCGGCGCCCCCTCCCGAGGGTCCCACCATCCTTGCGCACGGCCGCAAGGACGCCGCTCCCAAAGGAAACCGCACCTTCGGGTTTAAGGCCCACCACCGTGGCCCCGTTAGCGACTCCATCGAACTCTTCTTTTTCGATGGCTGCTATGTGGGCGTGAATCCCGCCGAAAACGGAATTACCAATGTCTGCGGCCTCGGTCCGGAATCCGTACTCAAGGCGCATGGCTTCGATTACGACTCACTATGCCGCCGCAGTCCCGCACTGGCGGAGCGCATCCAACCCCTCTCCCGCCAGATGGACTGGCTCTCCGTCGGCCCCCTCGTTTATGGCAATCGCTTCCACACCCATCCCCAGAGCATGGTCTATCCGGCCGGCGATGCCCTTGGCTTCGTTGACCCGTTTACCGGCACCGGAATGTTTAACGCCCTGCTCAGCGGCACCCTTGCTGGTCGCGCTGCCGCCACCGGCACACCGGTGTCTTCCTATCTGCGGGACTGTGCCAAACTGCTTCACCGCCCATTCCTTGTATCTTCGATTTTTCGAGCCGCATTGCGCTCTGGTCTTGGGGAGCGCTTCGCCGGACACGTTCCCGGCTCCCTCCTTTTCCGGCTCACCCGCGCCCACCTTGGGTAGGCCTTTGCGCTTGGTGATTCCTGTTCCTCTTTGCCCCCTTCCGCAAAACAGGATAAAATGAAATTCTGTCGCCCTGCGGATTTCTTCTTACGCGGGAGCTCAACTGCACATTTGTCGATTCCGGCTAACGAGCCGGCTCCAGCGAGGGAATAATGCCGAAACGGACATTTCAGCCGAATAATCGCAAGCGCGCCAAAACCCATGGTTTTCGCGCTCGCATGGCAACAAAGAACGGGCGGGCGGTTCTTGCCCGGAGACGCGCGCGTGGCCGCTGGAAGCTCACCGTCAGCGATGAGCGCGCCGTGCAACGTTCGCACTAGTCTGTCATCAGCGAACGCTTTGACTTTGACATCCGGCCAGGACGCATCCTTCGGCACTGATCGCAGGATCCGCAAACGCAAGGAATTCCGGCTGGTCTATGAAACCGGCCGAAAAATCAGCAAACGTGGTTTCGTGGCCTTCTGCCTTTACCGGGCAGATGCCGCGCCCACGCGGGCAGGATTCACTACCCCGCGTGCGCTGGGCAAGGCCAACCGGCGCAATCGCATCCGCCGCCGCGTTCGGGAAGCTGTTCGCATCTCCCTTGAGCGTCTGCCCGTCGGATGGAGCCTCGTGTTCAATCCGCGACGCATCGCGGGCGAACTACCATTCGCCGAGGTGCTTGCTGAAGTAGGACAGGTGTTAGACCGATGCGCCGCCTCATCATCATGACGCTGGTTGGCTATAAGCGCTTCCTTTCTCCGCTGCTGCCCAGCGCCTGTCGCTTTCACCCCACTTGCTCCGAGTACATGCGGGAAGCGGTGGAAGTGCATGGCGCAACCAGCGGTGTCTGGTTGGGTTTGAAGCGCCTTGCGCGTTGCCAGCCCTTTTGTAAAGGCGGCCTGGACCCTGTGCCTCCGCCTAAGGAGCCTCGCTGCCATGCCGCGTCGTCCCCCACTCCAAATCGATAGTAGAGACCACTGATGCCAGAAATTCCATCCGGGCCAAATCCCAATCGACCTCCAGGAACTCCCCCCGGCGAGATTTCCGTGGAACGCCGTATGCTGCTGGCTCTCATTCTGATGGGCGCCGTGCTCATCGGCAGCCAGTATTTGTTCCGCGTGTTTTCGCCTCCCCCGGAGGAAACTGCGGCCCCAATGTCGGAATCTGTAGCGGGTCCCGTGGAAACTCCTTCGGATTCCCCGGCGGAATCTCCTGCCGCCGCCCCATCGCCAGTGAAGCCCTCCATCGAAGCGGCGGACTCCGCCCCTGCGGAAGTGCGCCGCGCGGAAACCGAAGAAACGTTCAGCATCGACACGCCTCTGGTAAAGGTCCTCTTTAGTAACAAGGGAGCCGTTGTCCGCAGTTGGACCATCAAGGACCACAAAAGCACGGATGGGTCCCCTCTCGAACTGGTAAATCAGGCCGCCTTCGAAAAGGTTGGCGAACCATTCTCCATCCAACTCCGCGGCCAGAAAGCCCCCCTTGACCCCAACAAGGAGCTTTACCAGGCCACCGTCAGTGAGAATGGGCGCCGCATCGAATTCGTGCTCTCCGATGGAGCCTGGACATTCCGCAAGAGCTTCGAGATCGAAGGTACCAACTACCGCGCACAAGTGCGCTCAGAAGTGCTCAACGGCCAGTCTCCCGTTCCCCACCAATTGGTGTGGCGCGGCGGATTTGGCGATTCCAGCGTCGATGACCGCCAGAATTTCCAAACTGCGGCCTTCTACGACCAGCCGCGCGGCAAGTTGGAAACCCGCACCGCCGGAGATGCCGAGGACGCACCGCTGCCCATTCCCGGTGTCTATAGCTTCGCTGGTCTGCAAGACAAGTACTTCGCCGCTATGTTCCTGCCTACCGAGCGGGCAACCGTCGAATTCGACGTGTATTCTGACTCCGTCCCCTTCAATGGCGACGAAGCGGAGATCGCCTACGTCGGCATGGCCATCGGCGGTGCCGGTGTCAACGATTTCAGCCTCTTCCTTGGCCCCAAGAACATCGACATCCTCAAGACGGTGCACCCGAATCTCTCCACGCTTGTGGACTTCGGCTGGTTCTTCTTCATCGCCGAACCTCTCTTCTTCTCGCTCAACTGGCTCGCGGACAACCACCTGCACAACTTCGGCTGGGCCATTGTGTTGCTCACCGTTGCCATCAACTTCGTCATGCTACCCCTCAAGATCACCAGCATGAAGAGCATGAAGAAAATGCAGGCCCTCCAGCCGCAAATCCAGGCCATCAACGACCGGTACAAAGGCATTAGCCTGCGCGACCCCCGCAAGCAGCAGCAGAACCAGGAAGTAATGGAGCTCTACCAGAAGAACAACGTCAATCCCGCTGCCGGCTGCGTTCCCATGCTGCTGCAGATTCCGTTCTTCTTCGCCTTCTATCAGGTGCTGAGCGTTGCCATTGAACTGCGCGGTGCAACCTGGTTATGGGTGGACGACCTGTCCCGGCCGGAGTCGTTTGCCATCCGCATTCTGCCGCTCACCATGGTGGTTTCGCAGATCTTCATGCAGAGGCTTACACCTAGTCCATCCACTGACCCCACCCAGAAGATGATGATGAACACCATGCCTCTCGTCTTTGGTGTCATTTTCTGGTGGGCATCCAGCGGATTGGTATTATATTGGCTTACCAGCAACCTGGTTGGCATCGTGCAGCAACTGTTTATCAACAAGTTCACTGACAACACGGCGCTCGTGCCTGTGGTTGTGGAGAAAAAAGTCATCAAGCGGCGCAAGTAACCTCTGCATCACGTCGCAGCACCAGGAATCACCGCCCCATGCCAAAAGCACAGGACACCAACCCGCAAACCGTGATCTACACGGAAGCTGAGCACGGCGAGCGCATTCGCACGTTCTTACAGTCCATCATTCAGAACGCCAACTTCCAACTCGAGTTCACCGTGGCGCCGCCCAAGCACCACGACCCGGATTTCGATCGACCAGACCTGATGGTTGATTTCTCCGGCGAGGATATCGATCTGCTCCTGGCCAACAAGGGAGAACTCCTGCTGGCTCTGGAAATGCTCACCCTCGAAACCATGCGTGTGCCAAGCGATCATCACGCCCGTATTGCGTTTGATTGCAACGGCTATCGTTTCCTCCGAATGCGTGAGTTGCGCCTCACCGCAATCACCGCCGCGGATCGTGTTGTGGAATCGAAAAAGCCATTCGCATTCAACCCCCTAAACAGCCGGGAGCGCCGTGTGCTGCACATTGCCCTTCGAAACCGCGATGACGTCCGGTCAGAAAGCGCATCCAGCCCGCATGGTCGCTATGTAGTCATCTACCCGGCAGCGATGAAAACTCCTGAAGCGCCGCCTCCACCCCCAGGCCCCTTCTTTGCTCGTGGCGAACGCCCGGAAAGTGGGCCTTCCCGCCGTGACGGCGGCAGAGACGGCGGCCGTGGCAACCGCCCTCCACGGCGTGGCCCTCGCGGTCCGCGCGGCTAACGCTCCGGTGAACCTGCGCGATACCATCGTTGCCCTTGCAACGCCTCCTGGACGAAGCGGGCTGGGCGTCGTCCGTATCTCCGGCTCTGAGGCTCCCGCCATTGCGGCTAGGCTGTCCGGCCAGCCTGTCCCGCCACCCTGGCAGCCTCGCTGCGCCACCCTGGCCGCGTTGCGCGATACGGACGGCCAAACCGTTGACCAGGTTCTCGTTACCTGGTTTGTTGCTCCGCACTCCTATACAGGCGACCACGTCGTCGAGTTTGCCTGCCATGGCTCTCCGGTTGTCCTGCGCTTCTGCGTGGAAGCGGCCCTTGCCGCGGGCGCTCGCCTCGCCGGTCCCGGCGAGTTCACCCTTCGCGCGTTTGCCAACGGCCGCATCGACCTGCCCCGTGCGGAGGCGGTTCGCGATCTTATCGAGTCCACCACCCTCTACCAGGCCAAAATCGCCTGCCAGCAAGCGGACGGTTCCCTTGCCCGTCAACTCCGGCCGGTCAAGGAACAGTTACTCGCCCTCATCGCCCAACTCGAAGCGGGCATCGACTTCGCCGAGGACGCCACCAGCGAAATCGACATTCCCGGCCCCAGCATCATCCTGCCGGCTCTCTCCTCCCCGCACGATTCCCTGCGGCGGCTTGCAGACTCTTACTCCTTTGGCCGCCTTGTGCAGGAGGGCATTCAACTGGCCATTGTTGGTCGCCCCAATGTGGGCAAGAGTAGCCTTTTCAACGCGCTGCTACAGCAGGAGCGCGCCATCGTTACGGAAATCCCAGGCACAACCCGGGATGTCGTTAGCGAGCGCGCCGCCATTGGTGGATTGCCCGTCCGGCTGATGGATACCGCCGGAATCCGCGCCTCCGACGATCGCGTAGAAAGCCTCGGCATTGAACGCAGCTATGCCGCCATCGCCGATGCCGACCTCACCCTCATTGTGCTGGACCTCTCGGAACCCCTAAAGCCCGACGACCACGAATTGCTCGCGCTCGTCCAACAGGCAGGCCCCCATGTGGTGGTTGGAAATAAATGCGATTTGCCGCCGCAGGCGCAGCACCCCTGCCTCCTGCTCCCCGTTTCCGCCGCCTCGGGCACGGGCATCGATGCGCTCCGCGAGGCCATCGTCGCCAAGGTCGCTCCCGAGGACGGCATCCCCCTGCAGCAGAGTCTCATTACCAACGCGCGTCAGGCCACGCTGCTACGGGAAGCGGCAGATGCCCTCGCCCAAGGTATGGATGCGGAACTTGCCCGGCTTCCCCACGAGATGCTGCTGCTGGATCTCTACACCAGTCTCCGCGCCCTCGATGCCCTTACCGGGGCCACCACCGCCGACGACATTCTCAACCGGATCTTCAACACATTCTGCATCGGCAAGTAGTTCCCCAGGAATGGACTTACCCAAACCCTCATGGGCCATTATTTCCGCTAGGGGCATCCCATTAGCTATGCGAGCGACCCCGGGCAAAAGGCAGAATATTCGACGATTCCTCCCCTGTCTGAAGCTCGTTGAACGCCGCCAGCGCCTTTCCCTGGTATCCCGCTACCCAGCTTTCAAAGCGGTGCGGAGCCATCGGCCTTGCAAACAGATACCCTTGCACCTCGTCACAGCCCGCTTCATACAGGAATCGCAATTGCTCGGCCGTCTCCACGCCCTCGGCATTCACCTCCACCCGCAGCCCCCGGCCCAACTCCACCATACTGCGGACAATCGTCCGGCAGCGATGGCTAGCCGTGGAACCATGCACGAACGTACGGTCAATCTTTAGCTTCGAAAAGGGAATCTCGCGCAGGTGGGAGAGCGAGGAGTAGCCTACTCCAAAGTCATCCAGAGCTACCCTCACCCCCTGTCGGCGCAGGCATTCCACGACTTCCGCCGTCTTTCGCTCACTCGCCAGCACCGCCGTTTCGGTTATCTCCAGTTCCACCTCTGCGTTACCAAGCGTATGCTTGCCCAGGATACCCAGCGTCGTGGCCAGGAAGCGGTCGTCATGCAGTTCCACCGGAGAAACGTTCACGGCGAATCGCGCCCGGTCCTGAAACAAACGCCCCCAATGGCTGGCCTGCGCACACACTTCGCGCAGCACCCACTGGCCTATTTGCGATACCTGCCCGGAACTCTCCGCCATGGGCAGGAAATGTGCGGGCGCAAGCAAACCGCGCACTGGATGCTGCCACCGAATCAGCACCTCGGCGCCCCTTACCTGGAACGTCCGTAGTTGGATAATGGGCTGCAAGAAGATCGCAAACTCTCCTTCCTGGCAAGCCCGTTCGATCTCCCTCTCCAAGGGAACCACCCCTGCCCTCACCACACCTTCGCGCCTTCCCGGCCCACTTGGCAGAGCATTGTCCAACAGCAGGGATGCCGCCGCTCGCGTACGTGCGCGCCGAACCAGGGCGCGCGGCCGCCTGAAGCTTGCCGAACTCTCGCTCACCCCAAAGCGCAGTGTTACCGACATCGGGTCATCCCCTCCCGTCAGTGGGGAATTCACCGCTCCCTGAAACCGAAGGATCTGCTGCTCGATCACGCTTAAGGGGTCTGAAGACACAAAGACAAATCCAAACTCGTGCGGCCCCAGCCGCGCCATTGACTCCACCTCTCCACCCGCTCTGCGCAGCCTCGTTGCCACCGTCTGCAAAGCAGTGGCTGCCGCATCCGCACCCATCTTTCGCTCAATTCGGTCAATTCCATCCAGCCGACACGCCAGCACGGCACATTCCTGCCCATCCCGGCGTCCGCGCCCCGCGGCCAACCGCACCGCCTCCAGAAACGATTCCAGCCCGGGAAGCCCCGTCTCCGGGTCAGCCAGATCGCCCACGGCAGGGACGGCGCAAGAGGCCGTCTCTGCCTGCTGGGCTTGGCTCACCAGCAGTATGCGGCTGCTAATGGGCGCTCCGGTGCATGGGACCATTTCCAGCACCACGCTTTGGTACGAATGGTTCCCCAGCATACTCACAAGCAGGCAGTTCGGCGGTTGCGGATTCGCGAAGGGCACCAGCCCAGCCGCCCGCTTGGCCAGGCTCTTGTTTAACCAGGACAGCAACGCGCGCTGGTCCTCCGCGGCGAATCCGTGCCCAATCCTGACACCCTCGGCCAACTTCGGCCGAAACCCAAGCTTTGCCGGGAACGCGGCGTCCAGCGCCACACAGCGCCCCGATTCCACCCGCAGCAGCGCGCCCTCTGTCACCGCGGCTAGCGCATCCAGCCACTGCCGCAGGTTCATTTCTTCTTCGCCACCGACGCACGGAACTTGTCCCGCTGCCTGTTCCTGCGCCGTCTCCTCCATCCAATCCATCGCACGCGCCGGCAGTCTGCCAATATCCCGCGTGGGCGCTCCGCCGCCCTCGTTGGTCTGTCGCGGTCCTTTGCTGTCAGGTGTTTCAGCAGTTCCGCGTGCGTCCACCACCAGCACCAGCGGACGCTCCTCCGGAGTGGCGGCGCTCAACGCATCGCGCAACGCCGCAACGTTGCCAGATGCCGGGATCAGAACCACATTCAGGTGGCCCTCGGCAATCTGCATGTGCACCTGCTCCGCATCGGCCGCCTCCACAACATCCAATGTGGCCTCGGGACGGCCTAGTGCCGCAGCCAGTTCGTCCAGGGACGCTACGCCGTGAGTAAGAATCAGTCGCATACGCAGGCTCGCCGACACCCGCTGCCTTGCTACTACCGGCTTCAGGGCTGCATGGTCCTTCCGGCCATCAATACTGCTCATCGGCCGTTCACTATGCGGTTTGAACGCGGAAAGACCCTAGCCGCATCGCTTGCCCGGCGCCATGCATCTCATTCCCTAAGGGCAACGGCGCCCAGCCTGCACCCACGGCGCAATGCTATCCACACGCGGAATCCCATCATCATGGAAACCACCATCACCACGGGAATCACTGGCACTCCTCACGTCACTGGCATCCATCACGTCACGGGCATCGCCTCTGGCCCTAAGGAAAACCTGCGCTTCTACGAAGGGGTGCTTGGCCTTCGCCTCGTCAAGCAGACCGTCAACTTTGACGATCCCGGCACCTACCATCTCTATTACGGTGATCCCAACGGCAGCCCCGGGAGCATTCTGACCTTCTTTCCCTGGCAAGGCGCACACCCCGGACGCGCCGGCACTGGCATGACCATGGCCACATCCTTCCGCGTCGCCCCAGGCGCCATCGACTTCTGGATGGGACGCTTTGCGGATCTGGCAATCGAATTCGAGGCACCCACCAATCGCTTCGGTGACCTTGTGCTGCGTTTCAAGGATCACGACGGCCTCCCGCTCGAAATCATTGAGCAGCAGGATGCGTCCCCAGGTGCGGCGGACAAGCGCGCCCTGCCGCCACAGATTCCCGCGGAAGCGGCGATCACTGGCTTCCATGGCGTTTCTCTGTGCGTTGCTGGCTATGAGCGTTCCGCCCTCCTCTTAACTGAGGTGTTTGGCTACCACTTCGTCGGCCAGGCTGGAGACCGCTTTCGCTTCCAGGCATCCTCCGCCGGTCACCCTGGCTCGTTCGTCGACCTCCTCTGCCAGCCCGACATGCTGGTCCGCGGACGATCCGGCGCGGGCACCATCCATCACGTTGCCTTTCGTGCCCGCGACGAACAAGAACAGTTGCAATGGCGTGAGAAGGTGCGCGAATTCGGCCTGGATGTGACGCCTGTCCTTGATCGCAATTACTTTCGCTCGATCTATTTCCGGGAACCCGGTGGCGTTCTCTACGAAATCGCCACCGACCCTCCCGGCTTCGCCGCAGACGAGGCCCCGGATCATCTCGGCGAATCACTCAAATTGCCGGATTGGCTGGAGCCCCGTCGCGCCTCGATCGAGGCACGGCTCCCCCCTTTACGCGGCTAGTGGTTGCCCCGTGGAGATATCCTCCACCCAGAGCGCCTCCCGTGGGCGTCCCAGCCACCGCGCGCGCAGCGCCAGAGGCAACGTAGTCCTCAATTTGCGCTCCACGTCATAGGAAATGTGGATATGATCCACTCATGGAGTTTCCCAGTCTTCCCTCGGCGAAGGACGTGCATCTCTTGGAGATCGATTGGCCACAATTTCTCCCTACGCCTATCGCATCTCCCATCGAACTCGATGAACTCAATGCCCGCATTACTCGCACCCGCCACGCCATGCGCTCCCGCGGCCTCTCCCACCTCATCGTGTTCGGAGACCGCGAGCACTTCGCCAGCCTAACCTGGCTCACCAACCTCGATCCCCGCTTCGAAGAAGCCATGTGTATTCTGGCACTCGACGGAGACCCGCTGCTAGTCGTCGGCAATGAATGCGAAAGCTATCTCCCCATCAGTCCTCTGTTCGTGGCGGGCAGGTTGCGCACGGAACGCTACCAGCCCTTTTCCCTGCTCGATCAGCCTAGGGACAAGTACCGCCCCCTGGACGATATTTTCCGCTCTGAGGGCATCAGCAAAGCCAGCATGGTGGGCTGCGTAGGCTACAAGTATTACGGAGACCCCGCCCGTATTGACCTTCCGTGCTATCTCGTGGATACCCTGCGCCTTATCGCTGGATCCTCCCAGGTCGTCTGCGCCACGGATCTTTTCATGCACGCCGAATACGGCCTTCGCGCCCGCTGCTCCGCTTGGGAAATTGCCTTCTTCGAACTCAACAACTGGAAGGCCTCGGAAGCCATGCGTCGCGTTCACTTTGCCTTGCGCGAGGGCATCTCGGACCACCAGTTGCTTGAACAAGCCCGCTACGACGGCACTCCCCTCAACTGCCACATGACGTGTAAAACCGGCCCCAACCGCATTAGCCTCGCCAGCCCGCGCGGCGACGTGGTCCAGAAAGGCTATCCCTGGTCAGCAAACATCGCCTACTGGGGCAGCAACATCTGCCGCGCCGGCTGGGTTGCGGAAAACGAGGCAGATCTCCCGGCAGAGACCCGTGACTACGTCGACGCCTTTGCAAAGCCCTACTTCGCGGCAATGGTTGCCTGGCTCAAGCATCTGCGGCTGGGCGTCACCGGCGGCGAACTCTACCGTCTCGTGCAGACCATGCTGCCCTTCGACACCTTCGGCGTTTATCTCAACCCCGGCCATCTCATTCATTACGACGAATGGCTCAGTTCCCCCGTCTATGCCGAATCCCCCATCCCCGTCGCCTCCGGCATGGTCTTCCAGAGCGACATCATCCCCTCGTCGAAGCGCTATTTCTCCTCACGCATGGAAGATGGCTACGCCATAGCAGACGCAACGCTCCGCGAGGAGATCGCCAACCGTTTCCCGGATTGCGCTGCTCGCTGCAATGCCCGCCGCGACTTTCTCCGAGATACCCTGGGAATCCAGCTCAGCGACGAGGTGCTGCCGCTCTCCAACATCTGCGGCCTGGTTCCGCCCTTCCTGCTGCGCCCCAGCCTGGTAATGGCAATGCGCTGACAGGGGTGATGGCAAATGGGGCCGCGTCGTAGCTTCTTCATGGGGCCATTGCCGGCGAACCGCCCGGTATGAGGCTTCCGGCCCAGGCACTCCCAACTTCCCTGATATCCAACTTTCACGCTCCATGCGGGAAAAGGACATCTCGCTGGCAAGCCCGTGGGGTAGGAATCCAGTGGCTCGTGCAATCGCGTGGCGGGCTTGTATGGCATCACTGGGGCAGATAGATTCCAGGCGCTATGCTGCCGTGGCGTAAGCTTTGGAGGGACATCGCTAAGGAAAAACAGCTATGGCAAGGCACTCCAGTTTGAAAATCAAGGGGTGTTGAAGTTGCCCGGGAACGGCAAGGCTCGTTCAGTTGAAAAGCCGGACGGCCACCAAAGGCCGTCCGGCGCGAGGTAAACAACACACGGACTATCGAGGGAGGGCGGCGGCGTCGCGAGAACTAATCACGCGATCAATCATCCCGTATTCCATCGCTTGCTCTGCTTCCATGATGTAGTCACGGTCGACGTCGCGAGAGATACGTTCTACGGTCTGCCCGGTGGATTCCGCCAGAATCTCGTTCAGGATAACCCGCATCCGCAGGATTTCTTTGGCGTAAATGTCAATATCGGCTGCCTGTCCGGCCAGCCCGCTCATGGAGGGCTGATGGATCAAGATACGGGAGTGCGGCAAGCTGTAGCGCTTTCCCTTCGTGCCGGCGGCCAGAAGCACCGCTCCCATGGACGCAGCCTGACCAACGCAGATAGTAACGATATCCGGCTCTACGAATCGCATCGTGTCCAGAATCGCCAAGCCCGCGGTGATACTGCCCCCGGGGGAATTGATATACAGCGAAATATCACGTTGGGGGTCTTCCGCGGCCAGGAACAGAAGTTGCGCGATGATCAGGTTCGCTACCTGATCATCGATCGGCGTCCCCAGAAAGATGATGTTCTCCTTCAGGAGACGGGAGTAAATGTCAAACGCCCGCTCTCCACGGGAGGTCTGCTCGACCACCATCGGGACGAGTACCGAACTGCTCATCGAAGGCTCCTTTTGTGCGCGCTTGGCCTGTAAATCAGGCTGGCGTACTAGTTCTTACGGGCGGCTGCCTTGCGGGTCTTGCGAGGCTTTTCGAGAAGCTTCCGCTTCTCTTCCAGTGCCCGCGCCAGATCTGCGATGGAAGTCCCCTCCAAATAATCCAATATACGCAATCGGAGGTCTTTCCACGAATCGTGCATGCCACACGGCGCGTCGTCGTTACACTCGGCCAGTCCGCTGATGCACTTTTCGTAGTCGCCCATGCCGTCCAAGGCCTCGACAATCGAAAATAGCGTGATGTCCTCTGGTGGCTGCCGGAGGCTGAAGCCTCCGGTGGGTCCTTTGCTGGAGCGCAGTAATCCTTTGCGCGCCAACTGCTGGAGGATCTTCGCCAGGAAGTGAGATGGAATCTCTTCCTGTTCTGCGATGTTCTTCACCATCACGTAGCGGCTATCCGAAATCTGGGCGAGGTGCACAAACGCACGGATCGCGTACTCGGAAGATCGGCTGTAGATCATTGAGCAGTTCCTTCAGGGTAGTGGATAATTTACTCCTGTATTCCTAAAAGCGTAGCACTGTCACAATGCTAACGAAAGCAAAAGCTGCGCTCCCAATAAAAAAAACTGCGAATCCGGTCTGCGATCACGCCCATAGGGGCCACCATTCATGAATTGGCCGCTTGGCTCAATTCATTCGGATGCCCGGCGCTTGGTTTCGGGTGCGAAACTCTCCGAAAAAGTCATCATTCCCTCTTCGCCGGATTCTCCGCTGTCCTGAAGCGATCTCTGAGTCGGCCTTGACGATCGAATCAGCCGCCTACATCCCGCTAATGGCAGCACCCGTACGTGCCGATAGTTGGGTATGGGCAATGCATAGACCGGTACCTGTATGACGAAGAAAAGGAGAATTCCTCACCCAAGTGCCTGATTTTTGCCGTGCACAAGGCACGAAAGTCCTGTGGGTACTCCAAACATTTCCAGAACTGCTGCGATTCCGTTTACGATAAGGCAGACCCTGATCTGGGGATCTGGCAAAGTATCTTGCCGCGAACCAGGAAGGAAGAATCAGATACTGTCATTGGGTTTTGCATGCCCGAGGATCTTTGCTACGGAAGTTCGCTGATATTCCGTAGTCCTCCGGGCCGTTCTGAGAGCAGGTAGAGCATGAAGGTTCTGGTAGCGGAAGACGATATCGTCCAATTGCGGTTGCTAGAAGTGACCCTGTCAAAATGGGGTTACCAGGTCTTGAGCGCCCGCGATGGGGAATCTGCGTGGCGCCTCTTGCAGCAGGAGGATGGCCCGATCCTCGCCATTCTCGATTGGATGATGCCGGGCTACTCCGGCCCTCAACTGTCACGCCTTATCCGCGACCAGAGCGCGAAACTCTACACCTACATCATTCTGCTCACTGCCCGTAAGGATAAGGAAAGCATCATCGAGGGGATGGACGCTGGCGCCGATGACTATTTGGCCAAGCCCTACATCCTGGATGAACTGGCCGCCCGAATCCGCGCGGGCAAGCGAATCCTGCATCTTCAGGAAGAATTGGTGAAAGCCCAGGAAGCCCTTCGCGAGGAAGCGATGCGCGATCCGCTCACTCACCTCTGGAATCGGCGAACCATCTTTCACCGTCTGGATGCGGAACTGCGCGCGGCCAAGGCCTCCGGCCAGCCCGTAGGCGTCATCCTCGCAGACCTCGATCACTTCAAAGACATCAATGACACTTACGGCCACATCTTCGGCGATCATGTCCTCCTGGAAACCGTAAAGGCGCTGCAATCGGCCTTGCGTCCCCGCGACTCCATCGGGCGTTTCGGCGGCGAAGAGTTCATCGCCGTGCTCCCTCAGTGTGGGTTCGATGAGTCCATCAATGCCGCTGAGAGGCTGCGCTTGGCACTTGCCTCACGCCCTATACCGCACGGCAATTCCGTGGTTCCAGTCACCATCAGCCTTGGATGCACCGCCTCCATTGCAGGGGCGGATCACTCCCTGGAAATGCTGCTGCGCGCCGCGGATGAGGCCCTTTACGAATCCAAGCGGCAGGGTCGCAACCGCGTCTCCGCGCTCCCCGTTGACCTCTATGTCGCCAGCCTGCGCCCCATGGAAGCGCCCTAACGTCTGTCAGGGCTTGCCTGGTCAGCACAAAGGTCGCTACTCGCGCATCGCTGTGCGCTCACTTCCCTCAAAATGGCTGAGGGATTCCATGTAAGTCTCCAGGCCCTTTAGCAGAGCCTCGGCAATCTTCTGTCGGTATTCCGGAGTCTTCAGCGCCGCTTCCTCCTTCGCATTGCTGAGGAAGCCAATTTCCACCAAAATCGACGGCATCTCCGCGCCCACCAGCACGATGAATGGAGCCGATTTCACCCCGCGATTTTTCTGCGCCATCCCCGCCGTTCGCTGAGCACGATACAGCGCCGTTTGGATGCGCGCGGCAAAGTCTTCACTCTCGTCGCGCTTGTCCTTCAAGGCAATCTTGCGCACGATGTCCTGCAATTCCGCCACCGAGCGTTGGGAACTGGCGTTCTCTCGCGCGGCCACGTCCATCGCTTCGCGGGAACTGGTGAAATTCAGAAAAAACGTCTCTGAGCCTCGGGCCAGCTTGTACGGCGACGAATTGGCATGTACCGAAATGAAGATGTCGGCGCGGTTGCGATTGGCAATCTCCGTGCGTTCCTCCAAGGAGATGAACGTGTCGTCTTCCCGTGTCAGAACCACCTCGCTGCCCAGCCGCTCGCGAACCAGTTCGGCCAGGCGCTTGGAAACATCCAGCACTAAGTCCTTTTCTTTCAGTCCACTTACCCCAGTGGTGCCATGGTCTTTGCCTCCGTGGCCCGGGTCAATCACCACTCTGCCGATCTTCAAACCTAGAGCGCGCACCAGACTCTGCCGCCCGTTCGCGGTGCGCGTGGCTGGCTTGGCAAGCGCTGTTTCCGGTCCCGTTTCGGGTACCGCGGACTGAGCTTCCTCTACCGGCTGGCCACTGACTGCGCTTCGCGCTGCCGGCACTGGCGTCGCCGGACTTGCCTGCGCCTGCGAGAGATCCGGTTGTGGTCGCGGCGTGACAATCGGCTGGGCCGAGGCCGGAGCTTCGGCCGAGGTCGGCGTAGCCGCATTCGCCAGCGTCTGATTGGTAGCAATCGTTGCCACCTGTGCCGGAGTGATCTCCCTCGGCGGAACGGGTAACGGCGCCGCTTCCGTAGTTTGGCGCGGAGACGGCTCACTGCTGGCTGGCGCAGTCACCGCAACGGCGGGTGGATTGCTGTTGTCCGCGATGGACTCATTCACGGCGGGGCTTACCTGGTCCACCACACCTCTGCGGCTCACCTCCACCCCCGGTCGTGCGCCATTCCTGCTGCGCAGCTCAATCACCAGCCTCGCGGGGTTAGCCAGTTGCGATGTGCTGATTTCACAGCTTTCATTCAGGTCCAGCACCACCCTCGCCGCGCCTGGGCTATTCTCGGCATAGCGAATCTGCCTCAGTATCTGGTCGTTCACTTCGATGTATCGAATACGACCTCGGTCGCGAGCATTCCGGACCATCGACAGGTCTACGTTTGGCAGATCAAAGAAAGCGCGAGGCGGACCTTCCAGACGGTTCCATTTGTAAGAAAATTCCCCGTCAAACTGCACTACCACCCGGGTAACTTCACCAAGGCTCCAATAGCGAATTTCCTGGAGTCCGGTGGCGTGCAGTGGTGTGGCAACCGCTAGGAGGGAGAGTAGGCACACCACGAGCAGGGAGGCTAGCTGCCTCAGGCGTGGCGGGATGTGCAGCCGTTCCGGCATCGTCTCGCTGTCGCCTTCTCTGCGTCGCGCTGCGCAAGCAACACCAGCGCTTACGGAACACTCACCGTTTCGATATACAACCGGCCTTCGGCATCGGTGTAGACACGCAGCGGCGCTTGCCGCGGCCTCAATTCCTGCTGTTGCGCAGACAAGGCATCCCCCTCGTCCTTCACCGGCTGCAATTCGGCCAATACCGGCATAGCCACTCCGCGAGTCTGCAATTCGCGCGTTACCTTGGTGACGTATTGCCTGGTTTCCTGGAATGGCGGAATTCCCCGATGCCGGTCTACGGCTCCCTCGCCCGCGTTGTAGGCGGCTAAGGCCAGTCGCAAATCACCGTCAAATCGTTCGGTCAGATACTTCAGATAGCGAACGCCCCCCTCCAGATTCTGGCTGGGATCAAAGGGATTCGCTACCCCGTAGCGATGCGCTGTTGCCGGAATCAACTGCATCAAGCCCTGTGCCCCTTTGGGAGAAATCGCCTTCTGCTGGTAGTTGCTTTCCACGCGCACTACAGAGTGCACCAATGCCGGGTCCACTCCGTGACGCTTTGCCGTATCGTCAATCATGCCCTGGATTTCTTTGGAATCCACATCGGGCGTCTGCCTGGCTGTTTCCTGCGCCTTCGCCACGCTCTTCCGGATTGCCGCCGGGGTGCGCATGGATTTCTTCACTGTTCCAGATTCCGTAATGGCGCTGGGGCGCACCCGCACCAAACGCCCTGTTTCCGGGTCTACGCCTACGGTGGTTACCTTGCGTGATGGAGCCGGACGCTCTGGAACCGCTGCCTTCACGGCACCGGCTGTCAGAAACAAAAGCAACCCGCCAAGAATCAAACAGATTCTCAACAAGTTGTTTCCTTCCACTCTATCAGCGATTCTGCGCAGCCCCAAGCAAATTCCTCGCAACCCCAATGCTACCATGCGATTGGAATGGTTTTGGGCTTCCTCATGACCGGTGGAGCAAGCAGTCGCATGCGGCGTCCGAAGGCTTTGCTGCCATGGTACCCAGGCAGGCAAGCTCTTGGACCCGAAGACCCGGCGTTGGGGGAGCATCCCACACTGGCCGAACATCCCACGCTGGCCGAGCATCTCTGCATTGTCTTGCAGGCCGTGTGTGGGAAGGTCTTCCTGGTTGGAGACCTTCCCGTTACGGTGAATGAGATTCCTCGCTTGAGAGATGCCATTCCAGGTCTCGGCCCGCTGGGGGGATTGCTCACTGTCCTTCAGCAACCGGAGGATCCGTGGCGTCTGGTTCTGTCCTGCGATACCCCGTTCGTTACGGTGGATTTGCTCCGCCGGCTGATAGAGGTCGCCGCAGCTGGCGGCGGCGAGGGTTGTGATGCGGTAATTCCGCGTACCGCGGGTGGGCAACTGCACCCGCTCTGCGCCCTCTACCATAAGCGGATCGCCGGGCGTTTGCAGAATCTTTTGGCGGCCAGCGGCCCGGATGCTGCGCTGGAAGGCGAGCGGCGAGCCCCCTCCATGCACCGCTTCGTTTCCTCGCTCACTGCACAGATTGTTCCCGTGGACGACACCGATAGCCTCCGTAATCTCAACACGATGCAGGAATACTTGGCCGCGCTCCGTTTGAATTCCCTTCCCCCTGCGCGGGATTGACGCCTGTGTATTCAACCTGCGTTTGGGAATCCGGTCGGGAACAGGGCACAATAAGGGGTGTAACTCCCCGGGGATGAGCGCCCTCTGGCGCAGCGCACAACCACCATGGCGGAACCCTTCAAGCACTACCTGGAATTTCGACACGTATACAAGACGTTTGACCGCCCCATTTTGGTCGACGTGAGCTTTCACGTGGATAACGGGGAGACTGTCGTCATCATTGGCCGATCCGGCGTAGGAAAGAGCGTATCGCTCCAGCACATCATGGGCTTCATGAAGCCGGACGAGGGCCGGATCATCGTCGGATACCAGGATGTGACGGATTTCACTGAGAACCAGTGGCGCGACGTGCGCAAACGCGTCACCATGGTCTTCCAGTCTGGAGCCCTATTCGATTCGCTTACTATCGGCGAAAACATCCTTTTCTCGCTGGAACTCCGCGAGGACTACGACCAAAGCAACAAAATGGATGTCGTTCGCGGCCTTCTTCGCCTGGTGGATCTCGAAGACGCTCTGGACCTCTACCCCGCGGATATCTCCACCGGCTATAAGCGCGCGGTAGCCATCGCCCGTGCCCTTGCCGCCCAGCCAGCCTGCATCCTCTACGATGAACCAACCACCATGGTGGACCCCATCATGTCTGACCACCTAGGGACACTGATGCTGCGGCTGAAGACCCAGTTGAATCTCACCTCGGTGGTCGTTACCCACGATCTCGACCTCATGAACAAGGTGGCTGACCGGGTTGTCTTCCTTCACGATGGTGGTGTGGTCTTCAACGGGACGCTCCAGGAACTTTATGCGTTCGAGCACCCCCACGTGCAGGAGTTCCTGCGCCTGGACGAAGTGTCTATGGATTTGGCGGGCTAGTGGATTTGGCGGGCTAGTGGATTTGGCGGTCAGTTAAATGCAGGCGTCGCGTTGCGCTTCGGACTTCACGAACTGCCGCTGAATGCACCTGCCTCGGCTTGCCGCCAGAGTACACTGGAACCCGGAGGACCCCCGATGCTCTACCTTTTCCCCCGGTTGCTGGTTTTACTGCCAGTCGCTCTCCTGTTTGCCTTTAGCGCCTGCGCCCAAAGCAACTCCGCCTCGCAGGAGGCAGCAGTGAAAGCCCTTGTGGATCGCTATTCCGCGGCGCGCGAGGGCGAAGACGCCGCAATGCTTGACAACCTGTTCACTGAGCAGGCGGATCAACTGGTTTCCTCTGGCGAATGGCGGCGCGGGAGGGCCGCGCTCGTTAAGGGAATGCTCGCGAGTTCCCGGAACAATCCTGGTAATCGCACCATTGCCGTGGAAACGGTGTCATTCCTGAGTGCCGATGTGGCTGTTGCCAATGCGCGCTACGAAATTGCGGGCAGTGCCAACCGCCCTGCGCGCCGAATGTGGAGCACCTTCGTGTGCGTCCGTGAAGGCGGGGCGTGGCGCATTGCGGCAATCCGCAACATGCTGCCCGCGCGGTAGCTTATCCGCGTCGCTCAGCCAGCCATCACCACTCGTTGTAGGGAGTCCCCTCCAGGCTGACGTCCTTGGCGCTGCTCTTCACATCGAAGATGCCGGGAGAGGTTTGATCCACCGCCGCCACTGCGTCTTCAAAAACCACCACCCAATCGGTGCGCGTACCCACAATGGGGTCCACCGGAATGGCTCGCAGGTAGCCTTCATTCACCAGATCCTGCAGCGATTGTGGCGCTCTCTGCTTGTCGTAGGTGTATTCGTCAATCACCGTACGCATGGTGAACAAATTCTGCTTCAGGACGGCTTCGTTCGCGCGCAGTACGGTGCGCTGATAGATGGGAACCGCCATCGAGATGATGATGGTCAGCACCGTCATCACAATCAACAGTTCAATCAACGTGAAACCGCGGCGCGTGCTCGGGTGGCGGGGATGCGAAAAGGGCTTGGTCATGGCATCACCACTCCGAATAAGGCGTCCCGTCCGGCGCTCTGTCGTAACTCTTGGTGTAGACGTCGAACACATTCTGCCCACCCCAGCTTAGGGATGTAGGGTCATCCTGCATGCTGCGTACGCCCCAGTCGCGGCTGCGCGTCATGGGGTCCACGGGAATACGCCGCAGAAAGCGCAGCTTGGTCTTGTCGGGCAACTCCACCCCTTCCACCAATTGGTCGAGGCTCTCCGGGTAGCCGAACGTTTGTTGCTCAATCCGACCCAGCGTACCCTGGTCTGCCATATCCTTGTAGCGGTCGATCGCCGTTCGCATCTCAAGGAGAGACTGTCGCAGTTGCCGTTCTTTCTCTCGCTGCACGCGATAGCGCGCCAAAGGCACCGCCATGGCCGTGAGCAAACTCAGAATGGTGAAGGCCACAATCAGCTCTACCAGCGTGAGCCCCCGCTGGGACTGGCGCTTGCGCGTGTTTGTGACCGTTCGCGTCATGGCTTAAAATTCCAAAAAACTACGGCACTCGGATGCTCGCGGAAGGAGCCGATTGCAGGATGGACACCCCTTCCACGTTTCGAGGGTTGAAGTCCTCCAGTTGGATGGAGGCGGTTCCGGAGGCCACGGCCTCAAACTGAAAAACTACCAGCGATCCGTTGCCGGAGACTGCCTCCTGCCCTTCTTTCAGGGTGATGGTCACCCGGCTGGCTCCATCCTCGTCCGCCTTCGTTTCCAGGGTGTAGCGTTCGCCCTGCACTGTCAGCAGCGAACCCTGCCTTACCTCGCGAAGGCGCAGAACACTGGTCGGGAAGGTTACTTGGAAGCTGCATTCCTTTAGATCCGCAAATGCTTGGGTATCGAGCGCCAAAGAGAACAAGCCTCCCGGCTGCACGACCAATCCTGGAGGGCTGAATCGCGCCTGTGGACTGCCGCTTGGTGCAATCCCTCGTCTGCTTCCCATGCGGGCCACTTCCGGAAGCCCTACTTCCTGGCCCGCCACTACATTCGGTGTCGCCCCACGTCCGGACTGCTGGCCCGGGGTGCTGGCGCCGCGCCCATCCCGTGCGCTGGCACCCCTTCCCGTACTCACTGCGGAAGATGCCCTTCCGCTCATCGATTCCGGAGGCGCGGGCGGCGCACCCACCTGTTCGATCATCTCCGGCCCGGCAGGTTGCGCGGGTTGTGTGCCGCCAGGCATTACCACTCCAGGAGCAACCGGAGTAACCGGGGCTACTGGCACGACGGTGCCGCCGCTGCCACCAGCATCTCCCGCCGCCGCGCTGCTTCCAGCTTCCGCCTCGCCAGCGGTGGCGTACGAGAGCTTGATGATCTGGTCGGTTCCCGCGGAGATCATCCTCGAATTTTCGGCACTCACCTCAAACTTACGAATAATTCTTGGCACAAGCGCGATGAACACATCCTGATCGCGACGGGTGATGGTCTCTCCACTGAACAGCCTGCCCAGGATGGGAATGTTTGCCAGCCCAGCCGTTCCGGAAAGGCTCCTGGAATCGTCGGTGGAGAGCAGTCCGCCAATCAGGTTTATCTCGCCGGCGCGGAGCCGCACCTCATGGGACACTTCCCGATTGCCGATCACAGGCTGCTGTACGCCGCCCACATCAATCCGTTCCAGTACGCTGGAAATCGTGATCTTCAGCTTCAGGTAGACGTCGTTCTCGCCCATCACGCGGGGCGTCATCACCAACTGCGTGCCCACTTGTTGAAAGTTGAACTGCGTGTTGGCGAAGGGCAAGCCCCCGGCGCCGCCACCGATACCGGAGCTAAATGCGCCCTGCGCAATCGGCACCTGGCTTCCCACATTCAGCGTTGCCTCCATCCCATCCAGTGCGCGCAACTGCGGGTTCTGCACCAGCCGCGTGTCGCTATCCGACATCAAGGCCGTGAAGACCGCCCCGGGAAGACTGACTGAGAAATCATTTGTGCTGAGCTGGGTAATGTTCCCCAGCCGGATGCTGTTGCTGGTACTGCCCGAGGAGCCATTGTCTGAGTCGGTGCCAGTGGGCAGGGCCAGTGTGCTCCGCGGCGTGAAGCCAATCGGAATGCTCAATCCGTTCGTAGTGCCGCTCACCAGGCTGGCCACCAGATTCCGCGTCTTGTTCCGGCTCGCCTCAAACACCATCACATCCAGAACTACCTCTGGCTTTGCTTTGTCGAGATCATTCACCAGTTTCTCAATCAGCAGCACCTGGTCTTTTTCCGCACGCACCACCAGAGCGTTCTGCGAGGGAACAGGGAATAGGAATCGCGAGTTGGTCACCTGCCGGATGTTGTTTGCCACCTCAGTGAGTTCCTGTGCGCCGTTCACATTGCGCAAATAGAACACCTTCACCACCCAGTCTGTGTACTCGCGGCGCTTGTTGGGGTCGTCAGCGGCAATGAAAATCGCGTTGTCCGTAACAGGTTTCCAGAATGCTTTGGTCAGCAGGCAGGCATATTCCAGTGACTGCTCCAGCGATGCGTTCACCAGTTGCACGTCACGGCGAGTGGTGCCCGCTGCCTGCAGAAATGCCGGGTCAAACAACACATTGATTCCAGCCAGTTTGCCAATCGTCTCAAAAATCACCTTGGGCGTCTGGTTGTTGATCACCAGATTGATGGGCTTCCGTGAAATCGGTCGCAACTCTGGCGGACCCTGCAGGCTGGCGAGCACCTGCTGTCGGCGTTCCTCGGCCAGTTCCTCTTCTGTCTGTGCGGCATCCTCGCTGGCAGCTTCGCCGCCTTCCGCGCGAGCCTTTTCCTTTTCCACCAACTCTTGAATCTCTTTCATCTCCTGGCGGGCAATGTCCAATGAGGGATCCAGGCCTAGGGCGCGCTCAAGGGCCACCAACGCCTCGGCATACTGGCGCTCGCGGCGCAGTTGCTGGCCTTGCTTCAGATGCTCCTGCGCGGCGCGGAAGCGGCTGCGCTCAAAAGCCAGCTGGTATCGGGCATCACCGGGGTCCTCGTCCAGCGCCTGCCGGTAGAGGTCGTAGGCCTCAAGGTATTTGCGCTCCGTTTCCGCGGCACGGGCGTCCTTGAAGAATCGGTCGCCCTTCCGCGTACGGGCCTCCAGGGAATCCGTTCCCGCAAGCAATAGCGCCAGAACGCCAAGACAGAAGGCTAAGTGCTTGAAATATCGAGTGTTATGCATGCATCGCGCCGCTCTGCTCCCCCTGCCCCGTGCTAAACTCATGAAGAGACAGGGGAAACGTTTTCGTCCGAAGAGAATGACGCTTACCCGGCGCAACCCGTGCAGGGAAAGTTTCCAGCCCGGCTTGGCCGGCGCATCGCTGCTCCGGCAGCCTGCCAGCCCAAAGGCTTCATTTAGCCCGGGCGGACGTGGCGTTCCCCACCAACACCGTGGCAGAACAGAAAAGCTTCAACAAGTTGCTGAGCGAGAATCGCAAGGCGCGACATGACTATCACCTGCTCGATAGCTTCGAAGCCGGCCTGGTGCTCACCGGCACAGAGGTGAAGGCCGCGCGGGCTGGAAAAGTGCAACTGCGCGAAGCCTACGCCCGAGTGCAAGGGGGCGAAGCCTGGCTGGTGAACGCACACATCAGTGAATACTCGCACGGCAACATCATGAACCACATGCCGGGACGCGAAAGAAAGCTGCTGCTACACCGGGCGGAAATCGAAAAATTGCTAGCCATCACCCGTGAGAAGGGGCTCTCGCTCATCCCCACAAAGCTCTACCTGAAAAATGGCAAGGTGAAAGTGGAGGTATGCGTAGCCAAAGGCAAGCAACTCCATGACAAACGCGAGGCAGAGCGCAATCGCAGCGCTCAGGAAGAAGCCCGCCAGGCCATTCGCGCTGTCCGAGATAAATACCGCTAGGCGCTTCCAGTACCAGCAATCCCTTCGATTCCTGCTCTCCCTGCGCTATTGTTTGTGATGAGGAATAGGCGTTTAGAATGAGGAGCAGGTATGAATCTTGAGCTTATCGACGCAAGAGTGCCAGAGATCCAGGGCGCTGTTCTGGTGCTGCCCGCCTTCGAGGTGAAAAAAGGGTCCAACGACCTGCACTCCAGTGGCCTCGACGAGGTGGACCGGGTGAGTGGCGGCCTGATCCGCGAGCTCTACCGCACCGGCGAGTTCAAGGGTAAGGCGCTGGAAGTCCTGCTGCTTCACCGTGTTTACGGACTGCGCACGCCGCGTGTGCTTCTGATCGGCTGCGGAGAACGCGACAAGCTTAACCCGGCGCTGCTAGGCAAGCTGGCGGGTACGGCGGTGCGCACCCTCAAGCAGAAGTCCTTGATGGACGCCACGCTTTACCTGGATGCCTTGATGGCAAACGAGGCCAATGTCTCAGAGATTGCCAGCGGCGCCGTTACTGGCGATTTTGAAGTGCATCACCTCAAAACCCAGGACAAGGACGACAAGATATTCGCGCTTTTCCGGGTGGCCATGGACGGCGGGGCTGCTCTTCTGCAGGGTGCGCTGCAAAAGGGGAAGATTCTCGGCGAGGCGCAGAACTTTGCGCGCGACCTGGCAAACATGCCGGGGAACCTGCTTCCCCCTCGCGAACTGGTAGAGAGGGCCAAGGGCCTCGCGCGCGAAACCGCGGTTCAGGTGGACATCCTCTATCGCAGCCGGATGGAGGAACTGGGAATGGGTGCGCTACTTGCCGTAGCGCAGGGTAGCGAGGAACCTCCATTCCTGGTCCACATGGTGTATGAGCCAGACGATGTTTCCTCCCCCATCCACCTGGGTCTGGTGGGCAAGGCAGTCACCTTCGATTCGGGCGGTATCTCCATTAAGCCCTCTGACGGCATGGAGAAAATGAAATACGACATGTCCGGCGGCGCTGCCGTTCTGGGTGCGATGCGAGCCATTGCCGCGCTACGCCCCAACATCAGAATTTCCGCGTTTGTGCCGATTGTGGAAAACATGCCCAGCGGCAAGGCAATGCGGCCGGGAGATATCCTGAAGTCACTTTCCGGCAAGACCATTGAGGTGTTGAATACCGACGCCGAGGGCCGCCTGATTCTTGCGGACGCCATCACCTATGCCAAGCAGCAGGGCTGCACCCATCTGGTGGATGCGGCCACGCTTACCGGTGCCATTGTCGTTGCTC
The DNA here is from genome assembly GCA_964618435.1 of uncultured Solibacteraceae bacterium. Classification (GTDB taxonomy): domain Bacteria; phylum Acidobacteriota; class Terriglobia; order Bryobacterales; family Bryobacteraceae; genus JACTMJ01. Next base: position 31,524 of record CAZUAX010000024.1, read on the forward strand.
TTGGCTATGAGCAGGTAGGCCTTTTCAGTAATCACGCAGCCTTTAGCGCCCAGATTTCTGAAGCCGCAAAGGCCGCAGGGGAGCGATTCTGGCCCATGCCTCTTGACGAAGAGTACAAGGAATACCTGAAAAGCGATTTCGCGGACCTTGCCAATATTGGCGGACGCTGGGGTGGAGCCTGTACCGCAGCCAAATTCCTGGAGGAATTTGCTGGGGATACCCCCTGGGCGCACCTGGATATCGCGGGCACGGCCTGGCTTGAAACCGCGAAGCCCTACATGCCTAAGGGCCCTACCGGTGTGGCGGTAAAGACCTTCGTCGAGCTGGCTGTGCGCATGGCGCACTCTACTTAGTTGCGGCCATAAGCGCCTTGCGTCCACCGTCGGCATGGTTTCCATGCGCCCTAAGGCCAATCCGGGAACAGCAGCGCCAATCCACAGCAGGGGCAGTTACTCGCCCTGCTGTGCGACGGCCTGCACACGAACCAGATGTTCGCCTGGCGGCAGCATCACGAAGTAGCCCTCGGCTGCCTTCCAGACCTCCGTGGCGTAAGTCTCCCCGTCCAGCCAGATCTGCTTTGGCTGCAGGTTAAAGGTGGCAATCGCCCTGCTGGCGCTCTCATAGTGCAGTTCCAGATGGCGGCCGCTGCCGCGCACCTGCCGGAGGTCCGCGGAAATGTGGCTCAGCAGGAATTCCGGTTCCGCATCGCCGGCCTCCACGCGGTGGCGTCCTGCGGGAAGCCAAAGGGTTTGCCGGTTTCGCGCCGCCCAGTCACGCCCATTCACCATTGCCGGCCCGTTCCAATGCAGGCCCACCGGATGGCGGCTCTCTACCATCAGTGCGGCTCCGTCCCGGTGAAGCACCGTGTCCGGAACTGCCGCCGCCGCAAGCAGAGGGAGATCCTGCTGGCTAAGGGTGTTCTCGAAATAGAGAGCCACACGCGGGAAGGCGGCAGCGGCGGCATGCACAAGGCGGTAAAGCTCCATGCCCGTCTGCTGCTTGGTGGGGTAAACCTCCTGGTAGCGCGGAAAGATGTTGATGTCGATGGCAATGCGCGCGGCATAGGGCGTCAGCGGCGCATAGGCGTTGGCGATTTGGGTGTACCGTGATGGCCCCAGGTGCCAGATGGTGGCAGGGTCCTCCACCAGAAGAGTAAAGGGATGCTGGTGCATCAGTTCGAGGATTGCCTGGGAATCTGCGGCCAGATTATCCCGCACCGACGTGTCAAAGCGGTCGTCAATCTGGGTCACCACCAGATGCAGAGGCTTATGGGCAGCCCTCGTGGTCTCCGCAACAAAACGAAGCCACTCGGCGTGCAACTCCTTCACCTGGCTGCGCCGGAACTCCAGAAACTGCCCCAACCCCTGGGTGTTTACGGTCTGGTGCTGTGGGGAACCATCGCGGAACAGTTCCGCCGGGTCAAAGCCATGCGTAGCCTGAAAGGCACGGCGGATGGCAGGGTTCATCGGCGTAAACCGGGCCGGATTCCCCGGGCCCTGCAACGACTCGTAGTAGATCTCAGCCAAGTTGGCCCCATCCCAATCGAAGCCTTTCAGCAGGGAGGTCGCCTGCTCCTTAACCCGCTCGGAACATTTAGGGTCGCTCAGGTTGATGAGCTTGCGCCAATCCAGATGCGCATCCTGTCCAAGTGCGGTTTGTTCGCGACATTCCGGATGTTCCGCCCAGAATCGCTCGCTCACGTGTGGCAATTCGAACCAGGCATAAACGAGGATGCCCTGCTTATGGCAGGCCTCAATGAGCGCCCGCAGCCAATCATCGCGGGAGGGCTCACGCTCCCAATGCTGCCAGGCCGAAACGTGCAGGGCGCCGATGCCATAGGCGCGCCATCGCTTCGCCAAATAGTGGAGGTCTGCGCGCTGGCGATAGGCCGAATCAAAAAACGCCCAGAGCCTTTGGGTGCGCAGCGGCGGAACGAATCCGCTGTCCCGCAGTGCGCTCGCCAAGTAGGGGAAACGCTGGTAGCCAGAATCCCCAGGGCCTGTAGCCAACCAGAGCACATTTCCCGCCTCACTACGAAACGAACCCACCAGCGGCGTCTGCGTCCAGCGGTCCTCAGCCAGAATGCGGGCTCCCGCTGGAAGCACGGTACTCGGTAGCAACAAAGGCTGTTCCCACACAATCAGCAGATCGGGATGGTGCTGGTCGCGCACGTTACGAACTTCTACCGGGGGCTTGCCTGACGGAACGAACCCAAGCGCGCGAGACGCTGGCGTGTCCCCTTCCAGAACCAGCAATTTGCCTTCGCGCAGCCAGCCTGCCGGCAGTTCCGAGGAGCCCGGGCCTGCACAGGCCACAAACACGTCGGCCTGCTCCGGATTGGCCGCCGCACTAAGGCCAAAGGTTGCAAAGACGGCAGCCCAGCCGGGGGAAGCGCAGCCCAGGAAGTAGTGGATGGACGCCGGCTCACCAGCCAGGGGACCCGTGAGCAGCAGGCAGAGCAGCAGTGGAGCCAGAAACGCGAAGCGGTTATCGGGTGTGCGCATACCAAAGCCCCGCCTGGAAATCGGTGTAGCTATTTGGCCGACCATCGATCCGCGCGATGGGATGGTGGCCGCGCAGGGCGCTGAAGGTGAAGGACACCGAAGGCGGCATCCAGGCCCACCGAAACCGGATTCCCGGGCCGGCCTCCACAAAGTTCGCCCAGGCCTCGCGCTTAAAGTCCGTATTCGCATTTAGGTTCAGGAACAACTGCAACTGCAATCCGCCAAGGGCCTGTTTACTGCCAAAATGGCGGCCAAGCCGGTTACGACTGATGGCCAAAGTATTGCGGTTGAAGCGGTGAACATACACCAGGTCGTTCATGGTTTCCGCGAACCAGCCCGGCTCTTTGGAAAGTAAGCTGGGGCCGCCGAGGCGGAAGTGCGATACGCCCCCTCGATAGTCCGGCACGAAGCTGGCTGTCTGGCTGCGCTGGCTACCCAGGTAGGCCATGGCGCTACCTGCCTCGGCCCAAACCAGAAAACCCTTGCGGGGCCGGGTACGCAGTCCGCCACCCAGGATAAAGGCATTCTCTGACAGAAA
>CAZUAX010000025.1:0-33219 GCA_964618435.1 uncultured Solibacteraceae bacterium
GCTGGAGTGGCGGTCATGAATCTCGGTAGGACCAAAGGAGATGTCATAGCGCACGCCGATGTTCAGGGTGAAGTTCCGGGTAATGCGCCAGTCGTCTTGAATGTAGGTGCCAAGGGGCAGGGCTCGGAACTGGAAAAACGGACGGAAACCGGCGTCTCCGCTGGATACCTCTCCCAGCAGGAATGAGGCAAGGCCAAAGCCGTTCCCAGCAGGAGAGACGGGGTTGTTCGTCAGGCTCGCCGCGAAGTTGAAGTTGCCGGAGGGCCGGAATCGGTTGATGAAGCTCAGGCGGCTCCAGCGCAGGTCGAAGCCCGCCTTAATGGTGTGATTGCCGCGAATGAAGGTGGTGCCGTTGGCGATCTGTACGTAGTTTTGGGCACGCACGCCAGCCGAGAATGACGGGCTCCCAATCTGCAACAATCCCGCAATGGAGACTGGAGGAAACTGGTCCTGCGGAATGATGCTGGGGTATCCCAATTGTTGCGGCCAGTTCTGGTCGAAGCTGGGATGCTCAAACGGAAGCCACTGCCTGGCCACGGACATACGGAAGTCGTTCAGGGTATTTGGTGTCAACACCTTGGTGTAACCCACCACGGCGGAGTGATTGTCGCGCTGGTCGTTACGCGCGGCCGGGTCAGCCGGGCCAAGACCCCAGCCTCTATCCTGCCGGGTGTTGCGGGTTACCGAATACCGGAAGAACAACTGGTCGTTGTCAGTGATTCGGTGATCGGCGCGCAGGTTCGTGACACCTTGGTCTGAACTCGATGGCACCAGGGCTACGAAGTTGTTGGCGAAGGTGAATTGGTCTGTAGGCGTCGCGTTCGGCAGCGGCATGAACGGAAGCACGCGAGCCGAAAGCGGGTCAAAACGCCCTTGAGGCACCCGATTGTTGGCGAAGGGTGTCCGGGTGAAGCCGCCGGTTGGCAGCGGCGTTGTGGTGCCTGGGTCGTAAATGGGAATCAGGCGGCCCAGGCTGTCGCGAGTGTCGCTGAAATCCCCATCTCGCTGCTGCTGAGTGGCTACCGTTCCAAACCGTGGATTTCCCGTCGAGCGCCAGCGCCATTGCTCATAGCCCGCAAAGAAGAACGTGCGATTGCGGCCATCGTAGAACTTGGGAATGAACACCGGGCCGCCTACGGTGCCGCCGAACTGGTTGTAGCGCAGTACCTGCTTGATGCGTCCCTGGGCGTTGGGCTGAGTCGCGAATGCATTGCGTGCATCCATCGCGTCGTTGCGGAAGAACTCATATAGGGAGCCCCTTAGTTCGTTGGTTCCCCCCTTCGTGACCACGTTTACCACGCCGCCGCTGGTTTGGCCGTACTCCGCCTTCAGGGCGTTGGTCTCCACCTTGAACTCTTCCACCGCATCGGCCATGGGCACAACCGCGATTTCGTTATGTACAGGGACACTGTTCACCGCGCCATCAAGGAAAAACTGGTTGCCGTAAGCCGGACCCCCATTGATTCGCATTTGTGAGAATCCCTGGTTACTGATTTCCGCGAATCCATCTGTAGCGTCGCTGCGCGGCTGTACGCCAGCAACAATCTTTACCAGATTGAAGACATGGCGTCCGTTTAGGGGCAATTCGGCGATGCGCTTGCTTTCCACAACAGTGCCGAGGCTGGAGTCTTCCGTCTGCACACGGGCAATATCCGCCCTTACTTCCACCAACTCAGTCACCTGGCCTAGTTCCAGGCCAATGTCCAAGCGAAGCCGCTGGGCAACCTCAAGCCGAACGCCTGTGCGCCGGAAAGCCTTAAAGCCCGCCACGGAAGCGCTCACCTCATAGTCACCAATTGGCAGCGCCAACATGGTGTAGCTTCCATCCTGAGCCGTAGTGGCACGATAGGGCAGGTTTGTCCCAAGGTTCCGTGCAACTACTTCCACTCCCGGGATGGAGCTTCCCTGGGAATCAGTCACGGTTCCAATGATGCTGCCTTGCGGCGATTGTGCGGTGGCCATGAGCGCAACGCTAAACAGACAAAGCACACTCATGACAAAACGAAGCCAACTTAGTTGGTTATTGGCCATGCTCGACCCCTCTTCCTGAAACTAAATCTTGCAGAAACTAACCAGATCTCGTGCCGCTGATGGCAGCGAAAACCTTTGCTTATCGGAAGTATTACGGTAAAATTCCTGCAACGACAGTTACTCGGGGTCACTTAACGGTTAATTGTTTTTATTTTTCAACAGGATAGAGCGTAATGGCAGATTTCCCTTTTCAGTTGCGAGAAGGTCGTAACGCCGAGCGAATTCGTTTGCACCTCACCGAAATCCTTCAAAGCCCGTCCTTCGTTCACGCTCACCAACTGCGATCCTTCCTTGAATTCCTGGTAATCGGCGCTCTGGAGGGACGCGAAGACGAGATGAAAGAGGCCAACCTGGGGCGGGATGTCTTCCGTCGTGGGGCAACGTACGATCCCCGTTCCGATGCCATTGTTCGTGTGCAAGCGTCCATCTTGCGAAAGCGATTGGCTGCCTACTATCAGGCTGAAGGCGCGCAATCGCCGATTCGTATCGCCTTGCCAAAGGGTGGCTACGTACCACAAGTCGAAATGCGTGAGCTTACGGAACCTGAAACAGGTGAAGCAATTGCTGAGGAGTCGGTGGCGCCAGGCCCGCCAACGTCATCGATTTCGGTTCTTCTTCCCGATTCGCCACTCCCGCGGCGCCGTTTTGTTGGGTCGTTGTTGGGCTTTGGGGTGGGGGTTGCTGCTGCCGGTGCTGGCTTCGCCGCAAGTGAGGTTCTAGGGCAGCGCTCCAGGGAAGCTCGGTCTCCAAGGACAACCGCTTTCGACGTGAAGCGAACCAGTCCGCGGATTTGGGGGCAATTACTAGACCCCAGCTTACCGGTACAACTTGCCTTTGGGTGCCCCCAGTTTTTCAACGGCGGCGGAGTGTACGTCCGCGATGTGAACATCAACGACACCGGAGGAGCGTCAATTCCTCGCATACGGGAAATCAGCCAGCAGTTACAGCGCTACCTCACTCCAGTGCCAAATACCTACACCGGGGTGGGAGAGATGAGGGGAATTCACCACCTGACCCGGTTTCTTGCCTATGAGGGCATCGACGCTGGTTTCGAGAACGTGCAACTGCTCACGCCGGAACAGATCCAGGGCAAGACCCTGATCCTGGTCTCCTCCCATCGCTTTCGCACGCTGTTGGATCTCTTGGATTTGCCTAGGGCCTATGTCTCGAACTACGAGGAAAGTGGAGGGTTTTCAGTGTCCCACGATGATGGCAGCCATTCCCAGGTCTTTACCTCCCGGGGTTCGGGTGGTGCCCAGGAAAGCTACGGGTTGGTTTCGTTGTGGTCTCATCCATCCACCAAAGGCAAAATTCTGCTACTAAGCGGCATTGATTCATGGGCCACCTATGGAGCCACTGTCTATATCACCAGCCAAGGGCATCTGGCGGAACTCGAGACAAAGCTAGGCAGTGCGTTTTCGGAGGAAGGCCAAGGAGTTCAGGTCCTTGTGCGGATGGAGGGCCACGACAACCAATTATCGAGTGTCAGCTACCACAGCCATAGGGTTCTATAGGTAAAGAGGGGTGGGAAGTACTTCCGAAACCACAGACCGAGTTTCGCTCAAAGGCAAGAAAACGCGAGGAATCTTTTGGTGGACGGCATGGGATTCGAACCCACGACCCCCGCATTGCGAACGCGGTGCTCTCCCAACTGAGCTAGCCGCCCACACTCTTTCAGAATACCATGGGTGTCTGCGCAGACCGCTGACCAGCGGATGTTTCGTGCGTCAACCCGAGCTTACATCTTTGCCTTTTTCAGCATTCTGCTCAGAGCGCCTGGCTTCCCAATATCTCTGCATGCGACGGGAGACTTCCTGCCGCTCCTCCGCGCTCATAAACTTACGCCCACGACGGCTTTGGGCCCTAATTGCTGGTTGCGCTGGATGTCCATTCTGCAGGGCTTCCAGCGCGTGAATTAGATCGTCAACTCGTTTCCGCTCAGCCGCTAGATGGGCTAAGACCACATACAGATCCATATCTAAGTTCACCTCAGTTACCCGCAAATTTTCCGCTCCGCAATGAAGGCAACGGCTTAATGGAGTGTCAACTGGTAACTAAGATTACTGTATCAGAAACGGCCATGTCCATTGCCACTGGTAATCGTAATAGAACAGTGCAACAGCTAAGATGCCCGCGAACATCAATACAAGCCCGGCCAACGTCCAGAAAAACACTTTCCAGGGGAATCTTCTTCCTTCCTGGTGTAGCACCAGCACATAGCTGAACAGCACGCCCACGAAGAACAGGACGATCATGGGCACGGAGAAGATCATGAGGTTGAAAACGTCCGGTGTGGGGGTGATGATTGCGGCCAGTACCACAATTCCCAGAATCGCGTAGCGGGAATTTCGCACCAGGAACCCAGGGCTCACAATCCGCAGAAGGGTAAGGAAAAAGATCAGAACTGGCAATTCAAATACGACTGCAATGGCGAGCACAACATTCACAAAAAGATCAAAGTATTCGTTTATCGAAACAAGAGGTGTGATGTTGATGTCTCGACCAATTCCAAGCAGAAAAGTAAGGCCAAACCGGAATGCCACAAAATAGGCGAATAGTCCACCAGTGATGAATAAACCAGCTGAGACAATCACAAAAGGGGCGGCCCATTTGCGTTCACGTTTGTACAACCCTGGTGCGATGAATCCCCAAATTTGCCACAGAATCCATGGCGAAGCCAGGAAAAGAGAGGCAATCAGGGGCAGTTTGATGTAGACCACATTAAAGGCCTCCATCGGCTTGATTTGGGTAAGGTTTGGCGGATCCACGCCCAGTTCCGTGAGGGCGGCTTCGGCGGGTTGCTGCACAATCAGCCATAGGTCCGGGGAGAAGACAATACTCACCGCGAACGCGATGCCCAAGCCCGCCACAATCTTGATGAGGCGTGAACGCAGTTCCTCAAGATGATCCATGAAGGACATGCGAAGCATGCCCTCCTCGTCTTCGTCTTCCTCGTCCTCGGAAGATCCACCGGTAGGCGGAACGACGGCGCCACCGCTAGCGGTTACTGCACTCGATCCAGAGTCAACGGTTGTGCTGAGGTCCCTGGATGTGTCCGCGTAGCTGTCCTCGTAATAGTCGTATCGGTAAGCTTGGTCGTCATCGGGCGACGGTTCCACCTGATAGGGATTCACCGCGGTCACCCCTTCGTCCGAAGGCGGGGTATCGCCCGGTTCCACCATTACCGTGCCGGAGTCAACGCCGGACGGATAATCCACTTCCGGCGCCGCAAGATTGCCATCTTCATCGTAGAGAAGCGGTTCCGCTGGGGCAGCGGGCGCATCGGTTTCCTTAGCTTCCTCGGAATCGGCACCTTCTCCGTCCGCTTCTGGAGCGGCATCCATTTCGGAATCGGGGATCCGCCCTTCGTGCTGGGGATCCGTCTCAGGTTGTTTCTGCTTGTCGTCGTCCTGCGGCATGGGTGATTCAGCCCTCAACTCATTGGAAACACGATCTCAAAACCCCAAAAGGCAACAGGAGACTCCCACGCCGGAGCGCAGGAATCCCTGGATTGCCCGGTGTCCTGCTACGCCTAAGCGGAGCTTACACCGTCTCACTGTCTTTTTCGACAGTGCCTTGAGCTACTGTGCCTTCGGGGGCTGGCCGTTTCGCGGAGATAGAAGAGTCGGTCTTCGTTTGACCGGTTTCGCCGGAATCGCTGGCCGTTGATGCATTCAGGTTGCTGGTTTCAGTTTGCGCATTGCCATCGTCGGAATCGCTGACCTCCGCACTCGCGTCACCACTCGTTGTGGCGGGATAATCGCTCGCGTAGGGGTCGTCGTATGGGGAATCGTAGTACGAAGAATCACTGGTGTTCTGATCGTCGTAATACGCCTTCTGCGCCTCTTGTCGAAGCGACTCCCCTTCCTCTTTGATGACACTCATTTCCCGTTCCCACGTGGCCTTCAGGTCAGTGGAAGCCTTGCGGAATTGCGCAAGCGCCTTTCCCGCCTGCGAGAATAACTCCGGCAATTTCTTTGGGCCGAAGATCAACAGAGCGAGAATGGCGATCGCCATGGTTTCTTGCCATCCAAGCGGTCCCATTCCAGAAACCCCTCCCAGGGTCTCAAACCATCATAACAACTGAGGGCGTGTAAGCCTTGCTATCCGACAATTCGTTCATCGGTAGGGCAGGACCTGGGATGCTGCGTTGACACCCTGAAACACGTTCGTTAGCCTTAAGGGTCATCATGCAGCAACGGGTTTTGATGGTCGGCTCCGAAGTAGCGCCTTTTGCCAAGACCGGCGGGTTGGCCGATGTTCTGGGTGCGTTACCACTTGCGCTTGCTCAGCGAGGTGCGCAGGTTGCCGTGCTAATGCCACGGTACGGGTTTATTCCGCTTGACCGACTGCAGCGGGTTTACGATCACATGCCGCTCGTCCTCGGTTTAGACCAGATTCCTGCGCAAGTGTACGCATTCGAAGATCGCGGTGTCCGCTACTTTTTTCTGGATGCTCCAGGTTTGTTTGGCCGTAAAGGCATCTATGCGGAGGGTGGTACGGACTACCCGGACAACTTTCGGCGGTTTGCTGCGCTAAGCGTGGCGGCATGCGAAGTCATCCGGCGCCTGTTCCGTGCCGATATACTTCATTGCCACGACTGGCAGGCGGGTCTTGCCCCGCTCTACCTGCGCGAGCGCTACCGTCTGGACCCCAACTTCATGGCAGTGAAGAGTGTCTTCACCATTCACAATCTCGCCTACCAGGGCATCTTTGGCCGTGAGATTCTGCCTGCCATCGGTTTGCCCGAGCGTTTGTTTGAATCCGGAGCCGTGGAGTTCTACGGCAAGGTGAGCTACCTGAAGACCGGAATCGCCGTCGCGGATGCGGTTACCACGGTGAGCCCCAAATACGCGGAAGAGATACAGACTCCGGCTTCGGGCTGGGGGCTCGATGGCCTGCTCCGCGCCCGCCGGGACTCGCTTCATGGCATTCTGAACGGTGCCGACTATTCTTTGTGGGACCCTGCGTTTGACCCTTATCTCGCGGCCAACTACTCAGTGCACGACCTCACGGGAAAGGTCGCCTGCAAACGCGATCTCCTCAAGGCTGTCGGGCTGGACGCGGATGCGCTGGAGAATACGCCAGTAATTGGTATCGTGGCGCGGCTGTCCGAACAAAAAGGGTTCGACCTGATTGGGTCGGTCGCTGATGAACTGATGCACGAGGATCTCGCGTTGGTGGTGCTTGGCTCTGGTGAGTTGCGCTATGTGGAACTATTCCGCAATCTGGCCGCTCGCTACCCTGGCCGGGTGGCCTTCCGCTCTGGCTATGATGAAGCGCTGGCTCACAAGATTGAAGCAGGTGCGGACCTGTTCCTGATGCCCAGCCAGTATGAACCGTGTGGGCTGAATCAGATATACAGCATGCGCTACGGAACGGTGCCGGTGGTGCGCGCGGTGGGCGGTTTGGACGACACCGTAACCGAGGAAACCGGGTTCAAGTTTCCAGGATTTTCCGGCAGTGAGATGTTGGCTGCGATTCAGGATGCCGTTCGCGCATACGGGAACAAGAAGGCTTGGAAGAAGCGGATGCTGGCAGGAATGGCGCTTGACTATTCCTGGTCTGCCTCCGCTCAACAGTACCTTGACCTCTACGCGCGGTTGGCGTCCTGAAACTTTTCGGCCAATTCAACATCCAAGAAACTGTCCGAATGGGAGCGATTAATGGCAGGCAACAACACCTTAACTTTTACTGATGCAAACTTCGATAGCGAAGTGTTGAACGCGGAGGTCCCCGTTCTGGTGGACTTTTGGGCCGAGTGGTGCGGTCCATGCCGCATGATGGGGCCGACGATTGATACCGTTGCCGACGCATTCGCGGGCAAGGTGAAGGTCGGCAAAGTGGACGTCGATTCCAATATCGGTACAGCCGGACGGTTCCAGATTCGTGGTATCCCCACGCTGTTGCTCTTCAAGGGCGGCAAAGTCGTAGACCAGAAGGTGGGTGCAATCCCCAAGGGCGAGTTGGAGACCATGCTCAACGCCCACGTTTAGGTCGTTCCCGAAAGCGACCCCCTAACCAGATCCAATGCGGCGGCCGACAATCAGGCCGCCGCAATTTCATTTGCTTGGGCTCGATCTTCGTTGAGTCCGCGCACTATGCCTTGCCGCTTGCTAGTCCGCCCCGGAACTGGCATGGAACATTTTCCAGTTGGGGAATAGTTCCGGGCGAGCAAGCCGACATGCATTTACCAGGTCTGGCACTCTCTTTGCCCTGCGCAGCAACTGCTCCAGCAGGCGCTCCAACTCTCGCTCGTCGTCCTGGGCATACCACGCGGATGGAATCTGCTTAAGTGCCTCATCCACGGCACTCTCGGAAAAATGCGTGATGCGGGAGAGCCAGGGTTCCAGGCTGTCCCAACCGCGGATGGCCGCATAGGCCGAGGGTCTTGGATACAATCCCTGACGTGGCAGGTCGTCCAGTTGCCAGTCCGGCCCCTGGAAGGCGTATCCGTGGTCAATCATCATCGCCAAGTAGCACTCAATTGTCGCCGGGTGGACTGCTTCGCGAAGGAAATTCCTTGGCTTGCCCCGAAAGTAGACCGCCTGGCGGGTGTCCGCATTGGAAACCCACTGGTCAAATGCCAGCAAACCGTGGAAGTGGCTCCGGTTCTCCACAACATCCATAATGGAGTCGGGCAGGAAATCATAGATTGCCGTTCGGTTTGGGTCCACGGGAACGCGCGATCCAAAATGCAGCCCTGGCCCAATCACTTGTGCATGGCCGCCAATCTCAACCTGTGGGCCAGAATGGCTGGCACTGGCAATCCACTCTTGCGTACATCGCACAAACGCCGGTTGTGCCGCACAGAGCTGCAGGTGAATCAGGAAGCACGAGCAAAGCCACTCATTCACCAGAATCCGCCGGTGCTGGGCGTTTTGGAGGAACTTTACGACGTAGTGATTTCCGTCCGTGGCGCGTATCAGCCAAGCCTGCGCGCCACCCCGCATTTTCCGGATCGGTTCTTCAGCTTCCACCAGCATTCCGGCTAATCTCTCCAGCCTTTCTATCCTACCGTTGAGCTAGGTTGACTGCTCGAAACGTCAATCAATGAGGGGCCTTGCTTACTCAGGCTGAGTATCGAGTAGACTCAAACTTATGGCAGACGAAAAGCAGGAGTCCACGCCCAGTGGACGCAACAAAGACGAAATTGCTCTGGACATGATGAAGTTCATTGCGGTGACTACCGGCTACGGAAGGGGGAATTCCGGCCCAGGATTCAATAAGGGTCCGGCACGCAGCGCGGAGGAATATGCGGACGCACTGATGGAACTGTACAAGAAATGCCGCACAACGGTGGAGTAGCTACTTCGAATTAGAAGCCAACCCCTGTTGCGGGGCAATGGATCACGTCCGGTGTCACGGAGGGACCATGATGAGCATAAAGGGCACGGATCGCCGGGAATGGCTGGCTTCGGTGGCGGCAGGCGCAATGGCGATTCCTCTGGCAGCGCAGCAGGGCAGGGACGCTGGACCCCTGGGCGGCACACTTGAGCAGCGCCTTACGCCTCCTTCCGCAAAAGTGCAAGCCGTTCTGGATACCGATACTTACAACGAGATCGACGACCAGTTTGCAACTGCGTATGCGTTGCTGTCGCCCCAGCACATGGAAATTGAGGCGATATACGCGGCACCATTCCACAACGAACGTTCCAGTTCGGCCGGCGATGGGATGGAGAAGAGCTACGAAGAAATACTGCGGATTCTGGGGCGGCTCAATCGAGAGCCGAAAGGATATGCGTACCGAGGCTCCAGCCAGTTTATGGCGGGGCCTGCGAAGCCAGTGGATAACCCCGCCGCGCGCGACCTGATCGCGAAGGCGATGAAGCCCCGGAACGCCCCTTTATACGTGCTTACCATTGGGGCGCCTACGAATGTGTCGTCCGCCCTGCTGTTGGAACCGGGCATTCGCGATCGAATTGTAGTGGTCTGGTTGGGTGGCCAGCCGCTGAGCTTTCCCACCGCACGCGAGTTTAACCTGCAGCAGGATCTGCACGCCTCCCGGGTCCTGCTCGATTCAGGAGTCGCGTTGGTGGTGATTCCTACTCGCAATGTTTCTGAGCATTTGCGTACCACCGTTCCGGAAGTGAACCACCATCTAAAGGGGAAGTCGCCAATTGCTGACTACCTGGCGACCGAATACGCGGCCTATAGCAAGTGGAAGAGTCCCAATGATGGCTTCCCCTTGTCGCGTGTGATCTGGGATATTTCTGCCGTTGCGTGGATCATTGAGCCAAAGTGGATTCCCACAGAAGTGGTGCCGAGCCCCCATCTAACTGAAAAGTTCACGTGGGAGAAGCCCGCTGGCAGGCATTCTGTGCGCTTTGCTACGCATGCCAGCCGGGACCAAGTGTTCAACGACCTGTTTCGCAAACTACAAAAAGGGTCCTGACCCAGCTAGCTCGTCCACTATCGATTCTTGTGGGCCTAACGCTTTTTTGTGGAAGGCTTAGCCACTTGTGCGGTTGAGGCCTTTTTCGCGCTGTTCTTAGTCTTCGACGAAATGGCTTGTTTCTTGGGAGCGCTCGTTTTTCGCGGCGCGGCAGCTTTCTTTGCGGAGACTGGTTCAGCCATGCGCGACGGAGTGCGTGAACTTGCGGCCGGTCGGGCGTCCGCCATGCGCCGGGATGATGGCGCTAACTTCTGGTTCGTCTTGGAGGCTTGCGGTGAAGACGCCTTTGCGCGTCCGGTTGGCTCTGGCTTCCGGCGTCCCACATCGCTCCCTGTTGCCGGTTTGGCCGTTGCCGATACCTTGGATGCCGGTGCTTTTTGCGCCGGTAGTTTGCGCGCCGATGCAGTGGGTGCGGGCGCCTTTGCCTTCTTCGCTACCGTTCGCTGGCCTTTACCGGCTGGCTTGGTGGCGGATGCAGGAGAACGTCTGGTTCCTGCTCCGACAGGCGCTACGGGCTTTGTTGCCGCCCCGGTTGAGGGTGACTTTCTGGAGACTGGCTTTTCGGGGACGGACTTCGTGGCCGTCTTGCTGGTAGCGCTGCTTTTTGCACTGTCTGGAACGCTCATCGCCTTTCCAGCCAATGGAGCGATTTGCTCCTTCAGCGGCTTCTTCCGAGCCGGTGTCGCTATTGGGACGGCAGTATCGTTCTGCCGCGCGCGCTTCGATGGTTCTGCTGCCTTTGTTGAAGGCACTGCCTCCGGACTCTTCCCAGATGATGCTCGACGGGATGTCCCGGCCGAAGACGCCGTTGGTGCTGTGGCGGACTGCATATTCTTCGGGGCTGCGGCACTCGATGCTGTCGAAGACTTCCGCGAAGTTGGGCTTGGTTGCGCAGATTCGGCGGGTTTCGCGATCTGCGCTTTTGCTTGAGAAGGCTGTGCTGATGAGGGAACTGAGGCCAAGCGCGTGGGCAACCCAAGCAAGCCGTCCAACTCTTTAGGTGGCGGAGGCAGAGTGTCCGCCGCAAGCACCGCAGGATGACTTAAAGGGACAGAACGCGGGGGGACATCGCGGAGTTTGGCTTGCATATGCCGCCGAAATTCCGGCTCCGGAGCTTCGTAGTCGTCCCCAATTTCGAGGATTTCCGACTCAATCTCAATGTCGCTGGCATCGGTATAGCCAAACTCGTCGAAGTCTGCTTCCAACGCCATCGCCCAATAACGGAACATTGACGCGTTCTCCTGTTTATATCCCGCTACCCAATAGCATACCGCAGTCGTAACAAAATAAAGAGTTTTTTTGCTACGTAGATTCCCTACTCAAATGGCTACGATCGGTCCTGCCTTCCCAAGCGCACCAAGAGGCCTCGACCGCTAGTCGTCAGGACAAGTGGCAACCCCTAGATTTCCTGGAAGATCAAAGGCTGCCCCGTTATTTTGAAGCAGTCGTTTTCTTCGCCGATGGCCGTTTCGCCAATGGCTTCTTGGCAGTTGCCTTGCGGGCAGTGGTCTTGCGGGCGGCTACTCGTTTGGCCGGGGCCGCATAAGCTGCGGGAATCAGCAATAGATCCCCAGCCTGGACTGCCCCTGAGGCAACTTCATTGGCCCTCGATATCGCTGCCGCTGTCGTTCGATACTGCGCGGCGATCGCCTGGAGGGTATCTCCATCGTTGACACGGTGTGCGCGCCAGGCAACTCGCTTTGTGGTGGGTATCGGCTGCAGCCCGGATAGCAGCAGAGGTATCGATTGCTTTGGAACACGCAATGTATATCCAGCCGGGGCTAAATCGCCATTCACGGCAGGATTCAGCTCACGTAGCTCCGCTTTAGTAACGCCGATGATATCCGCCACCAGGTTCAGGTGGGTCTTTGCCTCCAGAACGTGGGAATCAAACTCCAGGGGTGGATCCGCCTCGGGCAGATCGATCCCATAGGCCGCGGGATTCAAGGAGATGATTGCCAGCGCTTGCACGATTGGCACGTAGTTCGTTGTTTCTTTGGGGAGCGCATTCCGGCGGCGCAATTCCCAGAAGTCGGCATAGCCGGTCCGCTCAACGGCCCGGCTTACACATCCGGGTCCACAGTTGTATGCCGCCATTGCCAAATTCCAGTCACCAAACTCGTGGTAAAGATCACGGAGGTGTCTGGCGGCGGCGCGGGTCGCCTTCTCGGGGTCAAAACGATCGTCGGTAAGTGGTGTCTGGTTGAGCCCGTACTCCATGCCGCGTGACCGAACGAACTGCCATAGGCCTCCCGCCTTGGCCCACGACATGGCGCGTGGGTGAAACCCACTCTCTGCCTGAGCGAGATGAAGCAGTTCCCTCGGCAGACCCTCCTCGTCAAGAATGCGGAAGATCATGTCGCGATAGCGTCCGCTGCGCCTGTAGCCAGCCAGGAATGTGCGCCGACCACGCTCAGAGGTGAAGTAGCGAACGTAGGACAGCACGTTCTCATTCACTTCCAGCGGAAAATTGCTACTACGGGCGCGCACGAGATCAATGACAGTTGCTTCCAGTGAGGGGTCCACGGGAAAGGTAAGTTCTGGGATTTCTTCAATGGGAGGCTGGTCATACACCGGCGATGGGGAGGTTTCGGCAAGACCCATTCGGGTCACATCCAGGCGATGAATCTCCTGGATCAGAGACTCCAGTTCCTTCCTTGCCGCGGGGTCTGAAGTGAAGTCGATCTGGCTACTGAGCAGGATTTCCAGCGAGCGGTTCAGCTCAACGCGTGCTTGCGGCAACTTCCCCTGTTCAGCAAGTGTTCTGCCCCGCTGGAAATAAGCGGATGCAGCATCCAAGGCTTCATCGCGCACCAGCCTTGGAACGGGAAGAGTTTGAGTGTATGCGGAACTTCCTGTAGTGAGAACGGAGTCTAGCGCAAGGGAAGCAGGATAGATTTGCTGGGCGGACTCATCGAAAGGGCCCTGACACAACGCTGCCGGAGCGGCAACCGATAGAACTAGCGCCAGCGCAACGGAAGGTATCCCGAAACGGCGCATGCGAATTGAGGCGCTTGGTGATCCTTGCTGCATCAGCATCCGTTACCATTGCGAACCGCAAGTCTTCACTCCCGGCCCGGAAACCATCCACGTTATCGCCAGACCATTTGAATTTACTGAAACAATTCCCGTTTGGTCAAGGGAATATTCCATTTTCTGGAGATGCCATCCGTGCTGGATTTGCCGAAAGGTTCGAAAGGTGGCCCTGATTTCGATGAGGAAAGGCAACATCTAAAGAAAACGGGCGCCACAATATACCTGGCGCCCGCTTGCAAAAATGTTCCCCACAAGGATGCGGGATGCGTTAGTCTGGCCGGAAATGGCTCTCTACTTGAAGCCAACCGTGGAACTCACCACCCACTGATGGTAGGCAAGCAATCCGACGATTCCCAAGCCATACAGAAAAACAACCACAGTCAGGGCCTTGCCCCATTTCTCAACAATTTCACTGCGGTGGGTCTCTGCCAATTGCTCCTTGAGCACGCCTTCCTCGGCGACACTCACGTGGATGTGTTCATCGATGTGACCGTCCAGCTTCTTTTTGTAAATCGCCAGCGCAATTACAATCAGTGTCAGCACGGCCCAGGAAATCGCGAGCGGCATTACGTTCGATGGCATCTCTCATCCCTCCTGATATATTCTTCTCATTTGCCCAAAGGCTTCCCAAGGCTTTCGGTCCGGCTTGGTCCGACTGTTCGGGACTAGGCCGGCGCGGGGGGCGCCCAGGGAAGCCCCACCGACTTCAGAAGCCGAAGCTCGGCGGCAATCACCGCGAGCAGCGTGGTTTGGATGGGCTCGTCCTCGTAGACGACGGACCTCAGTCCGGCCTCCCAAGCCTTGGTGAGAAGCCCCTCCTCGTGGCCGGCGACCAGAACAACCTTTTCCGGATGAGAGGCCGCCTCTTCGAACTCCTGGAAACTCCCCGAGTCCAGTACCACGACGCCAGACTCAGATTCGTCTGGCGCATCCAACTGCAGCACCCGATGCTGCCCATCCCGAACCAAGAGCCGCTCCAGTTCTGTCGCGTACTTACGGTCCGCCATGATGATTTGCACCGTGGTCATCTGAATCATCCCGAGACTGCGTCGCTTAATGAAGGAATGCAGTTTCGGTCTCCGCTGCTGGGTATGCAATCAGAGTTCCAAGTCTTAATAACTTAATAAGAGATTTCATGGCTT
This sequence comes from uncultured Solibacteraceae bacterium, assembly GCA_964618435.1. GTDB lineage: Bacteria > Acidobacteriota > Terriglobia > Bryobacterales > Bryobacteraceae > JACTMJ01. Next base: position 14,605 of record CAZUAX010000025.1, read on the forward strand.
CATATTTTCAATGCTTTGCGGTATGGATAGGTGCGGGTGCCGCGGGCCTTCCTGTGTCGTCATGGGCTATCCGGTGGCGAGGGACCGGGGAAGTGGGGTAAATGCCCCAATTTTCGGGTGATCCCACAATGCCATTTGTGTAAAGTAGAAGCACACAGGAAGGCCAAGTACGAGAAAACGCAATGGCGAAGCTTGATTCCAAGTGGCGGCATTCACAGTTGTTGGAAGCGGTGTTCGACCAGCTATCTGACGCTTTGTTGATGTATGACAGCAATCAGGTGATCACGGGCGCGAACCGTGCCGCCGAGCAACTTCTGGAATTGAGTGCGCAAGATCTTATCGGGCGAAGTTGCCGGGACGTCTTCCGGTGTTCAGAATGCGACCCGGCTTGTGGTGTTCTTGTGGGCCTCGGCGAGTTGCCGAAGGTTCCGCAGGCCACCGTAAAGCTGCATCTCCCGCAGGGTACGGAAAAGACGGTTCTGGTCCGTACCACCCAACTGCATGGGGAAAATGGAGAACTGGAAGGCGTGGTGGCGACCATCCAGGATGTCTCAGAGGAGCATGAGCCTCACCGGCAGCAAATTATCGCGGAATCCCCCGCCATGCATGAGCTCATGCGTTTCGTGCGCCGGGTGGCGATGAGCGAGGCTACCACGATCTTGCTGGAGGGCGAGAATGGGGTGGGAAAGGACTTAATTGCCACCACTCTGCACAGCCTGAGCCCAAGGCAGGCCGAACCTTTTATCGCCATCAACTGTGCCGCGATTCCCGAGACGCTGATCGAAAGCGAGCTTTTCGGCTACGAAAAAGGCGCGTTTACCGATGCCCGGCAGCAGAAGCGCGGATTGTTTGAGCTTGCAGATCACGGAACCCTGTTCCTGGATGAAATTGGGGAAATCCCGCTCATCGTGCAGGCCAAACTACTGAGGGTGTTGGAGGATCAGCAGTTCCGCCGTCTTGGCGGCACCAAGGATCTACGGGTGAACTTGCGGTTCGTGGCAGCCACCAACAAGAACCTGCGAGAGGCAGTGCGCGAAGGCGCCTTCCGCCAGGACCTCTATTTTCGGCTGAACGTCATTCAGATCACCATTCCGCCCCTTCGGGATCGGCGGGAGGACATTCTGCCGCTCACCATGTTTTTTGTGGATCACTACAACCGTCGGTTTAAGCGGCAGATTGAAGGGGTGCAACCCGAGGCGGAAGAACTGCTTCAACATTACGCGTGGCCGGGCAACGTAAGGGAACTACGAAATGCCATTGAGAGGGCCATGATCCTGGAAGACGGCTCACAGATTTCCGTGGGGAGCCTTCCGATTGCCATCGCGCAGAGGGACGCAAGCCAGTCAATGTTCCTGGACTCTCCTGCCCCCTTGCCTGCAACCAGCGCCTCGGGGAACTTTCCGATTGGCACAGCCACATCTTCCATTACTGCTTCCACCACGAGTCTCCACCGGGGCCCCAGCCCAGGGTTGGGACTGCCTTGGGCCTCCACGAATGGGGAGGAACCCAGCCTGTCCCTGGAAGCGCAGGAAGTAGACCTGCTGCGGCAGGCGCTCCAACGCGCCAATGGCAACCAAACCCAGGCGGCGCGGCTACTGTCTATCACCCGTGATACGTTGCGTTACAAGATCAAAAAGCACGGCCTGTAGTTGGCCGGGAATGTAGTTGGCTGAAGACGAGGAAATCCTCAGTGGATTCAGCCGAACTCACGCAACAGGGATGGTTCGCGCAGCAGAGACAGGGTTAAGCGAATCAGCGACAACGCGCAAAGGCGCGATGGCCCGGCCATGAAAGCAAAAAGCGGGAGGGAAACCCCGGACTTCTCCAGGGTTTCCCTCCCGCAAATCCACTTCGAGAGGAAAAGACTACCAGCGCGAGCCGCCGCGTCCGCCGCCGCCGCCACCGCTGCCGCTACGGCTGCCGCCACGTCCGCCGCCGCCGCCGCCACTGCGGTTGCCGCCGAATCCACCACGTCCGCCGCCGTCAGGGCGGGGACGAGCTTCGTTCACGTTGATTGCGCGTCCACCGAGTTCGGTGCCGTTCAGAGCCGAAATGGCCTGTTCTGCCTCAGAAGCATTCGCCATCTCGACAAAGGCGAATCCACGGGGCTGACCGGTATCACGGTCGTTGATGATGCTTACACTTTCCACTGTGCCGAATGGCGCGAAGACTTCATGAAGCTCTTCTTGTGTGGTACGAAAACTTAGATTGCCAACAAATAACTTGGTCATGGCAATGCTCCTGCAAATTTAGATTTTGTCGCGTAGGAACCAAAGAACAGACCAAGTCGAGGAAAAAAACCCAGGTAGGTACTCACACAATTCGGACGCTGTTGGAAGCTACTATCGACTCCGTGAGTGTAGCAGAATTCCAATCGAATTGCTAGTGGTTTTGATTGAGGCCCCAAAAAAGGGGTTGAGCGACGCAAGCCTAGATTGGTTAGGCACTGCGCCGTGCCTCTTTTAGGGTGAGCGTCCAGCCCGGGTAGCCGCGTTCCGCGCTGCGCGGGTCGAGGGCAAATTGAAGGGCAAGATCCACTAGGCGGCCCACCTGGAACTCGTCCTTCCGTTCAGCAAACTGCCATGCAGTAATCCGGAAGAAGCGGCCATCTACCCTGGCGCGGAGCCGCAGGTGCCGCTCTGCGAAGACGATGGGCTCGTCAGCGATCTCCGCTTCGCGCACTGCAAATACGGGGGTGGGGTTCCCGAGTCCAAAGGGTCCGAGTGTTTCCACCTGCTGCGCGGTTTGTTCGTTGATGTCTTCCGGGCTCAGTTCGGCATCCACCTGAAGACGGGGAGCCAGATCCTCGGGAGACAGCTGAGATTTGGCCAGATTGTTGAGACCTTCGGCAAACGCGGGGATATTGTCAGCGCGAAGGGTGACTCCTGCTGCCATGTGATGACCGCCAAAGCGTTCAAACAAACCTGGCATGCTCTCCAGCGCGTCCACCAGGGAGAAACCATGGATACTGCGCCCGGAGCCTTGGGCAATTCCCGTCTTCGCGTCAATGCCCATTACGAAGGCGGGCCTTCCGAAGCGCTCCACCATGCGGCTTGCCACAATGCCCACCACGCCACGATGCCATTCCTCGCCAGAGAAGACCATGGCAAAGTCTGAACTGCCGGGGGGCTTCGCCGTGCAACTCTCGACAATGGAACGGATGATCTGCTGTTCTGTTGCCTGACGCTCCAGATTACGCTCGTTGAGTGAAGCCGCGATTTCCCGTGCGCGCGCGACATCCTGGGTGAGTAACATTTCCACCACGTCACCCGCATCCGCCATGCGACCGGCCGCATTCATGCGTGGGGCAACCCGGAAAGCGATCTGCCCCGCGGAAGGGAGTTCGCCCGGCTGAAATCCGGCGACCTGCAGCAGCGCGGCAAGCCCTGGACTGCGAGTCTCGCGGAGGCCCTGGAGCCCATGCCATGCCAGAATCCGATTTTCCCCGGTAAGCGGGACCACATCGGCAATCGTGCCAATGGCCACCAGCTTCATCAGCGACAGCACCACGCGATCGCGCTTTTCCGCAGGCCATCCTGCCTGCCCAAGAAGCGCCTGAACCAGTTTCAGCGTCACGCCTGCGCCACAAAGAACGCGCTCCGGGTAACCGGAGTCCAGCCGGTTGGGATTTAGCACGGCGAGGGCGGGCGGCAGGGCAGCTTCCGGCAGGTGATGGTCTGTAATCACCATGTCGATGCCCAGCCGGGTGGCCAACGCCACTTCGTTGCCGGCGCGAATCCCGGTATCGACGCTAATGATGAGCTTCGTTCCCAGGGCGGCCTCGCGCTCGATTACTTCCGAATGGATCCCGTAGCCGTCGTTCAGCCGGTGGGGAATGTGGTAGGCCGGGCTGGATCCAAGCATCCGCAGGGTGGACGCCAGCACCGCAATGGAAGTGGTGCCATCCACGTCGTAGTCGCCGTACAGGAGAATCCGTTCCTGCCGCTCCACTGCCTGCAGAATTCGGTGGGCGGCAGCTTCCATATCCGCCAGGCTTTCCGGGGCATGGAGATCCTCAAGGCTGGGGCGTAGGAAACGTTGTGCACTTGCGATATCGCGGTACCCGCGGTGCCAAAGTACGGCGGCGATAGGCTGGTTAACGCGCAGGTCTCGCGCAAGCAGCGCCACCTCTGGGGGCGGGGGCTCCGGGAAGATCCAGCGGGCGACAGGAGGCATGAGCAGCAGGCGTCTTAGTTCTTTGAGAAGTAGCCGCCCATGGTGTCATCTGGCTCACTCTCTTCAAAGCCGCCATCAAATGTCATCACGTCGATCTCGTCTCGAACGTCGAGAAATTCGCGATACCAGTCTGATTCGACGTAGTAGAAGTAAGTCCGGCCCTCGTAATCGAAGGAAATGTCGACGGCTCCCACGAGACCCGCAAAGGCGTTCATTTCTCGCAGGCTGTTGGCCATCTCTTCCTGCTCATCGCCTTCGATGGCGCTCTCGTCAAGATCCTGCAGTGCGTCTTCGATTTCGTCGATGCGAAACACGCGGGTGTGCAGCACGATGAGGCCAACCCCCAGTTTTGACGCGCAGCCCAGGAAGCCACGAAAATCCGGGTGCGTTTCGGCATCCCAGAAGATGGCGGTTTCCTCGTTAGCGCCCCGTGCCTCGCCGTGGAAGGTGGCAAAGCCCCCTTCTTCGAGTTCACGAGTGATTTCCTGTTTGAGTGTGTCGAGACTGTTATCCATCGCCTAATCGCCTTCCCTCAGGAACACGCCATGCGCCTCCCCGAGGTCGCGCGCCGACGGAGTGATGATGGCGTTGCGCTTCAAGTGTATCTTGCGTTTGGCCTGGATGGCACGCCGAACATCGTCCTCGCAAGCAAAATCCACTGCCGGATCAACGCTAGGAGCGGGTGGCGCCGGGCGTGGAGCGACAGTCGGGGCAGTGGCAGGCTCCGGAGGTTGCGGGGAGGCGGACGCCGCGCTTCCAGATGAGGACTGGCAACCGCATGACTGGGGAGCGGGCTTGGCACTGGGCAGCGCACATCCGCAACCGGTTGCCGCTGGTGCTGTGGGCCGCGCTACCGGGCTTCGAGAAGACAGGAACCGATCAACCAGAGTTGGCACATCAACGTTCCCCCCTCCTGTTGAGCGAAGGGGCGCTGCCGCCGCACTTGACGGCAAGGGGGCACTGGACGACAAGGGAGCAACCGGGATTCCGCGGCTGCGCAGATACGCCTCCACCGCGTCCGTTACTGCCTGCCGCTGCGCCGTTCCCACTACTGCTGGTTTCATTTCACCCCCTCCAGGTTGTGCAACGGTTTTCGCGGCCACCGTTGGCGTGGCCGCCGGGGCATGGCTGGCTGTAGGGGCAAGCAGTTCCGGTGGAACCTGGAAGGCTTCCGAGACCTTACGTGCCACATAGGCGATCCGCTTCCGGTTGATCAGGTGCTGCGGGCCAACATTGTCGGAGGTGATGTTGCCCGCAATGGCCCCGCAGCCCAATGTCATCGAAGGAAATACATTTGTTGTGATGCCGGTGGACCCTTGTGGCGAAGCGGTGTTCACCAGCACACGGAAAGCGGGCATCCGTAAGCCGAACTCGCGGATGCGGGACTCATCCTTGGAGTGAATCACACAGGTGTGACCCAACCCTCCGTAGCGCAGCACCTGCTCACAGCTTTCCACCGCTGCAGCAAAATTGGCGACAAACAGCAGGGACAGCACCGGTGACAATTTCTCGGCGGACAGTGGATACTGCTTGCCTACCCCTTGGATTTCCACGGCCAGAATGGAGGCGTCCGGTGCCACAGCAAACCCGGCCATCTGTGCGATCACCTGTGGAGACTTGCCCACGCACTTGGGGTTGATGCGGCCACTCTCGGTAATGAGCGTGCGCTCCAGCGCCTGAGTCTGCGCCGCATCGCACAGGTGTGCCTTGCGGGCCTTCAGTTCGTTCAGGACGGTAGCGCGGAGGGCTTCCTCGCACACCAGGGACTGTTCGCTGGAACACACCGTGCCGTAATCAAAAGACTTGCCAGCCACTACCAGCCCAACTGCTTCCGGGATATTGGCGGTGGTGTCGAGAAGCACAGGGACATTGCCGGGACCAACGCCAAAGGCGGGCTTCCCGCTGGAATAGGCTGCTCGCACCAGTCCTGCCCCCCCGGTTGCGAGAATCGCCGCCACCTTGGGGTGCTTCATCATCTGTTGCGTTGCTTCCAGGGTTGTCAGCGTGAGGCATTGAATAATGCCCTCAGGGGCCCCGGCCTGCACCGCTGCGCGGTGCATCAAGTCAATGGTTTCGCATGTACAGCGCCGGGCATAAGGATGCGGACTGTGGATAATCGCATTTCCAGCCTTCAGCGCGATGATGCTCTTGAAGATCGCAGTGGACGTAGGGTTGGTGGTGGGAAGAATCGCCCCGATGACTCCCATGGGGACACCAATTTCCACCAGTTTCTTCTCGTGGTCTTCCTGCAGGACACCCACCGTTTTCATGCCGCGGATGGTGCGGGGCAGGAGGTCCGCGTTCAGCAGGTTTTTGGCTACTTTATCGGGAACGTTGCCGTAGCCGGTTTCTTCCACGGCAAGTTCAGCAAGGCGACGAGCGTGCTGGCGGCCAGCTTCGCCCATGGCCTCTACAATGCGGTCAATCTGTTCCTGGGTAAAGTGCTTGTAACGCTCGAAGGCTTGGTGGGCCAAGTCCACCTTCGCGCGCAATTCCTGGATGGAGAGCAGGTCACTATCCTGAATCATGGCCCAAGAGTGCAGGTGCCAGGGTGCCGTTGCACTCTGGGAGCACTCATCCTTTCTGCCTGCCCATTATCGGTTCCGCAGCGCCAAGGGATGCGCGGGACCGGGCAGGAAACGCCTACTTCTTCGCGTTTTCCTTGGTGGCTTCCTTGGGCGCACCGGGCACCAGACGTTCCACATCATCGTGGGGCCGTGGGATAACATGCACACCCACCAATTCACCCACACGCCGTGCTGCCGCGGCGCCAGCGTCAGTGGCTGCCTTCACCGCGCCCACGTCTCCGCGGACGGTGATGGTCACCAAGCCGGCTCCAACATATTCCTTGCCCACTAAAACCACATTTGCTGCTTTCACCATCGCGTCCGCAGCTTCAATGGCTCCAATAAAGCCTTTTGTTTCAATCAGTCCAAGGGCTTCCATGCGTTAACCTGCCATGCCAGTATAGAGACTCAATCCGATTTTCCACGGTATCACACGCCGTGACGCCGGACAATGCACGGTTACATGCACCTTCACATGCGCGGCTACATCACGTTCTGTGGCTGCTAGGGCGTGAATGGACGGTCGCCCCTGCGCGAGTTGCTGAGATCCTCGTCAATGCTGCCGGGCTGCCATGTGCGCGCGATCACGACATCCTCATCCACACGGTGCTGCAAACCAGGCAGATCCACAAAACCCACCCTGTTGTAGAGTACGGGCTGCACATATTGCCGGGTGTAGGCTTCCGCGTAGCGCCGCCATTGGCGTGAGGCATCCTCCAAGATACGAATCGCCTCAGTGCGCTGTTGTTCATCGCCGGTCTTGTCAAAGAGCGCCAGCGCTGCTGCTCCTCGGATCTTCGCAGCATAATAGTGCCCCAGGAACCCCATTGCTTCCACGTCATTGAGGGTGTGCGCCAGTTCCGTTCCGGGCTTCGCCGCCGCTCCAATCTCAGCCACAACACCCAGCGAGCGGAGCCCCGCATTTCCCAACTCATTTGCGATTTCCAGTGGGGATACTCCCTCGATGTTTGCGCCATCAAGAACGGTGGCTCGCCACTGGCGCAGGTTCATCACCTTGCTGCCAGGCATAGTAACGCCCGCCACAAAGTGCCGCACCGTGTAGAAGCCGTTGGAACGTGGATGACTCAGGCAAGCTTCAGGGAACCAGCGCAGGTCGATATCGCCCCAGAAATACCGGGTGATCAGAGGGAACACACTGGAGGCTGCGGCCCATCCGCGCTGCAGCAGGGGAGCGGGTGCTTCCGGGAACCTGTCGGCCAAGATCCTCGTGAAATGTGCGGCGGGAAGGTTCGGGTTGTAGCTCAGCCTTCCCCACAGAAGAAAGGAAAGCCACTGCTTCCGGATAACCAGTTCGCGAGGGGAAGTTGGCTGCTTGCTGAGGAATTCACGACCCCAGCAATATCCATCAGGACCCATATAGAAGCCGGAAATGCGTTCGGGTTGGGGGATTGCCTTCACATAGGCTCGGGCAAACTCGGCATCCGCCCATCGGAAGCTGTACACATCGTCGTTGCGCACGGTGAGCCATAGCTTGCGGTCCGCGGGAAACTGCCGCAGGGCGTCATGGATGAAGGGGGGATTGGGGATGGAATACATGTGGGCGATGGAGTACTTGAAGCTGAGTTCGAAAGTGTCCGGATACGTTTTCCATGCGTCCAGGATTTCACTCTGCGAGGTTTCGTGAAAGCGGTGAATCAGCCGGATCTTCCGTTCCGGCGTCCGCTTCTTTGCGTCCAGAATGCCCTCCCCGTAGGTGGCCCACAGCCACTGTTCCTTGGAATACTGGCCTCCGTCCCGCATCTGCTCCCCGGAAGTGATGCCGATTCCCGCAAGCAGGGGATAGGTGAGCACCAGTTCCCGCACACTGGCGCGAAAGTACGCGATGGTTTCCGGGTTGTCCTGGGCCGGAGTAATTCCGTACTTGCCCTCAGCCCCAAAGGTGAAAATGTTCCAGGTGAACCAGTAAACCTCGATCGCACGGTCCGCCGCATACTGCATCACATCGCGCCAGAACCGGATTTTGTCGTGTATGGAAAGCTGCTTCAGGGTTTCCAGTTGCCCGAGCATTTCCGGGCGCACCATGTCGCTGCCGCGGTGCGAGAAGGTTTCGTTCATCTCCAGGCGGCTTCGCATCACGTCGTCCAAGGCCACGTCGGGATACTCGGGCACATGCACGATTGAGGGGAAAGGGTGCAGACTCCAGAGGGTGAGGACGTTGTAGCGATGGCGGGCCATTTCATCCAGGAAATCGCGCCAGAAATCGAAGCTCCACATTTCCGCGATATTGGCCTGGGCGGCGGTGCTGTTGTCGGAATAGCTGGGCGTCCGTGCATCCAGAGGAACATTGAACTTGATGCCTCGGCGCGCCAGGTGCGGCTGGCGGGTGGTCTCATCCAGGTTGCTGAGCTGTCCTAGCCGGAGCGCTTCGGCGACATCCAGCGCGCCGTACATGGCACCCGCGGGGTCCGATGCGAAGACCGCCACGGAGGTTCTGCCGGACTGCTGCTTCTGACGCACCGTGTAGCTCTGTTCGTTGGAGATGCGTGGCGCCGCAATGCCCATTGCGCCGGCGACACTTGCGATTTCGCCGGCGCCGGAGGCAATGGCGATGGAGAGGCCTTGCGCGTCACCGCGATAGCTCTCCAGCGCATACTCCGCGCAGGTTCCAGCGGCCTTGGCCTGGGCGCTTCGGATCTCTGCGGCGGCAAAACGAACCGGAGCCTGGGACTCGCTGAAGTAAAGAGAGACAGGAACTGTAGGCGTGCTCATCAGCCGCCATCATATTAGTTTCCTGCGTGGGATGCGCGTTCTTCTGTCCATAGTTGTGTTGCCAACGTTGGCGATATTTGACGCCACGCGCCTCCTGCCCGTAGGGTGAAAGGCAGATGCGCGCCCCCCGCTCCCTTTCGCTGCCCCTTGCCTTCCTGGTGACCTGTGGGGTGTGGTACGGCTTCTTGTGGACCATGCAGCATGCGCCGGTGAGCCGTTCCCGAGGTGGAGGCGATTTCGGCGGGTCGCGTTCCCAAGGCGGTCTGGCCAACCCGTTCGCCAGCGCCGTGGTGGACTTCTTCGACGACCAGGATCCTCGGGAGGTGGAAGAAGATACCCAAACATTCGAGCCAGCGTTTAGCGGGCAAATTCCCGATCTGCTTCCATTTCCTGATGAGAGCCGGGAGGCAATCGAAAACGATCTTCCGGAAATCTACAGCAATCCGTCGCTTTCTTCGCGTAATCTGTTCCGTTCCGACGTGGATCTGGATGGGGACGGTCATCTGGATATGGCCTTGCTCGTGCGCCTTTCCAGGGATCGCGCAGTGGGGGTGGTGCTCGCGTATACACCGAAGAAGCGGTTCCAACTAAGCGGTTCGTTTCGTATGGCGGGCAAGTTTCCCTGCGACCTGGCTGGACCGCAGGATCTTGAACGCTGCTTTCAGGTGCTGCGCACAGGTGCTGGCAGAATGCATATCGCGAGCTATAGCCAGTTGCCTGTGCGGGAGGACCCGGAGGGTCCGGTTTTAGAGGGAAGACAGGCGGGTTGGCGCTTGATGCTGTTAGAAGAAGGGGCCATTCGCGGTACGGGACAGATATTGGACACTTGTCCCGAGGAAACCGGCAATCGCGTGCAGCCAGTGGGCGATGTGGATGAGGACCTGCTGCGACACATCCTCTCCTGCCCGGAGCGTCGCTGCAAGGTGTGGCGCTACCAGGTGAAGGAACAAAGCTGGTTGGAGGCCCCGGAAGCAGCGGAGTACTGCGAAGAAGAGCAGCCTGCCAAACCAAAGTAAGGTTTCAGCAGCACCCAGTTCGTGCTGCGACTTTAGTGCTGCGACGGCACGAAGCGCTGCTCCGCCTCATAGTCTGTGCTTCGGAATGGCATCGGGAAACTGTTGCCATCGCGGTAAGCCTGCCACTGGTCGCGGTAGTGACCGGACATGGGGTGTCCGGAAATTCCGATGGGCACGTTCGCCAGCGACTGTTCCCAATCGCCCAGGTCCGCTACGAATCGCTGCGAAGGGCCCAGCCTGGCGGTGACCTGTTTCGGCGAGGATGGTGATCCACTCACTGCGACGGTACCGATGGTGAAGTAGCGGCCCAGCAGAGGGATGCGGGCAAACACCGGATGATCCAGCAGCCAGCGGCTCATTCCCTTGTACTGCCAGCGGGAGAGATCACCGCCCAGGCGTCCACGGGCTTCCTGCAGCGTTTTTTGGAAGACTTCCATCAGCCAGGCGTCGAAGTCGCCGGCAACAAATGCGGGCCGTTCCCGCAACATCCACTGCACCACGCTATCGGTCATGCGGACCTGCGGATGTTCCCACTCTGGCGCAAGGCGTTTCAGAATCTCAGCGCGAATACCCTCGCTGGATAGCCGAGCGATGGTGGCGCCGGTTTCTTCCAGTTCCGCCTGGCCGTTCCAGGCTCGCAGCACGTCCAGCGCCTGTTGAGCAAAGGCATCCTCCGGCGGGTGCCCGTCGGACGCCGCCAGGAGTTGACGGGCGATAAATACGTAGTGAGGGGCGTAAACATCTTTCTGTATGTCGAGCATCCCCGCGGCATCCCAGTCCTTGCGCGCTTTCAGCCGCGCGATGATGTGGTTCGCCCGGTCGGGTGGCGCGAAGTTGCCGTTCACACGTGGCGAATAGTCCGGAGGGAAGGGGTTCTGGTTGCCGGTCACAATCCATCCCGAGGGAGGATTGTAGACGCTGGGCAGGTTGTCGAAGGGGATATAGCCCTGCCATTCGGTGGAAGGGTCCATGCCGGCTACGGGCATGTTGCCGCTGGAGGCGCGGAGAGGGATGCGGCCCGTAGCCTGGTAGCCAATGTTGCCATCTACGTCGGCGTAGACCAGATTCTGCGGCGGGCCGGGGAAACGTGAGAGGGCACTCCGGAACTCTTCCCAGTTGCGGGCTAGGTTGAGATCAAGAAACGGGTACTGGACAAAATCCGGTGAGAGCGCGGTCCAGCGCAGTGACAGGTTACGCTTGACGGGCTCATCGGCGGTGGTTTGAATCAGGGGTCCGTGATGCGTCACCAGCACGTTCAGCCGTATATCGGCCTCGCCCTTCACTCGAACTACTTCTGTGATCTGTGCCGCCTGGCGAATATCCTTGCCGTATTGGTAGCGGCCGCTGGCGAGGTCGATGCGCTCTTCGTAAAGATCCTGCACATCCGGGCCAAGATTGGTGATACCCCACGCGATGCGCTGGTTGTGGCCCACAATCACGCCAGGCAGGCCGGGCAGGGCAAAGCCCTTCACGTCCAGTTCACCCGCCTTCATGTGGATGATGGTCCAGGTTGAGGGGAACCCCATGGAGAGATGCATGTCATTCGCCAGCAGCGGTTTGCCGCTGGCGGTCAAATTGCCTGCCAGAGCCCAGGCATTGGAGCCTGCTAACGCTTCTTCGCCATTGCGGAGCGGAAACAGGCGCTCCAGGAGCGCAGTGCGCTGGCCATCGTCCATCTCGGGAAATGTCTTGGCCAGCTCCGCCTGCATCCGTTCCGCGTCCAGTTCCGTTTGCCAGCTTGTGGAAAGGTCCGCGGCCATGCGCAGGGCTACCAGGATGGAGTCGCTCACGCTCCAGGGGCGAGGCTCGTAACCCAGCAGGACGAACTCGGGGGGCAGCTTGTCACGATGGGTGTCGATGAAGTGATTCACACCACGGGCGTAGGCGGCGAACCAGGCACGGTCCCGCGGTGCCATACGGGACTCCTGCATCAAGGCAGTACGCCGGAAGCCGACGCGACGGGCAGCAAGGTCAGGCTGTAAGGCGGCGCGCCCGGCCACTTCCGCGAGTTCGCCCGCCGTGGAGCGGCGTAGCGCATCCAACTGCCAGAGGCGGTCCTGGGCAGTAGCATAGCCTTGCAGGAAGAGAGCATCTTCCATGCTGGCTGCTTCAATATGCGGAATTCCAAGCTGGTCGCGGCGAATGGTGGCCTCGGCGGAAAGTGGTGCTTCCACCGTGCCTGTCGTCGCAGGCACAGTCCTCCAGCCGAACCAGCCCACCACGGCAAGGCCGGCTACCAGCAGGATGAGGATGAGAATGTTGGTATATTTAAGAATCCGCTGAAGCACTTCCCTATTGTAGAGGACCGCCCGATAACGAACGATTGCGGGCACACTCCGGTAATTTGATACAGTCGGCGCGCAAGCGCCCTTCACTATGGACGCCTATTTCGGCTATCGCCTGCTTCTCTTAGTTTCCCTGGTAATCGTGAATGCCTTCTTTGCGGCGTCGGAGGTTGCTCTACTTTCCGTGCGCCGCTCTCGCCTGAAGGAGATGGCCGATGAGGGGAACGTTGGAGCCAGTGCGGCTCTCAGTCTGCTCGCCAACACGGAGCGCCTTCTCTCCGTGGTGCAGGTTGGGGTAACTCTCGCCAGCCTGGGTATTGGTTGGGCAGGGGAAGAGTCCATCTTTGCTGTTTTCCTGGCTGTGGCGCAACCTGTGCTTACTCCAGCCACTGAGTTTGTGGTGCGCGTGGCAGGGTTGGTGCTTACCTTTTCGCTGATGACCTTCGTGACGGTGGTAATCGGCGAGGTGGTTCCCAAGAACGTTGCCATTGAGAATAGCGCCCGGTTTGCCACCCTGGTGGCCCCGGTGTTGCTGGTGTTCTACAAGCTGGTGGAGCCCTTTGTCTGGTTGATTGAGTCCTCGTCCACATGGATTTCCAGACGCCTTGGCGTAGCTTCCAGCGGCGGGAGCACCGCCCACTCCACCGAAGAGCTGAAGTTCATTACGTCGTCCGCAAGAAGCGGCGATCAGTTCGGGGAACTGGAAGAGACACTCATTCACCGTACGTTGGATCTTCAGGACCTTTCAGTTCGCGAGATCATGGTGCCCTGGAATAATGTGGTGAGTCTCTCTGCGAGTGCGACGCTTGGCGACGTGCTCTCATGCGTGGTGCGCGAGGCATACTCCCGCATTCCGGTATTTGAGGACGATCCTCGCAACATCATCGGTATTTTGCATGCCAAGGACCTTATCCGGGTATGGGAAGTTCGGCGTGCAGCGAACCGCATCAAGAAGCCGTCCCCCCGATTCCATCTGCGCCACATGCTACGGCGCCATCTGGTGGTGCCGGAGTCGAAGCCCGTAAACGAAATGCTCCAGGAGTTTCTGGAAGGGCGCCAGCAGATGGCGATGGTAGTGGATGAGTTTGGCCTGATTGTGGGTCTGGTTACGCTGGAAGACGCGCTTGAGCAACTGGTGGGCGAAATTCAGGACGAGCACGACATGCGTCCTGTGCGTCCGAAGCTGGAGGCGCCGTCGTTTGTGGTGGAAGGCACCATTCCCATTCGCGATCTGGAACTCCAGTATGGCATCGACCTGCCTACTGGCTCCGGGTTTGAAACGCTCGCCGGCTTTCTGCTGGATGAGTTCGGCGACTTTCCAGAGAAGGGCGCGAGTGCGGAGTACGAACATCGTCGCTACACCGTGCTCGAAATGGACCGGAATCGTATCGCCAAGGTGCTGATTGAACGAATGGTGCCAGCCGATGTCGTTGACGCCGAAACGGACGACGACGACGGGTAGCAGGCGGTATTAACCGCCTACGTACTCCAGTTCAATTGCTTTTTTCTCCGGGTCGAGCGCCGCAATCTTAAAGCGGGCAATCTGCCCGACGCGCACGCCACCCTGCTTCCGTTCGGAGATAGAACTTCCGCCTTCCTTCCACTTTGCCGCGAGCATTGCGGTTAAATCCGTGATGCTGGCCTTGCCAGCTGAGGATTTGGAAGACTCCTCCTGCTTCGGGCCGGGAAGTGTACACCGGCCGGTGACGCGTTCGGCAATCTCCACCTTTGCCCGCTGGCCCTTTACCTCCACCACTCGGCCAGAGACGGAGTCGCCCACGTTGTGTTCACGGATGAAGTCGTCCGCGGGCGTGGGTAGCAACTGGCGCGTGCCAAGGCGGATACGCTGCTTGTCCAGTTCCACTGAAAGCACTTGGGCACGCACGGTTTCGCCTGACTTGATAACTTCCTGGGGATGCTCAATGCGATTTTCCGAGGCGAGGTCGGCGATGTGAATCATGCCCTCGACGCCCTCTTCCAGTTCGACAAAGGCGCCAAACTTCGCGAGGTTGGTGACCGTGCCTTCCACGATGGCCCCAACGGGGTACTTGGTGGTGACGTCCTTCCAGGGGTCTCCCAGCGCCTGCTTAAGGCCAAGGGCAATCCGCTTCTGGCCGGGCTTCACCTCAAGGACAACTGCCTCTACGTTTTCACCCACAGAGAGGATGTCGGAAGGCTTCCGGATCTTCTTTGACCACGACATCTCAGAGAGGTGGATCAGCCCCTCGACGCCTGGCTCAATCTCTACAAATGCACCGAAATCGGCAATGCGCACCACTTTTCCGGTGATGCGGGCTCCTTTTTCCAGCTTCTCGACGGCACTGGTCCAGGGGTCAGCCAAGGTCTGCTTCAAGCTCAGGGAAATGCGATTATGCTTGGCATCCTTCTTGATTACCTTCACGCTGATGGTCTCGCCCACCTTCACGACTTCGGAAGGGTGGCCAACCTTGCTGTAAGCCATTTCAGTGACGTGCAGCAATCCATCGACGCCGCCCACATCCACGAAGGCGCCATAATCCATCACGCTGCGGACCGTGCCTTCCACGATGGCGCCCACTTCCACGCTCTGGAAAGCTTCGTCCCGGGTGGCTTTCAGTTCCGCCTCAATCACGGCGCGGCGGTCCACCACCACGTCTTCCTTTTCCGTGTCGAGCTTGATGATTTTGCAACGGACCTCTTTGCCAAGCAGGGTGTGCAGGTCTGATATGTCGCGTGTACCACTGCGGGAGGCCGGCATAAAGGCGCGCACGCCGATGTCCACGGTAAGCCCGCCCTTTACCTGGCCTGTAACGGTTCCGGTGACGGGGCTTTCCTCCGCAAACGCCTTTTCAATGGCTGACCAGTCTTTCGGGACAACCACCTTGTTCAGCGCCAACGTGAGAGCGCCTTCATCGTTCCGGCCGGATACGGTAACCGTCAGTTCCTGGCCGATCTCGGGAATCGCCACACCTTCCAGTTGATCCTTTGAAAGGACGCCTTCACTCTTCTGGCCGATATCTACCAGCAGATGATTCTCGTGCACCGCGATCACACGGCCTTGAACAGACTGGCCGGCTTGCACTGCCACGTGGCTTTCTTCAAAAGCCTGAAGGATGTCGCCGAACGAGCTTTCCTGGGCAGTTGTTTCCTGCGACTCGTTCTCAGGTTGGGGATTCTCGAGATTATTCATTACGCTGACCGCGCTTTCCATTTTGGCACAATACTAACAAGGGTTTAGCGGATTGGTGCGCATTGCGGACCACCCGAAAACCGCCGCTCAAACGATCGTATGCAGCGGGGTGCGTATCGCACACCGACGCACGAAGAAACGAGAACCATGCAATCAAGGGGAATGCGGGAGATATTCCAGTGGATTCGCCCGGTGGATATCGTATGGCTATTGCTATTCGCCACCCTGCACTGGCTAAGCCCGCTGCGCAACCCCGCGGAACGGATGTTCCTGATCGCACTTGCCTTGTTTCAGGTGATCCAGCCACGGATCCCCGCGCTTAACAGAGCGTCCGGGAACCTGGCTTCCATCGGTATCAAACTGCTGCTCAGCTATATGCTGATCGGCTACACCGGAGGCATCACCAGCAGCCATTATCTCATCTTGTTGCTGCCTGTGGTTTCGGCTGCAACCACACTGGGCTGGCTGGGGACCGCTGCCACCACCGCGCTCTGCTGCGGGGCCTACTTTTCCTTCCTGCTATTCCTGGATTGGGACATGTACGTCATGCTGGAGCGCGACCTGGAGGAACTTACGCTGCGTGCTGCCTTCCTCGCCTTCACCGGGTTTTTGGCCTTCAACCTGACGGATGCGCAGCGTAGAGAAGCGCGCATCAGCCGGCAGACCGCGCAGCAATTGGCCAAGGCCAATCAGGACTTGCAGGACGCGGAAAGTGCGATGCGACGGGGGGAGCGTCTGGCGGCGCTGGGGCAATTGACGGCGGGCTTGGCCCACGAAATCCGTAATCCGTTGGGGACTATCCGCAATTCGGCCGAAATTCTCGCGCGGACCGTGCCCGCTGAGAACGAAATTGCGGCGGAAATGGCGCTAAACATCCGGGAAGAGGTGGACCGCGCCAATCAGCTCATCACGAAATTTTTGCAATTCGCGAGCCCCACGGAACTTAGCGCGGAGCCTGCTGATCTGGCCGGCGTCCTGGACCGCGCCATCGCGCTTGCCCACCGCGCCACTCCTCCCCTGGCGTCAAAAGTTTTCACCAACTACCTGCCGGACATTCCCCCAGTGCGCATGGATGCCGCGCTCATGGAGCGTGTGTTTCTGAATCTTATTCTGAATGCGGATCAGGCGAGCGACCCGAATAGTGTGGTTACGGTCCGCACAAAAATTACCGAGGGCTATGCCGAAACTGCCATTATCGATACAGGCAGCGGGATTGCCCCGGAGCACCTGGACGAGATCTTCAACCCCTTTTTCACGCGCAAGCGTGGGGGAACCGGGTTGGGGCTTGCCATTGTGTCGAGAATTGTAGACTTGCACAACGGCAAGGTACTAGTGGAAAGCAGTCCGGGCAAGGGCAGCACTTTTCGTGTCTTGCTGCCGCTGAAATAGACCATGGCACATCGCATCCTGATCGTGGAAGACGAAGAGAAGCTGCAGCGGGCGTTAGAGCTGCACCTGCGCAGCCTGGGCTTCGAAGTGGTGAAGGCGGGCAGCGCGGAAAATGCACTGGCGGAGATTGACCGCGCGGATTTGATCCTCACAGACCTGCGTCTGCCCGGCATGGATGGTCTGGAGTTGTTGTCCCGCATCCGGCTCACCAATAGCGTAAGTCCGGTGATTCTGATGACCGCATTCGGCACGGTGGAGAGTGCCGTGGAGGCGATGCGCAAGGGCGCCAACGATTTCCTTACCAAGCCGTTTTCGCTGGATCATCTCACCACCGTAGTGGAACGAGCTCTTGAAGTGCGGGCTTTGCGTGATGAAAACCGCAAGCTGCGCGAGGAGCTTGGCCATCGCTACGACCTTGAAAACATCATCGGCCGCAGCGCCCCCATGCAGGAAGTGTTCCAGATGGTGATGCGCGTGGCAGCGGCGAAATCCACAGTGCTGATTGCGGGTGAGAGCGGTGTTGGCAAGGACCTCATTGCCCGGGCGATTCATTACCACTCCCCACGGCGCGAGCGGCCCTTCGTGAAGATCAATTGCACGTCGATTCCGGAAAACCTGATGGAAAGTGAGCTGTTTGGCTACGAGAAAGGGGCCTTCACGGGCGCTAGCGTTGCCAAACCCGGCAAGTTTGAAGAAGCCAACACCGGGACGGTGTTCCTGGATGAAATTGGCGATGTGACCCCCAGCGTGCAGGTAAAGCTACTGCGAATTCTGCAGGAACGCCAGTTTGAACGCCTTGGCAGCAACAAGACCGTGAGTATCGACGTGCGCGTGATTGCGGCCACCAACCAGGATCTGCGCGTTGCACTGGAACAGGGCACTTTCCGCGAGGACCTGTTTTACCGGTTGAACGTGGTGCCCATCAATATGCCGCCGCTCCGCAAGCGGAAAGAGGATATTCCCTTTTTGGTGGAGTACTTCCTGCAGAAGTATAGCCGCGAGGCGGGGCGTCCGATGGAAGGCATCACCCAGGACGCCCTTGGCGTTCTGGAGTCGCACCACTGGCCCGGAAATGTGCGTGAGCTGGAGAATGTGATCGAGCGCGCGGTGGTGCTCTCGCGAGGCAAACAACTGGACGCCGCAGACATCCGTATCGACGACCTGCACCGAAGGCCAATCGCCAGTGAGGACCAGTTTCTGCCTCCGGGCATGACTCTCGATGAGTACGAACGCTATCTCCTCCAGGAAGCCTTGCGGCGTGCCGACGGCAACAAGAGCCAGGC
>CAZUAX010000026.1:0-30327 GCA_964618435.1 uncultured Solibacteraceae bacterium
TCAATTTCCGGCAAGGGCTTCGCAAGAGCGTTTACTATTTCCGAAATGCCGACCTTCACTTGGCTGAGGAAGGCATTGGCTCCGATGCCTGGATTCTGGAGTTCCGTGCCGAACCCGCCCGCACGGATAGCTTTGCACCCCGGTTCGGCACGGTGCGTGGAAGTGGACGCTGGAGGGCCAAGACGGAACCAGATGGCGAACTGGATATGGATGTGGAGGTGGAACGGAGTCCGCTGGCTGAGTTGGCCGCACTCCTGGGACTGCCCCACGTCGGCATTAGCGGCTATGCGAGCGCGCGAGCACATCTCAGCGGACCGGCCGCCAATCTAAGCCTGCGCGGAAGCCTCGAATTGAGAGAGTTGAACGAGTGGAGCCTGCTCTCCGCCGGTGCCGCACAGCGAGGGGTAGCCCTAGAAGGCAGCGCGAACCTGCCGCAAGGCAGCCTTCACCTCAAAACTGTTCCCCGCCCATCTGCCCCCTTGCCCTATGAGGCGACGGTGGATGTCTCACCTCCCGGGGAGCCAGGAACCTGGCTCGCCAGAATCAGCTTCGACGAAATGCCTGTGGAGACCTTGCATGGCGCTCTGCTTTACCTGGACGGTTCCATACCCGCGTATCCGTCCCTGCGTGGATCGGTGCGCGGCGAAGTTGAGTATCATAGCCAGTCTGGACTGCAAGGCCAATTGTCAGCCGACAAGATTGACTGGGGATCCGATGCTCTGCCGCTCTTTTCGCTCCACCAATTCACTCTGCGCATGGCTGGCGACGAAGTGGATGGGGCCGCCCTTCTCAATGCTGAGCCCACAGCCCCCCCGCCACCGCCCTCAGAATCCGGCGAAAATGCACCCTCTGCCGAGCCTAACGACCTGAGCGTTCAGCCAGGAGTTGCCGCATGGTCCTTCCAACTACATCGCCGCACTGGCCAGATGAACTTCCGCCTCAATGGCGCCTCCATCCGACGCCCGCATCTCGAGGCGCAGGCCCTCCTTGCGCCGACCGTTCATTCATTCCCCTCCCTGCTCGACACGGATTCCTGGACTGCACGGGGTGATCTTCAGTGGAGACGACAGAACTTCCGCGAGGTTGGCTCCTGGTATGGCCAAGTGGATGCACAGACCTTCCAGTATTCCGTGCCGGGTTTCCGCGTCCCTATTCGTTTCCGTGCCGGACAGATTCAACTCCGCGGCCGATCGTGGCAGCTACAAAAGGGCAAAGGCGCACTGGGAACCATCCCCCTGCAACTGGAGCTTTCCTTCTCGCCGGGGGCGAAGCGCCCCTATCAATCCACCCTGCGCGCAGAGCAGGTAGACATCCAGGAGTTGGATGACTTGTTAGCGCTGACCCCACCCAGCCGGGGTGGATTTCTGCAAAGAGCCTTTGGCCGCAGTTCACGCGATCCACTGGTAGCCAGTGAAGCGGAGCAGTTCGTGGCGAAAATTTATGTCGATTTAGTACTGATAAATTCCGCTAAGTACTCAAATTTCGTAGCAGTCCTCTATGGCAATGGCGAGAGCGCCGATTTTCGAAACATTTCTTTTCAATCTCGGTTTGGAGAGTTTTATGGAAAAACCTCCCTTGAATTTGGCCATGCTACCCCTACTTGGCATTCCAGCCTTCACGGACGAAACAACAACTGGCAGGGCGGGAACCTGCTAGTGGAATTGGAACGCACTGCCCAGGGAGGTTTGGATGCCCTGTTCGGTCCAGCGGCGGGTGACGCCCGCCTCACCTGGAAGCGCCCGCCACGCCCTGGCGAGACACAGCCCACATCGCTCTCGGCGGAAATCCGCTGGGAAGCCAATGATCCGCAACCGCAGATTTGTGAGTACTGCGTAGAACTCCGCAATGCGGAGGGAGTTTGGCTAGGGTCCTGTAACCAAAGTAATGGTACGGACTATCGTTGTCTGCTGGAAGACCCGCAAACTGGTCAACAGATGGAAATGGAACTGCCGATGAGCATGGTTGGCACCCAGCCAAAGTAATGGTAAGTAAGACAAGGGAGTAATTTTGGCGGAGCAATGCGGCAAGCAGGCTTCGCTATCGTCCGTTACTTGAAGTATCACTGGCTGGTGATGCCAAGATTGCGGCTGGACCCTCACGGAATCGGCTGGTGGTTGGTTCCTCAGACGCGTGTCGCCGAGTAGGCGAGAGAGGCGGGAAGGCAATGAGCACAGCGCCATCGAATTTCGGTGAACTGCATGAGGATAGCTTGAGCAAATCGCTATTGGAACGGGAATCGGCCATCAAGGAGCGGCTCCAGGCCGCCTGGCAACTCCACATCGCGCGAGTCCAGGAGGAACTGGAATCCGGTTGGCAAAGCCACATTGGTGTCGCGGTGGAAGGCGTTCTCGTGAATCTGCAGGATTCCCTGCGCACGGAAATGCTGGAATCTGCGCGCAAGATAGCCGAAACTCAGGCGGAATCGCTGCGAAGTTCCCTGGCTGATGAAGCCGAGGTGCGCATTCAAGAGGCCGTGGAACGGGAACGCGCGGCCGCGGAAGAGGCACGTCTGGAAGAAATTGCCGCTCTCCGTGCCGAACTTGAACAAGCGCGCGAAGAGGCCGCCTCCAGACTGGAGGAATTGAGGCAGGAGGAATCCGCCCGTCTGGAACAGGAGCGCGCCGAGGAGGCCGCTCGTCTGGAACAGGAGCGCGCCGAGGAGGCCGCTCGTCTGGAAGAAGAGCGCAATCAGGAGATTGCCCGCCTCGCTGAGGAACATGCGGCCGAAATAGCAAACATTGAAGAAGAACGCCTCAATGAACTGATTCGGCTTGAGGATCTCCAGAAGCAGCAGCTACAGGCACTGCATAAGGCTGTACGCCGCTCTGAGCAGGCGGAAAACCGTGAGGATGTGGTTGCCGCTCTGCTTGATGGTGTTGCACCTTACGCAGACCGCGCTGTGCTTATACAGCTCGAAGGCGACATGATCACCGGGTTCCACAGCACGGAACAACGTGAAGAGGATGCAGAGCCGGTCTCTCTGGAAATTCCCGTAGAGCAGGCGCCGGCGCTGCACAACGCCAAACAGTCCGGCGAACCCTTGGTGGCAATGCGCCTGGAGACGGAGTTTAGCCGCGAACTGCTCAGTCACATTGGCGAAGCGCGTGACGAAAAGGTTCGTGTGTTTCCCGTAATGAGCCGGAATGCCGTACGCGCGCTTCTATTGGTGGAAGCAGGTAGCAAGGCCTTTCATGCCAGCGCCGTGGAAATCCTCACCATTACTGCCGGTCACAAGTGGGTGGTGGGGAAAGAGAGCAACGAACCTGCGCAGCTCATCACGATTCAAGGCTCGGGCACAGCAGAACCGAAGGCCAAGGAGCCCGGTCAGAACTGGTTCCAACTCTCTCCGCAGGAGCAGGAAATCCACTTGCGCGCTCAGCGCTATGCCCGTGTGCAGGTAGCCGAACTCCGCCTCTACCAGAGTGAGCGGGTTCGTCAGGCGCGGAAGGATAGCAACATCTACGGCGTCTTCCATCAGGAGATCGACCAGGTTCGTTCCGATTTTAAGACCCAGTTTGTTGAAACTTGCCCTTCGATGCTGGACTATTATCATATGGAGTTAGTCCGTATCCTGGCCAATGAGAATGAAAAGGTCCTGGGCCCAGACTATCCGGGTCCCCTGGTTTAGCACGACGCTCCTTCTGCTGGCCGCGATGGCGGCGGGTCCGCTGGCGTGTGGCCAGAGTTCTGCCGCCGATCCGCTGCACCGTCTGGCGGCCAGCTACCGCAGCAAGCCAAATGTGAAAGATCGCGCGGCCTTGCTGCATTTTGCATCCGCCAACACGCGCAATCTGGATGGCGCCCTTGCCCGGCTTGCGCTGGCTCGGGGCGAATTGGCACAGGGGCGGCCGCAAGATGCGCTCAACCATCTGCAAAGCGCGGAGCCCCGTCTTGGAGCCGTCAGCGACTACCTGCTGTATCTCAAGGGTTCGGCATTTGCCGCTGACCGGAATTTTCAGCAGGCTGCCGCCACGCAGACATCCTTGATACGTGACTATCCAGAATCTCCCCTTATCCGCGATGCGGCGATTCAGGCCGCCAAGGCATGGCTGGAACTGAATCGCCCGGATGATGCCATCCGCGCCCTCAAGTCACCTGGAATCAAAGAGCGTCAGCCTGAATTTGGCTTCCTGCTTGGCAAGGCTTATCTTGCGCGCGAGGACCTTGCGATGGCGGCCACCCACCTGCAGCAGGTCTATACCGATTACCCTGCACGCAAAGAGGCTGCCGATGCAAAGATTCTGCTTGCGCAAATTCAGCAAGCGATGGGGCCGGACTATCCCCCAGTCACAGGCCAGAGTCTGCTGCAACGCGGAGAGGCTCTGCGGGCAGCCAGACAGCATGTCGCGGCCCGCAGTGTTTTTGAAGCGGCGGTTCCGCAGTTGCTGGGAGAAGACCGTGAACGCGCAGAAGTTCTAATTGCCGCAACCGACTACGACCGCATGCAAACCGCGGCCGCCCAACGCCAATTGGCTTCAATGTCTCCGAAATCCGCCGAGGCCGATGCGCATCGCTTGTACCTCCTGGTGCAGTGCGCACGCCGGCTAAAGCAGGAAGACGCGCTGTTGCGCCATGCCCGCGCGCTCCGCGAGCGGCACCCTCAGTCTGAGTGGACCATGCAGGCCCACCGCTGGGCTGGAAACTACTTTCTTCTCGACAACCATTCGTCAAAATACGTGCCTTTGTTTCAGGCCTGCGCGGATGCACAGCCGCGCAACCCGGAAAGTGCCTATTGCCATTGGAAAGTGGCCTGGAATGCCTATCTGGAGCGCAAGCCCAACGCGCATCAACTGATGTCTGCGCATCTGGAGCGCTACCCCTATTCCGACAAGTACGCTGCTGCCCTACTCTTCCTGGGCCGCCTGGCCGAGCGTGACCGAAGGCTCGCCACCGCCCGTGCTTACTATCAGGAAGTTGCCACGGTGGAGCCTCTTTCCTACTACGCCGAGCTTGCGTCAAACAGTTTGAAGGGACGCCTGCTGCAGGGAATCACTGCCGATGCGGAACTCGCCGGTATCCTGGCCGGTTTTCGAGGTCGTCCGCTTCGCGAGAGCTTTCGCGACCTCAAGCCAGTGCCGGCATCCTTACGTCACTTGGAACGCGCCGCACTGTTGGCACGGCTTGATTTTATGGACTGGGTAGAGATGGAAGTACGTGCGTACACGTCCGACTCGGCCCAACGCCAGTTACTGGCCATGGAGCTTGCGAACATCTACGCGGAGCGCGGCGACCATTTTCGTGCACTGCGCACCATGAAGAGCATGGCGCCCGGTTATTTCCGCCTGCAGACAGATCAGGCTCCCGAAACCTTCTGGCGCCTGCTGTTTCCGATGCCCTATGCCCAGAGCCTCGCGCGCCACAGCAAGCAGCGAAATCTGGATCCATATCTGGTTGCGGGACTTATCCGCCAGGAGTCGGAGTACAAACCCGACGCCGTTTCCCGCGCCAATGCCTATGGCCTCATGCAGGTGCTGCCAAGCACGGGCCGCTCGGTTGCTCGAACGCTGGGCCTGGGTCGCTTTCGCGTCGGCATGCTCACCCATCCGCAAACAAACGTCAACATGGGCACCTACTACCTTGCTCGATTGGGCGAGAGTTTTGACGGACGTCTGGAATATGTACTCGCGTCCTACAACGCGGGCAAGTCGCGCGCGGACCGCTGGAAAACCTGGGGAAGCTTCGACGAACCCATTGAGTTTATTGAGAGCATCCCATTCACGGAGACTCGCGAATACGTCCTGAGCGTCTACCGGAATGCGATGGTCTACCGAGCCATCTATCCTGACCTGGACAAGCAGCCGGTGCGCATTACTCCGGTGTCAGCCCCCGCCAAACCGGCCACGGAAAAAAAACCGGTGGCCCGAAAGCCCAAGCCCGCAGCCACCAGACGCGCTCCAACAGCCAAGGCATCAGCCGCGAAGAAGAAGCTATAGCCCGCCCCTCCCAGGAGATTTCCATGGAAACCGAAAGTCAGCCGCTCCCTAACTCCAACAAGGCTACCGTTGAGGCACCCGCCAAGATGGCTCCCGTGGCCAAGGTCGCCACATCCGCGGGAATCTTCCTGGTGGAAGAGCGACTGATAGAGGAGGCCAAGGGCGAATCGGAACTTGTGGACCTTGGTCCTCTGGCGGGTAAGGGTTTGGGAGTCATTTTGGGCATTCAAAGCACGGTAGAGCAGCAAAGCCTGGAACTCACAGTTTGGGGTTCCGCAGATGGGGAAAACTGGGAAGCAGATCCGCTACTGCACTTTCCGCAGAAGTTCTACGTCGGTGTGTCAGAACTTTTCCTCGACCTCACTGCTAACGCCTCCATCCGCTACCTGAAGGCGAAGTGGGCGGCCAACCGCTGGGGACGAGGTTCCACCACTCCAGCTTTCCGCGCCTACGTCTTCCTCCGATCTGCATAGGTGATTGGCTCTCCCACATTCGGTTCCTATAGTATTCGTGGTTTTGCGAATAACCAGAGTGCGCTTCCATCCGTCTCCGGTTTTGATGGCTTCTAACGCAACTGCCCTTGGCTGGGAGATCAATCTCTTTGCGGAGCAGGATGAACTCCTTCGGCCCTACTGTCTCGAAAGGGGCTTTCATTCGATTGGCGAATGCCGATAGAATATAGGGCACTTGGCGACTGAGGTGTTCATATGGAGTGCGCCGAGGCGTGTTCTTTTCAGCAAGCGCTGTGGGATACGTTCTCGTTTTCCATGGCAAGCGCCTAGCCAATTCACCTTTGTTCCCGGAGGATTTCATGAATCGACGCTACTTCCTGATGGGTGCCGCCGCAGCCCCAGCGCTTGCCCGAGCCGCTACCAAGCCGTTTAGCCCCAGCGATACCATTCGTGTTGCGGTGCTTGGCGTTAATGGTCGCGGACAAGACCACTTCCGTGGCTTACAGCCCTTGGAAAACGTTCAGGTCACCACATTTGTTGACCCGGACCTTACCGTTGGCAATAAGCGCGCCGCCGAATTTGAGAGCCGCTTCGGCCATCGCCCGAAGGTGGTTCAGGACATGCGCCGCGTGTTCGACGACAAAGATATCGACGTCGTGACGGTCGCCACGCCCAACCACTGGCACGCGCTGGCAACAATCTGGGCCTGCCAGGCAGGCAAAGATGTCTACGTGGAAAAGCCCGGCACCCACTCCATTGCCGAAGGCCACAGCATGATTGCTGCAGCCAAGAAGTATGAGCGCATTGTGCAGCACGGCGTTCAGTTGCGCAGTTCAGAAGCCATCCGTGAAGCGGTGGCCAAGCTGCGAGAGGGCATTATCGGTGATGTGTATATGGCGCGCACCACCATCTTCAAGTGGCGTCCCAAGCTGGAGAAATTCCCAGCCAACGAACCAGTTCCACAAACCCTCGACTATGACATGTGGTTGGGCCCGGGCAAGCATCGCCCCTATTCGCGAAACCATGTTCATTACAATTGGCACTGGACCTGGGATTTCGGCAACGGCGAAATCGGCAATCAGGGCGTACACGAGACTGACATGCTGCAGTGGGGCCTTGGTGTGAATCTTCCCACCAAGATTGCCTCCATGGGCGGCAACTACCTTTGGGACGACCATCGCGAAACACCCGAAGTGTTGAGTGCCATGTGCGAGTTCGGTAAAGAGAAGAAGTTCGCTGAAATTGCGGTGCGCTTCTGGATCTCCAACAACGAGGCTGATGGACCCATCAGCAACTTGTTCTATGGTTCTGAAGGATACTTGGCAATCAGCGGCTATACGGACTACAAGTTCTTCATGGGTCGTCAGAAAACTGCCGGACCCGCTGGAAAGGCCCCCACGAAGCACTATGAAAACTTCATCAAGGCCGTCCGCAGCCGCAAGACCAGCGACCAGAATGGCCCTGTGGAAACGGCGCACTCGGCGTCCGCGCTTGCACACGTAGCCAACGTTGCCTTCCGCCGGGGCACGATGCTTGAGTTCGATCCGGCCAAGGAGCAGTTCGTCAACGATGCGGAAGCGAACCGCCTGCTGAAGGACACCTACCGCAAGGGCTTTGAAATGCCCGCGCCCTCCAAGGTGTAGGCTCCAATTGCTTGCTGTTCTGCTGCCGCTTTCAGCAGTGGTCTTTCATTCTTAACCCTCCCGGGCCCTGGCGCCCGGGAGATTTCCTCTTTTGGAGCATCTTCTTCTTATGAACCGACGAGATTTTCTTCTTCGCGCCTCCGCCCTTACCGGCGCCGCCGCATCGTTCTCCTCTCTGCACGCTGCCTCCGGCGCGGGAATGCAGTTAGGACTGGTGACCTACATGTGGGGTGCCACCATGGATCTCCCAACGGTGATCCGCAGTTGTGAGCAGAGTGGACTTCATGGCGTGGAACTGCGCACCCAGCATGCCCACGGGGTGGAACCCACACTCAGCAAGGCGCAGCGCGCTGAGGTGAAGAAGCGCTTTGCCGATAGTCCCGTTACGCTGGTGGGTTATGGCGCCAACAGTGAGTACCATTCACCGGACCCAGCCGTTCTGAAGAAGAATATTGAAGAAACCAAGGCCTACATCCACCTGATGGCCGATTGCGGAGCCACCGGTGTAAAGGTGAAACCCAACACCCTGCCTGCCGGCGTGGCCAAGGAAAAGACGATTGAGCAAATTGGAAAAGCACTCAACGAGGTTGGGGCATATGGCGCCAACTATGGCCAGAAGATTCGCGTAGAGGTTCATGGGCGCTACACCCAGGACCCACCCGTGATGAAGGCCATCTTCGATGTCGCTACACATCCCAACGTGTATGTCTGCTGGAATTGCAACGATGAAGACCTCAGCGGCGCCGGGCTGGAAGCAAACTTCAACATGCTGAAACCCCGCTTTGGAGATACAGTCCACATTCGCGAATTGAACGTTGGCAACTACCCCTACGCGCAGCTGATGAAGATGTTCGTGAACATGAATTACAAGGGCTGGTTCCTGCTGGAAGCGCGCACGGAGCCCGCTGACAAGGTGAAGGCCATGGCTGAACAGCTTGCCGTGTTCAAGAAGATGATCGCCAGCTAGCTGGTTCTCCTTCGGGTCCGCTGCCACGGAGCATTTTGCCGCGGCAGCGGATTCTCTCTTCGGTCTAGCCCGCATCGGGTTCATTCCCACCCTCTGGTACCATTGTTGGCAGCACCGTGGCGCGTAATCGCCTCACCAGCCAGTGCACAACAGCCACGCGGCTCCCCAGTTCACGCAGATCTCTTGTACGCTTGGCAACTGGCGCATCCGCTCCAGGGTCTCCTGAGCTCCGCAGATGGCCTCCGTCAAAAATCCAGCTTCCCTCAAAGAGCCAGATGCCTGCCTCTCCGGTGACCGGACGAAGCGAGGATTCTTGCGTCGGTCCTGAAATCACCAGAAGGTCGCTCTCTCCAGCCCACATCCGCAACATAGGATCATCACCCATCCTTGCGACCGCATACCGGGAACCTCGTGACGACTCGTAGGTACTGGCTTGGCTTTGCAAATCCAGAAGCGCGGACGGAAACGGGAAGTAGAGCCCACCGGGGCGCAAAACCGGGGGAGGATAGCCCGGGCCCACCAAGCCCTCCATCAACGGCAGCAGGATGCAGTGTTGCGGATCTGCAAACTCGGCTCGATCCTTGCGTTCTGCCCAAGGATCCTCAATCAGTTGTTCAGCCTGCATCCCCAGAACGTCCAGAAAAAGGTCGGCCACCTGCGGCGTTATTCCTCTCTTGCCCTTCAAAATGTGATGGACATGCGGCTGGGAAAGTCGGCACAGGCGGGCGAGACCCCGCTCGGTAAGCTCTCCGTTCTCGATGCGGCGCGTGATCTCCCTTAGCAGGCGCGCCAGTAGCTGGTCAAAAGTCAACGGTTTCCTGGTACGGTCTATTTCTATTAGAAATATGCCTTACTTCTAGGATCTACACACGGGATCTTCTCCCTACTCCCCAATCCCGTCACACTTCAAGCAGGGGTCCCTAACTATTTGCAAATAATACACTAAGCACTCGGGGAGTACTTTTTCCAGTTTGGGGCACCGTCCACAGCTTGAAACGAATGTTACGTAACCCACACTCTCCGATACAGTCTTCACTAGGGCCAGTGGCGCGCCAGCCTGCGTTGGCTGTCCCTGCAGTAAACGAAGGAAGTATGAGTTGTTGTCATGGAATGGAATCGGTCTGAAACGATCGCTCTAGCCAAACATTCCTGTACGCTTTGCCATGGTAGTGGATTGCGTTCGAGTTGGGGAACGACGATAGTCCCCTGTAATTGCGTCCTGCGCGCAATTTTTCGCGCCTGTTATGCGCGTTTCCGGCACTGTCTTGAGAAAGAGCAGAGCCTGACTCAAAAGAGCTTTGAGTACCTTCCCGGCTCTGGGGAAGTGGCGGTGATGTACGACCGTAAGGGAGAGGAGTATGTGGCGGATTTTCAGCTAATCGCCAGGAGGCATCTGGATAGTCAGGATATCAAGTTGTTTCGTTACCACTTCGTACTTGGTGCGGACTGGAAACTCTGCTGCTCCAGGCTAGGCCTCGACCGGGGCACCTTTTTCCACGCCATCTACCGTATCCAACGGAAGCTGGGAAAGGCTTTTCGAGAGACGCAGCCATATCCACTGTTCCCCGTGTACGAATACTTCGACGAGACACGACAACCCGCAGCGTCACTGGTGGAGCAGCCAGTGCAGGAGACCCTTGCACCTCCAGGTCGCAAGATCGCGCGTGTGCTTCCCAAATCCTGCCCGGAACCATATCCTGGCCGGCATCAGCCAGGCTTGGTGCGGGAAGGACCAATCAGGCCCCGCAAAATAGCGTGAGGGATGGGCGAACCCCGCGTATTCGCAGGACACCTCGGTTAGACATGATGGCCACGATGCGGCTCCACAGGCAATTCGCCAAAGGACCGCCATAACGGCCAACCCAGGGGGATGTACCTTCGACTACGCGGGGCTCGCGGCGCCACAACAAGTCTAATTGCCACCGTCGCATCTGTTCAAACGGATTTAGGACAACTGTATGCCGGACAGCAATTAACTGTCCCAAGCGGGCGCCTGTGTTGGCTAATCTTCACGTTGAGCCTTAGAGGAATCTAGCTGATGCCTCAGGCCTTGTCGCCGATTCTCTTCGTCAAGAGGGCGGAAGCGTCTATCCGGATGAACGTTACCGCGCTGACGCGGGCGTCTTCCGCCGCCGGAACTTAGGAAGTAACCTTCCATGGCTTCGTCCAGCGGATCTGGAGGATCCGATAACATCCTGTTCAGTATACTTTCCAATTCCAGATCGTACAATCCTAAAAATACCTTATGGCTCGGTATGGCTTTTCATTATCGACGATTCGTCAGCCCTTTGGCCTTTGCATTGCGGATGGGGCAATCTGAGGCTTCAACACTTTCACTCCCGCTTCGCCAAGGCATTCCGTGAGTTGGTGAAACATAGCTTCATCTTCATAAGTGCCGACGATCGCACCGCCCGAACCGGCAAAGTTTGAGGTTGCCCCCACTTCTCTCGACCGGCGAATCATTTCCAGATTGCCCTCACTTATCTGAAAGATAGAGGTGCGCAAGTCGAAATTTGCATTAATCAGTTCCCCCAGGCGTTTGGAGTCCCCGTCGAGCAGCACCCTACGGCCCTCTTCCGCGTAAGACGCCCAGGTATTCATGGCATCCACCACCGCCTTTTCTCCCGCGTTCCAACGGCCGCGCACATTGTTGTGGAAAACCTCCGTGCCCTCGCTCAAGCTGGTACGGTAGGCCACGTAGACATTGGGCAGCAGCGCAATGTCCAGCGGTTCGTAAATTCCGTAGCCACGTGCTTCCATCAGTTCCCTGGGAAAATCCATGTATACCAATCCTTCGTACACCTGAATGACCCGGTCTTGTGGTCCGGCGGACACGTTCAGTTCCCTGGTCTCGGTTTCAAGGATCAGCTTCGCCTGCACTTCCGGAGCAAGTTCCAGTTCGTAGAACTCCATCAATGCCCTCAGTGCCGCGGTGATGATAGCGCTTGATCCCCCCATGCCAAGCCGCAGCGGAATGGTGGTTTCGTATTCCAGAGTGAAGTTTCGGTCATGCAGCACAACCCCCCGTTCCTTCACATACTCCATCAGCCTAACCAGTAGCGCCTGGATGATCCTGATGCCCCCGTAGTAGCCTCTCCATCGGGTGATTTCATAAAGATCCGACAGATTCTCAAACACCGGCATGTCCGCCTTGGAGGGGCGGATCTCCAGCCGGGCGCTCGGGTAGAGCACCACGCGGGCTCGAAAATTGCGCACGATAAACGAAATGGTCTTGCCGTAGTAGCCGTCGCTGGGGTTCCCCAGCAGACCCGCTCGGGCATACGCGTAGGTCTCAATTGCAGATGTGTACATAAAAGAAGGCTCTGGCATACTGAATACCACATGCGCGCAGTAATCCAGAGGGTGTCCGAAGCTTCCGTCACCGTAGAAGGAGCCGTCACCGGACAGATTGGCCTTGGCGTCCTCGTCTATCTCGGCGTGGGCCACGGCGATAGCGAACGAAATGCAGAAGCGATGCTGGAGAAGATCGTTAGCCTGCGAATTTTCCCGGATGATGCAGGGAAGATGAACCGCAGTGTCCAGGATGTCGAGGGAGGGCTGCTGGTGGTGTCCCAGTTCACCCTGCTTGGGGATTGCCGCAAGGGCAGGCGCCCTTCCTTCGATGCCGCCGCAGCCCCCGCCGAAGCGAATCGTCTGTATGAATACTTCCTGGCAAAGGCGCGCGAACGGGGCCTGCCGGTGAGCGCGGGGGTATTTCAGGCCCACATGGAGGTGCGATCTCTCAACGATGGCCCGGTCACCTTTGTCCTGGAACTCTAAACCCTGCACCCCTCCTGTCCAACCTGCCCTGGGTCCAACCAGCATTGACGCCCGCCCCTGCCCGCCCGCCATGCCGCTTGCTGTATTCTGGTTCAATTCCCCATGAAGTCAGCATTCCTGTTACACGTCGCGCTTTTTCTTGTGTCCTGGTCCGTTCTCGCGCAGGAGGGTGCGCAACTGCCAGTTGAACTGGAGCGCTCCGGTGCACTGCGTAATGAGGCCATCCAGATCAAGAATCTGCGACCGGACTCCCAGTACAGCCTCTTGTTTAGCGTGAGTTCGCTCGCCGGTCTGCAGGCGAATGCCAACCTGTCCTTGGAACTGGCGCAGGGGAACGACATCCTGGCGGCCAAAACTCTGCACGCGGGCGATGCTGATTTCTATACCCAGTTTCGCGTCTCACGCACGGGCGATGCCGAATTGCGCATTCGCAACCAGGGCGCGCAAGGAAACTACTCCTTGCAGATCAACCGCTGGCCACTTAGCAATCTGGTTAGTAGCGGACCCATCTCGCGCTGGCAGGACGCGATGGAGATTCCCCTCGGCTC
Source organism: uncultured Solibacteraceae bacterium (assembly GCA_964618435.1). Taxonomy (GTDB): domain Bacteria; phylum Acidobacteriota; class Terriglobia; order Bryobacterales; family Bryobacteraceae; genus JACTMJ01. The sequence goes on from CAZUAX010000026.1 coordinate 13,324, forward strand.
CACCGTATTCGCATCCGGTGACGACAGCCCTTACATTCCCCCGCCCGGTGCGGAGCGTGGCGCTTTGGCAGAAGACCCCGCGCACACCCACTGGTATCGCTTCCAGTTCTCCGGCGCCCCGCGTCTCGTGTTCTTTCAAGTTGACCTTATGGAGCGCGACAACATTCCTGTGAACGTGAGCATCTACCGCGAACAATCTGGAAAGTTGGAGGAGTTTTTTGAGGGCGAAGACCCTGTGACGCTACCCCATGAGGTGCAGGCCCTTCCGGGCAACAAGTTCACTCCGCGACTCCTGGAAAAGGAGGGTGTCTACTTTGTGGCAGTGCGGGCGGCGCATCCCGAATACAAGTTGCGCACCCGTGTTTACAACCCGCCTCCCTACACAGACCCAAAGGAAGGAGTGCGCACGGCACTTGATTACATCCTGGGTTCCGGGGACTCCTGGCATGCCAACACGCCCCGCCGCGGCGGAACGCTCAGCCGCGTGGATGCCGTACACCAGGAAACATCTCTTTGTGTCGCTTGCCACGTCACGCACTTCTCGCAGCGGGCTCAACTCTATGCCACCCGTCAGGGCTATCCCGTAGTGCAGCGCCAGCAACTGCAGTTCATGACAGAGCGCTTCTACCAGAACCCGCGCCCGCTCTACGGGTTTGAAGAAGAAGGCGCTGTTTGGAGCCGCATGATTTCCGCCGCCGCCAATGTGCTGGGCCGCATGTCGCACCTGTTGACGCTGTTTGAGCAGCAGGTAAGCGGAGAACGGCGCGGCTGGTTCCACGATGGTGTGAATGAGTATTTGCGCATCTATTACGCAGATCGCGACAAGCTCCCTGGCGACGAAACGAACGGCAACACTCCCCTTGTGAGCGCCCACGAGGTGGCTTGGTACGCCTGGACATCCAGCCGTAACCCCCGCTTGCCAGAGCTCGTAGCCAAAGGTGAGGTGAAGAATCTTGTAGACCTCTGTTACCAGACTTTGGCCCTGGCGGAGATGGATTCCGAAGCCTATCGAGAAAAAATCGCCTCCAACGCAAAGAGAATTCTCGGACTGCAGCGGCCTGATGGCCAGTGGGCTGCTCAGTTCAAGGCTGCCGAACCCGTTGCCGAGTTCCAAACCGGCCATGCCCTGTGGGCTCTGCACGCCGCGGGCATACCATCCAGCCACCCTCAGGTTGAGAAAGCCCTTGCGTACCTGTTAAGTAGGCAGCAGCGATGGGGTGGCTGGCTGGACCCGATGCAACCCTATGAGAACTTCCGCACGCCCTTCCGTGAAACACAGATGGCGATTCTCGCGTTGAGCGCCTACTATCCCAACGGTACGCGAACCATGGGTTGGGATACCGCGCAAGCTCCAACGCTTTCCGCCGAACCGGTCCGTCTCCTCCAACAACTGGACGAGATATGGGAGGAGTCTACTCCCGCCTTGCAACAGCAGTTGCATACGCTCACCCAATCCAACGACGCCCTCATTCGCCAGGCTGCTGTGGAGGCCCTGGGACGCCTCGGCCATGCCCCACGTGCGACGCTGCTGGGGGACTCCAGTAAGCTCGTACAGCGCACCGCGGCATGGGCCACCCGTCAGGCTCTCTCGCGTAACGACAAGGCATCCATCGACCCGCTGCGTCGCGCCCTTGCTGATCCGGACGACCGCATTCGCTGGGGTGCCGTACGAGTGTTCCACACCCACTTCGCGGTGCTCGCCCGGCAACAGCCTTTGGCCGAGGCCCTTCTGGCCCGCTTAGAAGACTCCGTTCCCGCCGTCCGCATGGACGCCGTCCGTGGCCTATGGCAGCTTTGGTTCTGGAACGCCGATGCGGCAGTACGCGGATCTATCGAAGACGCGTTGCTTGCCCGCCTTGGCACGGAACGTCATCCTTGGGTGCGACAGAACCTGCGCCACGGAATCTACAACCTGGCTGACGACAACATCCGATATCTCTACAACAACTGGGTGCCAGGGATCTCCCGGCAGGAGGATCGGGACCGCGTTATCCAGGGCCGGCTGCGCGTGGAAGCGCGCCTCGCCTCAAAATTTGCGAATGCTCTCGAAACCGGATCACTGGAATTACAGAAGGAGTTGCTCAGCGCACTCACCGAGCATCCGCTGCGCCGCGCCGACATCTATGACCTGAAGGCAAACCTAAGCCATCCGGCTCCCCCAATCTACAATCGCATTGGCAACGATGTGGAGCAGATCACCTTCTTCGGCGCAAGTGCGGAGCGATTCGCGCAGGCCTTGCGTCCGCTGCTGGATTCTGAAGATTCCGCGCTGCGTCGCCTGGCCGGCAACGCTGTCCTGATGATTCGCGAGACCCGCTACGGCGACGTAAACCGTCTCGCGGGCGCTACCGGACCAAATGTAACGTTTGTTACCGCCAAAGTGCAGGAGATGCCTGAATCCGTGGAGGTAGCCCGCGCGTTGAAACCACCGCCAGTAAACCGCGCCGTCGCCGCTGGCACCTCTGCCGCGCCCAAGCGCAAACTCGACGAATCGTTTTTCCGGGGCTACGTGCAGCCCATTCTGGAGAAGCGCGGTAAGGATGGCTACGCCTGCGTCCATTGCCATGCCTCACATGCCATCTTTAACGCCACATGGGGCACTGTGATGCGGGTGGTGGATACCAGTAACCCGGAGAACAGCCTCATCCTGCTGAAGCCCACCTCCACCGCGGAGAGCGAAGGCATCACGGGTGCAGGCACTGTCGCGCATGGTGGTGGTATACGCTTTGCCAAGGATTCACCCGAGTACGTCACCATCCTCGAATGGATAAAGGGAGCGGTGGAATAGTCTGAATGTCCCAAGATACCCGCGTCCGCAGCAATTTGGCTCAAATGCATTGCGCGGGCCAGTTTCGTTGAGCAGACCAACTTTATTGGGCATGCCCGTTTTGTTGGCAATGCTAATGTCATAGCATAGACAGTGCGCGTCCGCCTCCCAAAGCCAGGCGCCAGAAGGGAAATCTCCATGCAGAGAAGACATTTCTTGCGAAGCAGCCTATCGGGCGCGATGGGCTTTGCCGCCCTGGGAGCCGCGGCCTGTCAGAAGTCCGCCACCCGCCCTAATGTGCTGGTGATCCTTACCGACGATCAAGGCTGGGGCGACTTAAGCATCCACGGCAACACCAATCTCTCTACCCCGCACATTGATTCCCTGGCAAAAGACGGCGCGCTCCTCGAGCAGTTCTTCGTCTGTGCAGTCTGCGCGCCCACACGTGCCGAATTCCTCACTGGGCGCTACCACCCGCGAGGCGGCGTTCGCGGCGTGAGTACTGGCGCGGAGCGTCTGAACCTGCAGGAGCGCACCGTCGCTAACCTCTTCCAGAATGAAGGCTATGCCACCGCCTGCTTCGGAAAATGGCACAACGGCAGCCAGCATCCTTACCACCCCAACAGTCGCGGCTTTCAGGAATACTATGGCTTCACCTCCGGCCATTGGGGCGACTACTTCTCCCCGGAACTCGACCACAACGGCGAACTCACGCAGGGCGACGGTTTTTTGGTGGACGACCTCACCAATCATGCTATTGACTTCATGAAGCAGCAGAGCGACAAACCCTTCTTCTGCTATTTGCCGCTGAACACCCCACACTCGCCGATGCAGGTGCCTGACCGCTTCTACGAGAAGTTCGCCAGTTTCCAGCCTGCCATGCTTGCCACCGATGCAAGCACCGAAGACGTCGCCATGACCCGCGCGGCGCTGGCCATGTGCGAGAACATTGACTGGAATGTTGGCCGCATCCTCTCCGCTCTCGACGAAATGGGGCAGGCGGGGAATACCATCATTGTGTATTTCGGCGACAACGGACCCAACAGCTTCCGCTGGAACGGCGGCATGAAAGGCCGCAAGGGTAGCCTGGATGACGGAGGGTTGCGGGTGCCCTGCCTGATGCGATGGAAGGGGCATATTCCCGCAGGTACCCGTGTTGCGCCCATCGCAGGCGCCATTGATCTTCTTCCCACACTTACTGACCTCGCGGGCGTTTCCACCTCCGGCACCCGTCCACTTGACGGAAAGAGCCTTAAACCCCTGCTCATGAGCGACGCTGCGGATTGGCCGGACCGTCGCATCTTTTCCATGCAGAACCGGCGCGCCAGCTTGCGCACCCAGAAGTACCGTCTCGACCCCACCGGCGCCCTCTACGACATGCAGGCCGACCCTGGCCAGACCCGCGACATCGCAGCCGAGAACGCGTCCGTGACCGCTGAACTCACTGCTGCTCTGAGTGCCTGGCAGAAGGAAATGCTCGAAGCCCTTGGCGAGGACACTCGCCCCTTCACCGTGGGCTATGCGGAAAACACATTGCTGCCCGCGCGCGACGGAGTGCCCGTGGGCGGCATTCAGCGCAGTTCCCGTCATCCCAATTGCAGCTTCTTCACCAACTGGACCAGCACCAACGACGCCATGGAATGGAGCATCGACATTGGCCGCAGCGGTCGCTATGCGGTCACGGTCTACTACACCTGCCCGGAATCGGACCTCGGCTCGCGCATCGCGCTGCTGTTCGCGGACAAGGAAATCTCAGCTCACATTCTGGAAGCGCACGATCCGCCCATCGAAGGTGCGGAGGACGACCGCGTGCCTCGCACTGAGTCCTACGTGAAGGCCTTTCGTCCAATGCTTCTGGGCGAGATTGAACTTGATAAGGGTCGCGGCAGGCTTGCATTGCGCGCACTGGAAATCCGTGGCAAGCAGGTAGCCGACGTGCGCCAGATTGCGCTTCGCTATGTAGGAGAGACGGTGGCCTGAGAAACTGGCCCGCTTTTCTCATCCGTTTGCGGTCTGGATTTCGCGTCTCAGGGAGTGCCCGCCGAAAATGCGCTCAGCAGCGAGGGCAACTGCCCTTCGCTCACGCGCACACTGGCCTTAACCTGGTTTTCGGTGGCCTCGGCCTGCAAGCTGTCATACACTTCCAACAAGTCCAATTGGTCATTCGGCGTGGTGAGGCGTGCCAGGCCCGCCAGCCCCTTCAGCGCGGATGCCATTTGCTTGGCAGATTCCGGATTATCCATAGTTGCCTGTGCGGAAACAATCACGTCGCTCCGAAGATCCACCATCACCCGGGAACCCTGCATGCCGCGTAGCATCCGCGCCAGGTTGGCAGCATTTCCCTGCTCTGGAATGTAGGCGCGCATTTCCGGCGTTAGCCCTCGTGTCACCATCCACAGGTAGTTGGTACGCGGAATCAGCTGCTGCTCTGCGCTGAAGTATTCCGGGATACCCAGTTTCCCATCGTTCAGGCGGTCGATGGTCTGCCGCAAATAGGGAGTACTGCCCATCATCGCCGTGGTGGCGTTTACAAAAGCGATAGCGAACTGAGGGTTCCCAATGAACATCCGGCCGCCATGGTCAAAACGCTGCATGCCGGGCCCTTTGATATCGGGTTCCAATGCACTCTCTTCATGAAACTTGGCCCGGGCCAGAATCAGGCTCTCATTCCCGTCAAAAGTCACCAGCAGTTCGTAAAGCTGCTTCTCGGGCGTGATGCCCGTACGTTCCACGAAGCTTTCGAGAGGCTCCAGCAGACGGCGCTCGCGCAGCAGCGAATACACGGGGGTCTTGGTGATCTCCTTGGCCCGGATGCCTACCAGCATCTGCGTTTCCGGCGGCACCAGCACGGCAAGGGCGGGGTCTATTTTCACCGGGTCAGTGTCCGACGGCTTCACGGTAATCTTCATCACCACGTAGGCCAGCAGGATAAGGGCGAGCGCGGGAAACACGCCCTTCAGGAACAAGGTTCGTCCGTTTAAGGTCATGGGGTCTACTTTGTATTGTCACCCGGTTGGATGATCGCAGGAAACAAATCGGTACATCGCCCTGCACATCCCAAGCGTTGCCAACACCCACCAGCCTTCCCGGTCATGCCAGGCAAAGGGCGGTCACATCCAAACGGAGCCACAGAGGTTATGCAATACTCCTCACCCTCCGGCTCTGCGTACGGCGGGTTCCAAGGTCCATTGTGCAGCGGCATTCTGCAGCGGGAAAAACAACATCAAGCGGACCGACCCTGGATACTCCGTCTGCCATAGCTGTCCGTAGCGTTCCATTGCGCTCCGGTAGCGTCCATGCTGCTCTGCCACGAAGGCGTCCAGGTCCTCCGGGTGGGTGTCTACCAGCTTGAAATCCACCACATGCCACTGGCCCTCGGCATCTTCGATTACCCGGTCCAGCCTGGCCTCGCGAATCACGTTTCCCTCAGTGTAGGCAAGGCTCTGCTCGCGGAAGACCTGCCGGTGGGTATCAGAAAAGATCCAACGCCCGGTTTCCGAATCTGCTGTGCGACGAATGCCCTCCATCACCTGGCCAGCGGCGTCATCCAAATCTTCCTCCGCAGGCAACAGGCCACGCAGCGCATCCAGCACCAGCCTCTGCAGCGCATCGCCTCCCGCCGCCGCCCGATTTAATGCCGCGCCGCCCGCAACCATCTCCATCACCCGGTGGAAAACGGTGCCCTGGGCCGTCTCCACGGTCTCCCAGGACCCTCCAGGCCGATAGAGCTTCGCCTCTCCAGCCGCACCAATCGCGGGAACCTCCAGCGGAACTGCGGGAATCTCTGGTAGCTCCAACGCACGCACCCTGCGCAGCAAGGGATAGCGCGCACGCTGCGGTGCTGCCGCATCTGCGACCTCGCCAGCCTCCCTCCGCTGAAGAAGCTCCCTCCACCGTGCCTCGAAGAGTGGCAGGAATCGCTCCCAGAGTGGCACTTCCTGCAAATAGGAAGCAGACATGGGCCTTAGATCCGCCACGCTCGCCGCTTTCGATGGGTCGATGGTGGCCGACAGATACAGGCGCTCTTTGGCCCGCGTCATCGCTACATACAGCACACGTTTGCCTTCTTCCTTCTCCCGTGCGCTCCAACGGCGCTGAATAAAGCCCGCCAGTGATGGCTCCGCCTCGCCCGGCGCTTTCCCTGGCGCCAGTAACAGAGCACTGCCCGCGCTACCCTCACCGTTCCCATCAAGCGCCTCGTCCCACGCCAAGGCTACACCCTTGCGGTTGGCGGGCTTGCTGTTAAGGTAAGGCAGAAACACATAGTCAAACTCCAGCCCCTTCGCTTTGTGGATGGTCAACAACTGCAGCGTATCCGGAGCCTTGGGGTCGGAAGGTGCAAACAGCCTTTCGAGCGATTCATCCAGCCCGGAAGGGTCACTCATCAAGACGGCTTCATCGTTGTCCAGCAGCAGCCTGAAGAACTGCTGTGCCGCCAATTGGGAACGCGCATCTCCATGTGCCACGGAAGCCCCGCTGTTGAGGAATACGGCACGCAGCACATCCGCCACATGCCTGCGCCCACGCCACGCAAAGGCCTCCAGGAACACCCGCCTTGTGCGGCGTAAACGCAATACTTCGTCGGCATCGCCAAATGCGTCTTCCCCAATTTCGCAGGCACGTTCCACGGCATGCCACACCGTGCGCCCTTCACTTAAGCGCTGAAGCTTATCCAGAGTGGCCAGACGCAACCCGTTCCAGGGGGCGCGCAACACGCTCCACCACGAAAGCCGGTTTGCAGTGGAAAGCAAGGCCCCCAGCAAACTCCGCAGGTCCATGATTACCGGCAGCGCCGCCAAGCTCTCCAGGTCCACGGCCTGATACGGAATGTTACGCTCTCCAAGCGCCTTTGCCACCGTCGCCCCTTGGCCCTTCTTGCGGAACAGAACCCCGATGCGAGGGGAAGGAGTGATTGCCTGCAGGCGGGTAATCTCATCCGCCAGCCACTCTGCTTCGTACCGGGGATCGCGATCTTCGGCCAGAAAAGCCTCACACTGGATCCGCGACTCCACCAGATCCTCCGCTTCCCTGCCCGGCACGGCGGGCGCCAGCGCCACCCTGCCAGTGGAAGCGTCATTTTGTTCCGGAAGAACCTTGCGGAAAGCTTCATTGCATTCGGAAATCAGTCGGGGGCGAGAGCGGAAGTTTCGTTTTAGACGCAGAGTCTCCAGTGCGGGCAGCCCTCCTAAGGTTCCCGCCCAGGCGCGCAGGAACAAATCCACGCGAGCATTCCGCCATCCATAGATCGATTGCATCGGATCGCCCACCAGGAACAGTGTGCGCCCATCGCCGGGCGTCCAACTGCTGGTGAGCGCCTTGACGATCTGCATCTGCAGGATGGACGTATCCTGAAATTCGTCCACCAGAAGGTGCTGGATTTGTGCATCCAGCCGCTCCGCCAAAACTGTTGGAGATCCTGGTATCTCTTCCAGTGCCATCGCCGCACGCAGAGCGATCTCGGTAAAGTCCGTTTCGCCTCGCATGGCGAACTGCACATGCAGCATGGGGGCCAGCACACGCATCAGCCGGAACAGCGCTTCCAGTGTGCGCCACTGTTCATCGCTATAGCTCGGTTCGGGCAGGCTGGCCGCACTCAGCAGCGCGTTCACCAGCTCCGTGTTTCCTTCGGCCTCCATTAGCCAGCGCTTCATGGCGTTCTTCTGGCCTTCATCGTCTTTCGGAAAACCGGAACGTACATTCAGTCCGCCGGGCTTCCGCAGTTCGCCCTTCTCGCCCACCTTTCCAGTGACCAGAAAGGCCCGCAATCCGCGCCATATCGGGAGTTCCTCTGCGCTCGCGCCCGGCCAAGTCTGAAAGTTCAGCAAGGCATCGGTTGCCAAGTTCTGGTCGCGTATGTTCTCGGCCGCATACCGCGCAAGCGGCGCCAATGGCACATCCGCCCCGTCTGGCAAAGCCGCTCTAGCTTCCGCCAGTTGCCGTTCCACCTCACTACGCAGGTTCCCTTCCAACACTGCGCGCAGTTGCTGGCTGTCTTCCTCCCGCAGCAAGTCAGCGCCAAACAGGCCTAGCCACTGGTCACGCTTTGCCAGCAGGTCAGCCAAAAATCCGCTCAGTTGCTCCAGGTGATTGTCACGATAAAGCAGCAGGTCAATCAGCGCGCGACGATCTGCATTGCCTTCCCCGGAGTCTGCCGCCAGGAACCGCAGGGCCTCGCGAACGGCATCGGCGTAATACGGTTGTGCCGATTCCGTTGGAGCAACGCTAACACCGGCCTTGCTCAGCCAGGGAAGCCTCTGCACCAGTGATTGCTGGAAGGAATCAATCGTCTGCATGCGCAGCCTGCCCGGGCTCTCCAGTAAACGCCAGCCTTGTTCGCGATCCCGTTCCAAGGCGCGCGCTGCCAATTCCCATGTGGCAGCCGCAAAGGGATCCTCCGGGCGCGGATTCTCTGCCGCACGTAGACTCTCCAGAATGCGCCCGCGCATTTCCGCCGCCGCCTTGCGCGTGAAGGTAATAGCCAGGATTTCCTCCGGTTGCTCCACCGTGGCGAGCAATCGCAGCACTCGCTGCGTCAATAGAGCCGTCTTGCCAGACCCCGCAGGGGCTTGCACCAGGAACGAAGCGCCAAGGTCCAGAGCCCTTGCCCTCTGCATCTCGTCGCTCATTGATCCTCGCCTCCATTCTCGTCGTCGTCCTTCGCCGACGCCTCGCTTATCCGGCAGAAAGGTTGTTGGACGCAGTACTTGCAGGTTACTTTGGGCTCGCGAGGGTCCACCACGGCAAACCCTGCTTCGAACTCCGCCCTTAAGCGATCCACCACGTCGCGGGCATTCCCTACAAAACTCTCCCAGCCTTCCGGCGGCTCAGCGTGCCGCCTTCCTTCAATGGGCTTGAAATTGGTATCCACCGCTTTCCCATAGCACTTCCAGCCCATCTCCCCAGCCTTCAACGAAGCAAAAGCCAGTGTGCTTACGGGGCGGGTCTCAGCCGCAAAATAGGCCAGCAGTTGCGGTTCCTCCGGTCGCTCCCCAAGCCATTTCCTGGGGTCGGTCTTCCCGGTCTTGTAGTCAATCAGCGCATAGCTGCCATCGTTCAGCAGATCCAGCCGGTCCGCCCGCAATCGGAGTTCGGCCTCGCCAACTCGCATGGTGCGTTTTGCCTCCAGCGCTGCCACTGTAAACGGAACTCTTGCCCCCTCTTCCTCCATCCAGGCGCTTAGCATTCGCAGCAGCCGCTCACGCTCCGCATCCTTCTGCGCCAGCGCCAGCAGGTCATCGGGGTCCGCGCGGAAACTATTTATTGCCTTCTCCACACACTCGGCAATGCGCCGCGCACGCTGTTCGTCATCCAGCGCCAGCAGAGCCTCCCTACTGGAAGTAAGATCCCAGAAAGCTTCGAGTGCCTCATGCACCAGCGAACCCTGGTCCAGCCTGTCCATCAGAGGCGCCTGCCAGTCAATTGCATCGCTCCCTAAGCGGGCAACCGCATACGCGCGGAAAGGACAGTCGGACTGGTTCTTGAGCACGGTTACGCCGCCACTAAGCCTGGCCTCGGATGGTGCGAACGGCCCGCCATTCCAGTCCTCAAAAATCTCCACATCCGCAACCTTTAACTTCGGTTGGTCCTCCGCGAGCGCTAGTTCCAGATACGCATCCACGTTGCCAAGCGCTCGCAGCAGTGGGCTAGGTAGCAGTGCTTCATCCCCAGACCTTGTCGGATAGCTGAGCACAAGCTCGGGAGCCAGACGGCATAGACGGCCAAACAAATTCGACGCGAACTCCCGCTCTTGCGCCACGTCCGCTCGGGGCAGTTTGGCGGCACGCTGCAGTTCCAGGGGCAGAAAGGGGTCCGGTGCAATCGCTCGCGGCAGGGTTCTGTCCGTTAAGCCGCAAATCCAGACGCCATCGAAGCGAATCCCTGTCACCTCGAACATACCTGCCACCAGTACTTGCCCCCCTGGCAGTTCCGCCTGGAAACCTGTGCGCTCCAGATGCCCACGCAGCAGGCGTGCGAATCGTTCCAGTGAGCACTCAGACAACACGACGTCCAGCGTGGCCATCGCCCCAAGTTCTTCCAAGAGGCGCTGGCGCAACTGAAACTCAGCGCTGGTCAATGTAGCGTCCAGCCACAGTGCCTTCGCCCAAAGTGCTCTCACGAACTGCACCCATGCCGAAGGTGCCCTCTGGCGCGTTGCGTCCGCACTGTCCCGGGCCGCCTTAAGATTCTCAACCAGCCCATGCCAGCGTGAGAGGCGCAATGTGGGCAGGTCCTGCTCCAATGATGCAGCAACCTTTCGCAACTGTTCGAACGGAACCCGGTCGAGCCGCTCTCCAAGCAGCTTGGCTTCAAGCAGCGCACGCGCTTCTGCTTCTTCCATGCCGCCGTCTACGTAGGGCGATCGCAACAAGTAGCGAAGGTCGCCAAGTGCTGGGGCAGACTCCATTACTCGCAGCAGATACAGTCCTGCCTGCGCAAGGGAGCTACTCACCAGGGGCGGCGCAAAACTAAGGTGGAAGGCTGACGACCCCGAAGGACCAGACTGGCTCACGGTCTCCGGATGGAAGACCCCCTGGAACACCCTGCTCACATGGGCATTCTGCTCTGCAAGATCCGGCACCACAACGGCAAAACGACCCTCGGGCGATTCGCTCAGTCGGCGTTGCGCCCACTGCGCCGCGGCACACCACTCCGCTTCCGCATCCGCAGCAACGTGCAGCCATCGCCGCTCAGAATCAGCCCACGCGGGTTCGTCCACCACACACATTCCCTCGGCAATTTGCCCAAGGGCCGCAAAGAGGGTTTCCTGTGCCGGCGTCATCTCATCGAAACCCGCCAGAAACACCTTCTGTCCTCGAAGCCCTGGCAGCGCACCCAACCGTTCCCCCAGCCATCCTGGCAGTTGTGCAGAGGACAGCCAACCTTGCCGCGCACACTCTTCACTCACGGCTTGCTGCCACTCCAGGAACAGGCGGCACTCCTCGCTGCGCTGCCAGGAGGCATGTTCTCGCGGCAGCCGGTATTGTTCCAAAAGAGCAGAAGCGCGCATGCAGGCACGCACCGTTTCATCCAGAAACAGCAGACGCTCCTCAGCACCCGCGTCTCGGAGCACCTGGTCCCAGAGCACTTCCTCCTGACGCTCCCCCAGCAAGCGGAGACCCTCATCTTCCTGGCTTCCACTAATGGCCTTCTCGAAGCGCAAGCGTTGCCAGCACTCCCCCAGCCACGCGGCGTAGGGCAGCACCCTGGGCAACACGATGCGTCCGCTTTCGGCAAAGCGCTGCCGGATCTCGCGGGCCAATCGGTTGCTGGCGGTAAGCACCAGGTCCTTTGCACCAGCCTGCTGCAGGGAATCGGTGAATGAGATCGATGGGAAGGCGGACAGAGTCTCGGGCATGGCAGTATCCATCTATATCTATCTCTTTGGAATAGCTCAATGTGGGATATCGGCAGCGCTGCCCTTCACCTTAGCAGCTTGTACACCCGCCCAGCGCCATTTGTACCGGGAACTCAGGCTGCTTCGGGCCCGCCCGGAATTTCCGGCCCTTTGCCTTCCAGCAAATGCCGGTAACCGCTAAGCTGGACGCCAACCTGTGCCAGAATCTCCCGCACTTCGGGTGCAGTAAGCGCCTCCAGTTCCCGCAACCGGCTTTCCTTCAGCCGTGTGCGGGCAGCACGTAACGCGTCATTGCAGAAGCCCGGATGCGTCATCAATTCCGTGGTGCCATCGGGAAGCCGCGAAAGCATCTGCACCAGATCCGTCGTCCGATAACGGCCCGTCACCTGAAAGCCCGCGAAATGGTTGGTAGAGCGATAACCGTTTTCGCTGAGAATCCTCGCAAAGCGGCGTCGCAGCAGTTGCATTCCTAGCGCGGTGGGTCGTCTGCCCAGCGGCGCGGCGGGCAACCCCAGCATGCCCAAAGGCAAATCAAATGGGCGGCGGATGTAACGAATGCCATAGCGGTGAGCCACGTTCACAATTGCGTTCAGCACTGGCGGCAGCAGGTGGGTGTGCTTGTGGGTGTCCAGGTGTAAGGGGCGGATGCCCGCGGCGAGGATCCTACGTAACTGTGCTTCCAGCTCCGCCTCAATATCCAGCTTGCCCGCATAAACTTCCGCCACCAGCCTGGGAACCGAAGCGGGCAAACTGGCATAGGGCGGCGCAAGCCCGTGGCCGTCCCCGCAAAGAACAAAGTGGCAACCAACATCGAGGCCGGGATTCTGCCGGGCTAGGCTTACTGCATCTTCGAAGGCATCCCCGTTTGCCATCAGCGTGGTGGCGGTAAGAATTCCTTCGCGGTAGGCATGCACGATCCCCGCGTTCACGTCCGGCGTGAACCCGAAATCATCCGCGTTCACCACCAACACCTTCATGTCTTAGAAGATCGCCAGCTTCACCCGCAGGTACTTTTTCGGGTTGGCGCGCACATCTTTCATGAAGTCGCGCATTTCGGCGCTGAACCCGTTCAGCGACTCGTAAAGCTGCGGATTCACCACCAGTTGGCCCAGGGTACCGCGGCCATCGTTCACCCCGTCCAGCGTCGTGTTGATCTTCTTCAGGGTAGACGCCACCTCGTTGGCAATCTCGTCGTCCTTCAGCAGTTTGCCGGCGGTTCCCTTCCCGGCGTTCAAGTCAGCCAGCATCGTCTTTAGCTGCGCAATGCTGTCGCGGGCCTCAGTGTAGAGTGCCTCGTCGTAAATCAGTTTCCCCGCTGTGCCACGCCCGCTGCGCACATCCAGAACCACCGCGTCCAGGTCTGCCACGGTCTTATTGATCTGGTCGTACATCACATCGTCATACAGCAGTTTGCCCACCGTGCCCTTGCCATCTCCAATTGCCTGAGCAATCTGCCTCACCTCCACCACAGCCTGCGTGAGTTCATCGTAGAACTTGGGGTCCGTGATGAAGCGCCCAATACTGCCCTTGCCAAGCTCCACTTCCGCGACAATGGCGTCCATTCGGGTGAGGATACCCTTCAGCATCGTCAACAGATCGTAACTGGAGGCCACCACTTCGTCGAATCCTTCCACTTGCCGCGCGGGCACCTCGCCTTCGGCACGGATGGTCTCTGCCGCCTTGCCCATCGAGATATTGATGAACTTGGTTCCTAACAGGTTCTCCGCGGAGATGAAAGCCTGCGAATCCACAGGAATGCTACGAAGCATATCCTCATACACTTCCATCTCAATGCGGATGCGCCTGCCGTCCAGGTTTTCACCCGAGAGCCGCACATCCTGCACGCTGCCAATCACAATGCCGTTAAGGCGCACCGGCGAACCTTGCGACATTGCGCCAGAGTCCCCCATAAAGGTGTACAGTTTCACCTTGCTGCGGAACACACTGCCACCGCTCGTCAACAGGAAGATCAGCACGCCCAGAATCGCCAGGGCCACGATGGCCATGATTCCCACACGCAACTGCGACCATCGCACTTTTTCTTTAGTTGCCATTCCAGTCCATCCGCGGCTTCATGAATTTTGAGATGTAAGGATCGCTCTCCTGCTCAAACGCGGACTGCGTTCCTTCAAACACCAGTTTGCCCTCCCGCATCACCCAGAACAGGGTTGAGGCATCACCATCCGCACCCTCACCCCGCAGTGCTTCAATACTCTGAGTTTGCCCGTTATAGGTGTAATTGGCAAGAAAATGCCCGTCCTGATAACGATGCGTAGCAATCATCGTGGTGGTTTTGTGTAAGAAGCGTTCCTTGGCGATAAGGGCAACAATCGTGTAGGAGGTCATCGGATCAAGCCCGGCGGTGGGAGAGTCATACAGAGTAAGCTTCGGCTTGGTTACCATCGCCCGCGCAATGCCGACCCTTCGCCGCATGCCACCCGAAAGCTCGCTAGGCACCTTGTCGAGGGTGTGCCCCAATTCCACAAACTCAAGCGCTTCCTTCACCCGCCCAAAAATGTCTTCCGCAGGCAGAGGGTCCTTGCGGTTGTTCTCCAATGGGTACGCCACATTCTCCGCGATGGTGAGCGAATCAAACAACCCACCTTCCTGGAACAGTACGCCCAATTTGCGCCTTACCAGGAACCACGCGGTTTCCTTGAGGTCAGTAACGTCTTCACCAAACACCAGCACGCGGCCGCTGGAAGGTCGCAGAAGCCCTAGCGCCGTTTTCAACAGAACGCTCTTGCCGCTGCCAGCCGCCCCCAGGATGATGCGTGAATCGCCTTCGCACACCTGGAAACTCACATCATCCAAACCCAGTGAGTCACCAAAATCCACAGTGACGTTGCGAAATTCCAGGATGGGATTACAGTTCGACATCGGGCTAGTACACTTCTCCCACAAACATTTTCGTGATGAAGAACGTCAGGATGAAGATCAGCACGGAGGCCATCACCACCGCTTGTGTGGTGGCGCGTCCCACGCCTTGTGTGCCACCAGAAGCGTTTAGCCCGTAGTAGCAGCCCACCAGCGAGATGGCAAAAGCGAAGACAAACGGCTTCAACAAGCCCTGCAAAATATCTGAGTATTCAATCGCCCGCCAGGCGCTAGTCCAATATTGAGTGCCCGTCAGCCCCAGGATCCCCGCTGCCACCAGGTAGCCGCCAAAGATCCCCACGAAGTCGGCAATGATCGTCAACAGGGGCAACGTAATAGCGGTGGCCAGCATCCGTGGAACCACAAGCTTCTGCACTGGGTCTGTCCCTAGCGCACGCATCGCGTCAATCTGCTCTGTTACCTTCATGGAGCCGAGTTCGCTGGCCATGCCCGAGGCGTTGCGGCCCGCCACCATGAGGGACGTCAAAGCAGGACCCATCTCGCGCACCAGGGTAATCGCCACCACCACGCCGGTTTGCTCCTTGGCCCCATAGGTTGAGAGGGCACGCGACATCTGCAGTGCCATTACCGCACCGCTAAAGAAGCCGGTCAGCAGAACAATCGGAAGGCTGCCCACACCGATGATGTCCATCTGTACAAACAGATCGGACCAGTAAAAGGGCCGACGGAAGATGTTCTTGACGGCTTTGCCCGCCAGGATGAAAAACTCCTGGATCGCGAGCACAGGCCCTTTCAGGAAGTCCAGCAAACAGTAGGTCTCCGTGGAATCGTGATGCTACCATACTAGCGGACCAGAGCGGCCTTGCAATGGGGCCGTGTCCGATTGTTGTGAAGGGCCTCACCGACATCCCCGGTATTCGCGTTGGGCACGCGACCAATATCGAAGCCCTTACCGGCTGTACCGTTGTGCTTTGCGAACGTGGCGCCGTAGCCGGATACGACGTGCGGGGCTCCGCCAGCGGCACTGCCGAATTCTTCGTGATGGACCCTGGGCATATTGCTGGTAGGGTTCACGCTGTGGTGCTAGCCGGCGGAAGCGCATTCGGCCTCGACGCGGGAACCGGCGTACGAAACGCGCTGGAGCGGCGTGGAATCGGTTTCCGCACCTCCCATACTGTGGTGCCCATCGTACCCACTGCCATCCTATATGACCTGGGAATCGGCAAGTCCAATGTTCGCCCTACCGCGGAGATGGGAGAAGCTGCTTGTGCGGCCGCCACGGATTATGCCGTGCTCGAAGGCGCGGTAGGCGCAGGTACGGGAGCCACCGTGGGAAAGGCCCTGGGCAGCGCAAACGCCATGAAGTCTGGCCTGGGAAGCGCGACGGTCTCCATTGGTAGCGGGCAGGATCCGGTGCTGGTAAGCGCGCTCGCTGCGGTGAATGCCTATGGCGATGTGCGCGACCCGGCAACCGGCAAGGTGATCGCCGGCACCCGCGTTGCACCAGACAGCCTCGAGTGTGTAGACACCGCTCGATGGCTGCTCGATGGACGTCCCTCCCTCTCCGAACTTCGCCGGGGCGAGAACACTACCCTGGTAGTGGTGGCCACCAACGCAAGGCTGGACGCCGTCCATGCCCGAAAGTTAGCGCAAATGGCACAGGCGGGCCTCACTCAAGTCATCTCCCCGGCGCACACCATGGTGGATGGAGATCTGATTGTGGCCCTCAGCTACGGCGAGCACCCAGCCGACATGATCGCGTTGGGTGCCGCTGCCACCCGCGCAGTGGAACAAAGCATCGTTCGCGCGGTGCGGTACGCGCCCTCAATGGGGGGGCTGCCCGGCCTTGCCGGCTAGCAGCCAGCCTTGTAGCCACCTGTACCTGACCACTTCCTATCGAAATGCGGAAGAGATGGCATCAGAAGCAAAGAGGTGGGTTCCTGATTATGGGAATGCCTTCCTCTTTCTACAGGAAGTTGTCGGCAATCCTCTGCCTGGCGCTTGCGCTGGGGGCGGCCGGATGTGCGCGAAAGCGGACCGTACG
>CAZUAX010000026.1:30427-33129 GCA_964618435.1 uncultured Solibacteraceae bacterium
AGGCGCGGGTCACAATATCTTTGAGCGCGCCTATCTGGAACCGGGCCTCGTAGAGTGGCTTTTCCGTCAATCGCTTCAGGATGCAAAACAGTAGACGCCGTGGCTCTCAAAATCAGACTTCAGGCTCTCGTTCGCACTGCCCCTCCCTGCGGGTACACCTGTAGGGACATGCCCGGCACATCAGAAGGTCAGGAAATTAAAGACCAGTGAAGGGTAAACCGTCTTTGCTATCAGGCTGAACCGGGATCGAGGAGGAGAGCCCCGGATCGCGGGAGACCATCATGGTAATGGCCGGGGCTCTTCGGCAGAGAAGCAGGTGCGGAATTAGTCGAACCCATTACCGGGCGTAAAATCTGCGCTGCGGGTGCATGGGGGCTGCCCGTGATATCCATTGGTGCGCACAATTTCTGACACTTCACGGGCTCGAAGGTACGTCCAGATTCGATCCAGCTTGCCGTTCGCCTCGGGAGTGAGTTTGTCGATGTTGTAGTCAATCAGATCATCAATAATCTGACGCGCGTTCTCGTAATTGCTGATGTTTGCTTCCATGGTACCTGCATCTCCTCTATCGACGGTTGGGGTATTGGACTTAAGTCCTATGACCGTTCGCCGGGAGTAGTTTGTTTTGCAGAAAACGCAAGTTTCTGCTGAATTCTGTCGAGGTTCTTACACTACAGGGGGGGCCGACTTCCTGGCGGGCGTTGACGCACAAGAATCGGTCAGGTTTTCAGAGACAGAAAGTGGAGGACGGCCGCTACCAGAAAGGGCCGTGTCGTGCTCTCACCTTCCTATCTTAGTTTAGCTACACTGCACGGAAGGCACAAGACTTTTAGCGAAGATTGACGCTTGATTTTTCCGATTACACCGATAAATAAGGATATTAGGGTGTAAGCGTATAGTTTTCCAAGGTTTACGGGTAAATAAGTTTACAACTACGCAGGGGATGATCTGCACTGACACAATCCTCCCCCGAGCGCTAGATCAATGCATCCTTATGTGCGATACACCACTGACGAAATGTCGCCATCTCCGGGTTTAATGTACGTGAAACATCCAGGTCGCGCGCAGCACAGAAAACGTCGGCAAAATCACGATTGAACTGGAACATGTTGCCGATGTCGTCGGCTCCCGGGAAGCCGAAGCTACGGTAAACGTCTGGGGGCACGTCGTTGTAGGAGACCGGTTCGCCAATCGCTTCGCTGAGCCCCTCGGCCATTTCGGCACCCGTAAGGTGCTCGGCCGCGATGCCCACGCGTTTTCCAGCCCAGGCCCCAGGGTCGCGGAGAATGCCGAATGCGCACTTACCAATATCTTCGGCGGCGATTCCCGGCAGCTTCTTATCCCCTAGCGGAAACGTGATCGCACGGGAACCATCAGGTTGCTTCTGAGGACCCATACCGAAGTTGATGAAGTTATCCCAGTAGAAAGAGGTAAGCAGGTAGGTAGTGGGAACGCCCGCTTCGTGAAACGCAGCATCGGCTTCTGCTTTTGCGTCAAAGTGAGGCACTTTGTACTTGCCCATCAGGGTAGGCATGCGGTTATCTTCAACCGGAATCCACTTCCGGGAGTCCTCCAGGGTGGACCAAATGACGTGGCTCATGCCGGCAGCCGCAGCGGCTTTGGCCATGTTGGTTGCCTGAAGAATTTCGGTCTCCGGCGAGAAATGCTCCCAGAAAAAAGTCACGCAGTAGGCGCCGTAACCACCCTCGAATGCTTTTCGTACGCTGGCTTCATCGGTAGCGTCGCACGCCACCACTTCGGCACCAGCGGCGGCCAGGGCCTTCGCTTTGTCGGAGCCCGGGTTACGGGTAAGCGCGCGGACGCTGAATCCATGCTCCGGGTGCGCGAGAATCGCGCGGACCAAACCTCCACCCTGCGCCCCGGTGGCTCCAGCAACAACAATGGTTCGTTTTTCCGACATAATCGTACAACCCCTCTGGCGTGTAGCCTACCTGCTTTTGAATGCGCGCGGCAAGCGCCACGCAGTCTTTGGGTGCAAACTAATTCGCGTCGGAGCGTGGGGACAGGGTGCGCCAGGTCATTTGGTAGCCTGCCGGTAGTATGCCTGGCTCGCCGCGGAACAGGAAGGAGCCAACACCGGGAATACTGGGGTAGATCACTTCCTCCACCACCAGATCGCGGGCTTGGCCCATTGTGCCGATGCCGAAGTTTGCAACGACTGTCGCGCGACCGGCAGCCTTTACTTCCAGCCGGTCGACCATACCTCGAACGCGGTCGCGGCGCTCCAGTTGCGCTAGTCCCAGATAGACGGATTCGCCCGTGCGCATGGCGCTGAGCTCAATCCACACCACGGCATGGGGTTCCGGTTCGGGAATCCGTTCGAGGCGCCTGATACGCAGTTCAGCCAAGCTACCCTGAGGCAGGCTGGAACCGTCGGGCAACGGGACTGGGCGGGCAAGGCGCGCTACCAGCGCGTCCCCGATGGCAGCCTCACCCAGGTCGATGGACGCTTCAAGCAGAAGCGACAGGTCGAGTCCAGCGGGAAGCACAGCAGGGCCCGTAATGCGCCGAATGGCGGGAGGCGCCGCGAACTCCGGGGCAGGCAGGGCTACGCCGTCGGATGCAGCGGGAAGCTCGGCGGGGCCCTCCCCATCGAAGCGCAATGCGGTTTCCACCCGGAATTCCTGGCACTGAGTGAGGTGGATCTCGTTGCGCTGGACCTCACCGTTAAACAACAGCAT
>CAZUAX010000027.1:0-1869 GCA_964618435.1 uncultured Solibacteraceae bacterium
TCGATACGAACTGGCCACCAGCCCCTGCGCTGGGGGCTTGATCCCGCAGTAGCGGCCGTTCAACGAGGCTAGGAAGGTGCCGCTGCCACGATCGCCTCGCGAATCAGCACGTCCACCTGGCCGCTGAACGCAGACCGGGGCATCACCCGGCCGCAACCTGCGGCGATCGCCTTTTGGCGCAGTTCCTCCTGCACGTGAGGAAGAAACGCTAAGGTGGGAATTTCCGCCCCCCGCGGGTGGGCCTTCACGCCGGTGATCAGCCCCAGGGTATCCATAGTGTTGCAGGTGAGGTCGAACACAATGAGCGCGGGCCCTTCCTCCACACGGCTCCAGAAGGCCTCCGGCGTCTTGGGCATCACCATGCGCCCCCCTGATTTTTGGGCGGCTTCACTGATCTTGATGCCGAAGAAGAGGTCATCCAGTACTGCAATGACAAGGGGTTGCGGGCTTACTGGCGAGTTGGGTTCGTTCTGTAGTACCACCTGTCTGTGGATGATTCGCTTGGCTTTGGCGAAGCGAAAATCTCAGGGATAACCCGCTCTAATGTCGCAGCGGCAATCAGGACAGTGCATGGTACCTTTGAGCTATGGATTCAGAAAACCCCTTTGGGGAAGTGCTCGAAGACCTTCGCAGCGTGCCACCCAGCGTGCTGGTGATCTTCGGTGCCAGCGGCGACCTCACGCGACGGAAACTGATTCCCGCGTTGTACCGGCTGTTCCATGAGGGCAGGCTTCCCTCGTTGTTCTACGTGATTGGCAATTCCCGGACTGCCTTTAGCGATGAAGCCTATCGCGAGCGCCAGTATGAGGATCTCCAGCGTTTCCTAAAGGACACTCCGCTTGAAGATGATGAGTGGCATCGCTTTGCGAAGCGCTTGTTCTACATCCCCGGCGACATGAAGGACCCGGAACTCTACAAGCAAATTGGCCAGAAGATTGAAGCGCTCAGTGGCGATACGCCGCATGAAGTGGTTTTCTACCTCAGCACGCAACCGAGCTTCTATCCCCTGGCTGTGGATATGTTGCGGGAGAGCGGGATCAACAAAGGGGAGGCGAACCGGCGTGTGGTGGTGGAGAAACCAATCGGACACGACATGGAATCCGCCAATGCCCTGGAAAAGCATCTGGCAGCAGCCTTCGATGAATCCGACACGTATCGCATCGACCATTACCTTGGGAAGGAAACCGTCCAGAACATTCTCGCCTTTCGTTTTGCCAACGGCATCTTTGAGCCGCTTTGGAACCGTCGTTATATTGACCACATTCAGATCACCGCAGCGGAAAGCATTGGCGTGGAGGGGAGAGGCGCTTACTATCAGGAGGCGGGCGCTCTGCGGGATATGGTGCAGAACCATCTCCTGCAGGTAATGGCCACCGTAATGATGGAGCCGTATACTCGCTTTGCCGCCGGCCCCGTGCGCGACGAGCGCGCCAAGTTGCTGCGATCTATCCGCGTCTACAAGCCGGATGAAGTGCTGCAGCACAGCGTTCCTGGCCAGTACGGACACGCCCGCATCGGCGGAGAGGACCTGCCCGGATTCCGGGAGGAAGAAGGGGTGGACCCGGAGGCGCAGACCGACACATACGCTGCCGTGAAGCTCTTTGTGGACAACTGGCGATGGTCCGGTGTGCCTGTGTACATCCGTACTGGCAAGCGCCTGCCTAAGCGAGTAACGGATGTAGCGATTCAGTTCCGCGCAGCTCCAAAAAACATGTTCGGTTCCCGTCATGGCGAGAACGACGTGGCGCCAAATCTGATGATTCTGCGCATCCAGCCGGATGAAGGCATCTCGCTGCGCTTTCAGTCAAAGCGCCCCGGAAGCGGCATGCGCCTGCGCCCTGTAGGCATGGACTTCAACTACGGAAGCAG
>CAZUAX010000027.1:1969-3887 GCA_964618435.1 uncultured Solibacteraceae bacterium
CTCGACGAGTTATGGTCCGGCTTTAGCAAGAGCGGCGACGAGACTACCGAAGGCGCCGTGGTGCGCGCCCGTTCCCTTACCTGGATTACGATAGCCGAGGGCGACGATCAGACGATTCGCGAGGTAGACGAAATGCTTGCCGGGGTGATGCGCGTTCACCCCAGCCGCGCCATCGTCGTCCTGCTTCGCGACGGGGAAGCACGCGCAGTGAAGGGGTCTGTCTCCGCGCAGTGCTGGCGGCCCTTTGGCAGCAAACAGCAGATCTGTATTGAACGCATCCTGCTGGAAACCACCCGCGCTGGAGCATGTGACCTTCCAGCCGTCATTCGCGCATTGCTGGTGGCGGACTTGCCGGCCGTGCTCTTTTGCCAGCACGCAGACCTGCTGAACCTGGACGGGATTCACGAAACCAGCCAGATGGTGGACCGAGTTGTGGTAGATATCGCATTCCGCAATACAAAATGCGCGAAGCTCTGGCCGAAGTTGCCAGGACTAGGCCGCTACGTCTCTGACCTCGCCTGGGACCGGATCATCAGTTTTCGGCGAGGCATTGCCAGCCATTTCCACGCACCCGCGCATCGTGCTTTTCTGAACGAGTTCACCCGCCTGAGTGTAAGTACCCGCAAAGGAAAACCCACCCCAGAGGCGGCCTATCTGTTGAGCTGGACGCTAGGCTCGCTTGGTTTCGTCCAGCGAGACAACGCATGGCTACGAGGCGACCAAGTGGTGGAGGCTGGATTTGTTGACGATGGAGACCCCGCCGAGCCCGTTTCCGCTTTGGAATTTCGTGGCCCGTCCCTCACTCTTCGCTTCGTGGCTGCAGCCATCAATGGCAACGGTCCGGGCCGTCAAGTAATTTCCGTAGGGGATGCCCCTGGCGACACAGCACTGCTTTCGGATGAAATGGTAGTGGAATATCGGCGGCGTACTTTTGAGCAGTACCTGCCCGCCACCATACGCCTGTTTGAGGAGCCGCACTACTTTGCTCACGAATAGCTTTTTCCATATCGCCGAAGACATCAGCCAGACTGCGGCCGAATGCGCCGCACTCATCACCGACAAACTCCGCCAGGCCCTCAAAGAAAGAGGGCAGGCAACGCTTGCCCTTTCTGGCGGCAGCACACCCGCCAAGCTCTTCCCCAGGTTGGCGGAGGCAGATCTCGACTGGTCTCGCGTACAAGTCTTTTTCGTCGACGAGCGCATGGTGCCCCCCACCGACGATGCCAGCAATTTCCGGCTGGCACAATCGCTGTTTCTGGCTCTGCCTCCAGTGCCTGTGGCTAACGTCCATCGCATCCGCGGAGAGGACGACCCCGAGGAATCAGCGGCAGCCTATGAGGCGGAAATCGCCACCGTGTTTGGCTTGGATGCGGAAGAGGAAGAGATCCCCACGTTTGACGTCATCCACCTTGGCATGGGCGATGACGCCCATATCGCCAGCCTGTTCCCTGGCGAATCGGCCATCGACAACCTGGACGGTCTGGCTGCTGCTGTGTATGTCGACAAACTAGCCGCGTGGCGGGTTACTCTGCTACCAGCCGTTCTTCAGGCTGCTCGTTGCACGGTGCTGCTGGTATCCGGAGCAGGCAAAGCCGCTCCTCTCGACAAGGTGCTGGTGGAACCCTACAATCCCAAGCAGTATCCAGCCCAACTCGTGCGGCACAATCTGGAGGTCCACTGGTTTCTTGACCATGCCGCCAAACCTTCCGAGGAGGGAATGGCCCATGGCCGTGCGTGACATCCTGCTGCTGGGAAACCCATTGCTGTGCGTGCCCTGCGAACCGGTTCAGGACCAGGAATTGCCCGCGCTGCGATCTGTTGCCGACGACCTCCACGACACCCTGCTCGATTTTCGAAACCGCAATGGTGTAGGCCGTGGCATTGCGGCACCGCAGATTGGTGTACTCAAACGGTTGGT
>CAZUAX010000027.1:3987-33099 GCA_964618435.1 uncultured Solibacteraceae bacterium
GACGGCCAGAGCTTCGCGCTGCGCAGCGAACTGGCCCATCTAGGTGGCCGCACCATTCAGCAAAAGGTCTAGTGGGGTGCACAAAGGGATGAAGCGGATCTCCTGCGCACTAGTAGCCATCCTGCCACTCGAAATAGCTGGCGTAGCCAGCGCCGATATTCCGCGCCAGCCACAGCCGGTATTCGCGGCTAGCCGTCCGCGTTACCTGCTTGCCCTCCGGCATGGCGCCATTCGTCAGAATGTGGAAGGTCTCCGAACCATCTTCGTTCCTGGTGGCGCAGACAATCTCATCGCGGTAATCCCCCAAAAGATCGGCACTCATCACAAAGCGGCAGGACGCTGTGCTTGGGGCGGCCCCCGTGAGCGGCTGCAATTGCTTGCCATCGAACCGGTGTACAGCCGTACTATCTGGTGACACAAGTTCCCGCACCTCGCCGCCCATCCAATTCACCGGACGGAATCGCGACGGGAAGCCCTCCATCAGGAGTTCTCCGTTTGCCGAAAGCAGCACGGTCTTTTGGGCCTCATGCCCGTCCTTATTGGTCATCATTTCCATGCCGGGCGAGGAGGCCAGAATGTCGGCCGCCCATCCCACATGGGCATGGCTCCAGGAGGGGTCGGTCTCGCGGTTGTGTTTCCAAATGAGCTTACCGGTGCTGGCATCCACCAGATAGGCGCCCGCATGGGTGTTGCTCTCCACCGCATAAAAGATCTGCCGGGAACGGTCGCGCGGCGTCGCGGGGATAATCCGCTTCACAGCCACAATGTCCGGATGTAAGCGGTACAGCGACCAGCGAACGCTGCCATCGCCATTCAGCGCAGTGGTGCCGTCCAGCACTTCATCCTTTCCATCTCCATCCAGGTCCGCGATGTCGGCGTGATGGGAACCAGAGCCCGATGTGGGGCCAAATGAATCGAAGCTCCAGAGCATCTCCAAATCCTTGTCGAATGCGTGGAAGCGCTCATTCTCATAGAGCCCGGTCTGCGTCACCAGCGAAGGGCTTTGCCCATCCAGGTAGGCCACCGCCATGTGGATGCGCGTGGACGTGCCAGCAACATCGGTTGCCATCGCAGGCCAGGGAGTCTTGCGCAGCAGCTTCCCATTTACGCCATCCAGAATCGCCAGGAAAACCTCCTCGCCCACTTGCATCCGCGCGGCAACCTCCGCACGGTCATCCCCATTCAGGTCCGCGAGCAGGAAAGGCGAGTTATTGGCGTTTCCGTAGCAGTGGTCATAGTCCACCAGTTTGCGTCGCCACAGTTGTTTTCCAAAGGACGTGAAGGCTTCAATCTCTACCCAGTGCCCTGGATCGCGTGTATTTTCCTTGATGCCGTTGTCGCAACGAAACACCACGTCCAGCAGACCGTCCCCGTTAAGGTCGCCAAACACTGGAGAGCAATTCCCTTGCCTGGCGCTAGGCATGATGCTGGCGGCTACATTGCCCGGAGATAGCTCAGTGGGCGCGGTCACCCACTCAGAAGGGGCACCTACGTTGCCACTTGCATCGATGGGGCGCACGCGATAGTAAGCCATCGCCGTCGGCGCGGTCGTATCTTTCCAGAAGGTCGCGTCCTTCACCGGCGCATCGGTGATCCGCTTTCCGGATGCATCGCGCCTGGGCGAACGGTAGACATGGAAGCCAGTAGCGGGGGAGTCTCCGGGAAGCCATTGCCAGGAAATCGCCACCACGTTCGCCTGCTGACGAAGTGCGGCCAGCCTTCGTGGTTGCCTCTCAAAGTGGGTGGTACCCGGCACTTCGCGAACGATTCGGAAACCCAGGTCAGGATGTGTGATTCCCGCGCCCCCCGCTCCGCCACGCGCGTTCACTCGAAGGTAGCCGGCGCTGCGCGCCCAGCTTCCACCGGCCACGCTGCTTTCCTTTTGCTTGGGGTGCTCAAGGCGATAGATCCACCGCTGCTGCGCGGGATCCGGATGGTTGTTCACCATCTGCCAAACGTTGCCAGCCATGTCATACAACTTCCATGGGTTCGGCGAGTAACTGCGGACGGGCTTTAAGTGCTTCTGCCAGTCAGGAAACTGGCGGTCACCAGAAGCATCGAAATTAGCATTGCCGGACGGGTCCGCATTGCCCCATGGATACTGCCCGCCTGACTGTCCTCCCCTCGCAGCGTATTCAAATTCGGCGGAAGTAGGCAGCCTGTACCGGCGCCCCTCTTTGCCAGACCGCCACGCCACGTATGCTTCCGCGTCATACCGGTTCACAAAAATAACGGGGTGATTTTCGAAGCCGGCAGGTGGCTGCCCCTGTCCCCAATGCGAGGGCGCGCGATGCCCGCTATCGCGCACGAACGTGAGGTACTGCGCATTCGTCACCGGGGCATCGGCCATTTCGATGGAGTCAAACACGAGGTCTGGCCGTCCCGGCATTTCTCCGCCGGGCACCAGCACGAATCGCTCCTGGGCAAAAAGGCAGACGGCCCCCATCACGAGGACCGTCATCCGAACGATGAGTTTCGAGAGCATGCGCCCCATTGATATCACAGCCGGCCAGGTGCCTGGGCACCGACGTCGGCGGAAGGTGAGGGAAGCGCACTGGTGCGGGTTAGAACCTTACTTCCATGGGAGCTCTCGTGGTGAAGGTAAGCAAAGTCTCCGCGGAAACCACGGCGGGCTCTCCCCTCGTGGAGAGCACCACTCCAGTGCCTGCTCCGCCGCCAATCGCAGCACCTACCGCAGCCCCCTTGCCCCCTCCGGCTATCGCACCAATTAAGGCTCCCGTGCCCGACCCGATGCCAATTTTCGTCGCATCCTTCTTCTTGGTGGTCCGTGCGTTTCGTATCACGCGAGAGGTCTCCACATTCACCACTTCGCCATTGGCCACACGCATCTTCGCCAGTGCCAGGGTGATGGACGCAACGCCCTTCACGCGTCCGCCCGGATCTGCATTCACTACACGTCCGATCACCTCTGTTCCCCGCGGAGCCAGCTCTTTGCCATCCACTACGATAGGCTCTGCGAGGTGCGCGACAAACTCCTGCCCGGATTGCGCACTATTCGTGGACAGGGTGCTAGTGGTTCGCACCCGCAGCGGCGTTCCGACAGGAATCTGAAACACCACGGGCTGCGGTGGGGCAGCAGGCTGCGCCCGGCTGCCACCTACACCCAGAGAGTTGGCGAAGCGAGCCATTGGTCCTGCTTGAGGCGCTGCGCCTTCTGCATGAGCATCCGCGCCTGAGGTTTGTTCCCCTTCCGAAACCTCGGTCTGCGGTGCCTCTGGCGTGCTGCCGCATCCACTCACAATCAGAGCCAATGCTGCCAGGCAATAGCCTGCAAGACGAGCATTTTGTTTCAATTCCGTCGAAATTCCTGTGTAGCTTCGCATCTCTTGGTCCTCCTCTATAGCCCTTCGCCACTTCCGGTTACTGACGGGAAGGGTTGCCCAGTTCCGTAGGCAATCACTTTGTCCAAAATTGGTTGCACGATAGATGCCACTTCATAGGAAAAGTGTAAACCTCTGCTAGCCAACCATTTACAGGCCATCGGAACACCGATACTTAACGAAGGTAGGAAATTTTTTCATACTTCCTCTCTGCCGAGACCTAGTCCCCGCCGGTACTGGCTAGAACCAGGTTCTTCGTCTGCTTGTCCAAATCACCCCTCCCGGGAGGTACCTTAGGTAACGGATAAGTTTTGATTAGATATCCTGGAGAGGAAGTAGATTTACAGATGTTTCGGGATGAATTCACAACCCTGGAACGGCTTGTGCGAAGCATGGCGAGTTCCCGCTGGCGAAAACTTGCCATCATGCGAAGCGTTGCACGCGAACCAGGTTTGGACAAACAGATTGACCGGCTCTATGCTGCCGTGGAGCCGGAACGCGTGTGCAAGTTCAGCACTGAGGAAGCACGGGACTGGCTACAAGCCTTACGGTCTCTCGAATCTTACGTGGTCAAGGTGGAACAGGCGATTCCCTTCGATCGAAAACTTCGCCCCATCATGCGCCCGTTTCGAAGTCGTTTCCAGAGCATTATCCGCCTCCGCAACGCAACCCATTGCGGAATGGCGACGCTACGTGCCCACCTCAAGGAACGAAGCGGCTCTGCTCCCGAATCCAACGCCGACGACTCCGCCGAGGCTCTCCACGCAAACGACCTGGTCGCTCTACGGGTAAACGGGTGGTTCTCGCCAGAAATGGAGATCTATGACCACCTATAGACGCGGAGACGTTGTATTGGTTCGCATTCCCGAAGATCCAGGCACCGCCCCCATGCTGCGCCCGGCAGTGGTCTTGCATCCTGAACTGGACTCCGATCTCGGTGTCTCGCTGCTGCCTCTGGTTCCATTGAGCAGCGCGGGACCGCACGCCATTCCCATCGAACGTGCGAGTTTTGAATCCGCACGGATGGGGCTGGTGACTACCCTGGCACTGGATCCAGACATTTCGGTGGATCTGCCCCGCTCCCAGGTCGCTCGCAGTATTGGCCGCTGTCCCTACGAACTGTTGAACGAGTTGATGCGCCGCCGGCGGTCTCCGCTGGCTTCCGCCGTTCGAGATTCTCAGCCGATTGTGGCGCCAGTCATTCCGATTGAAAGTCATCGCCACCGAAGCCCCTACCAGACTGAATGGCAGCAGGAGCCCAGGGCCGAGGACAAGACTGAGTTGGAAGCCGAAGCCCCGTCAGCAGCCTTCGGCAAGGCAGGGGAGACGGTAAGCGAGCAGCTAAAGTCACCATTGTCATCGGTATCACCGACGCCAACAGCATCAACAGCGTCACCAACCTCAGTCTTTGGGGGTCGTGACGATCTCAGCAACCGATTTCCAGTGGAGCGTGCGCGCTACACGTGCATGCGGACGCCGGAGCCGATCACGATTGATGGAGACCTCACGAAGCCGGTGTGGCAGGCCGCGCCCGTTTCCGATCGCTTCGCAGATATGGTGCATGGAAAGCCCGCATGGTTCGACACCCGTGTGCGCCTGCTCTGGGACGATGACTACCTCTACTTCGGCTTCACCGCGGAGGAAACCGATGTTTGGGGTACTCTTACGGAACGCGATTCCAAGATCTACGAAGAAAACGACCTGGAGATATTCATTGCCGGTAAGGATGCCTACTACGAGTTCGAGATCAGCGCCTGCAATGTGATCTACGAAGTGTTCTGGATCTGGAAGGACGTGCACCAGCCTGGAGGTCCGTTCTGGGGACGGCCGGAATTCAACCCCGCCATCCAACGCACTATGTCGCTGGACGGAGTGGGGGGCCACGTCCATCCGCGCGGCGAACGATGGGGCTTCCTTGACTGGGACTGTCCGGGCCTGCAGCACGCCGTAAAGGTGGATGGCACCTTGAATCAGCGCGACGACACCGACAAAGGCTGGTCCGCCGAGATCGCCATCCCCTGGAGCAGCCTCACTTTGCTGGCTGATGGGCGTTCCCTGCCACCAAGCACTGGTGACATCTGGAGGATTGACTGTTCACGTTTCCAGAAGATCGGTGAACATGGCGAGAGCCTCGACCCTTGCGCCGGATGGAGTTGGAACCTCCATGGCCACTATGATTCGCACATCCCGGAGGTGTTCCCCTACGTGACGTTCTCCGATGAGGTAGTGAATACGAATACCGTCAGCGACTAGGGGCGACCCGTCAAGGGGCGGGTTCAGCCCCTTCCACCGCAATGTCGAAGTGGAGAACTTCTTCCTTTGTGCCGAGGTTCGAGTACAAGGCAATTGCCGGTTCATCTTCGATGCCAGTGTCTGCCTGCACAAAGATCACCCAAGCTCCGCGGCGAGCAGCCACTTCCCGCAGCTTTGCAATTAATGCTGTGGCGATGCCCTGGCGGCGGTATGCGCTAGCGACCGCCAGGTCGTAGAGGTAGACCTCGCTGCGCTCCTGCTCAAACTTGCGCAGTTCATAGGCGGCAATTCCCCCCACCACCTCCCCGTCCGCCAGGGCAGCCAAGGCGATGAAGGTATCTCCGGCGAGCAGCCCGCGCAGGTATTCCGCGGTGGGACGATTGCCGGTGTAGGTCTCTGCATCTTCAAACGCCTCGCCAAACATGTTCGAAAGCGCCTCAAGCAGTGGCACGTCGCCAGCGCCAAGCTGACGAATTTCATACGGTTTCATCCCGGACCTCCCCAACCAGTTTACGTATGCAAATTGTCGAAATGATTGCGGTGTGTCTTGCGGCAATAGCTTCGAGCCCGGGCATCGGCTGAGCTAGCGGATCAGCCCCGGGAAGAGTTCCCGAATGCCCGTTGTGATGAGTTCCACACCGATGGCGGTAAGGATCATGCCCATCACGCGCGTGGCGATGTTGATACCGGTGGCACCCAGTAGCTTTCGGATGGGGCTCGCCAGGCGAAGACAAACCCAGATACTCAACGCGGTAATCAGGCAGCTGATTGCCAGCGCCCCATAATCCACGACATCCTTCGCACGGTTGGCCGTTACAATCACCAGGCTGATGGCACCGGGGCCAGCCATCAACGGAATGGCTAACGGAACGATAGCAATGGAATCGGCTTCCAGCGCTTCCGCGTCTTCCTCCGCTGTATGGCGTGTGCGCCCGTGGTTGGCCTTCAGCATGTCCAGCGCCATCAGCAGAATCAGGATTCCGCCGCCCACGCGAAAGGCTGGAATACTGATACCAAATAGCCGCAGAAAGGGCTCACCCGCAAACATCGATCCCACCAGGATAATGGCCACTGCAATTGCGGCGTTGCGTGCCGTACGCTTGCGCTCGCCGCTGGTGGCATGCGGCATTAATCCGATGAACAGCGGCACTGCGCCGATGGGGTCCACAATCGCCATCAGACCCACCAGGTTGCGCGCGTATTCAGCGTAGGATTCCATGCTCAGCCCCGGATTACTGGTTCCCCGCCTTCACCCAGTCCACGTTGAAGCGAGCATGCTTAATGCTCTTTCGTGGCTCGCCCGCCGGAATGTGGTTCAGGAACAGGCTATACGTTAAATGGATCTGTCCGTCCGCCGCCTGGATAACAGATGGGTAGTGGAAGCTGCTGGCCTTCTCCTCGCGCTTGTCCAGTTCCACATGCCGCGTCCACTTCCAGGTTCTGCCTTCATCGTCGGAGATGCTAAGGGCCAGGGAGTGCCTTCCTCGCTCGGTGTCGTTGTTCACCATCAACCACTCCCCGCTCTGAAGTGCTATCACTTCCACGCTGGTGCCCGAGTTCAGAATCTCTGTGTCGCGCGTTGGCGTCCAACTGAATCCGTCATTGGTGGATTCGCTAGCCAGCACCCGCTTTGGAGGCGGTCCGTTGTCACGGAAATAGCTCACCAGCGTGCCGTCCTTCTTGCGCACCACGGAAGGCTGCACTGCGCCGCCACCCACCATGGGTTCACTGCCAAGCCAGGTTTTGCCTTCATCGTCAGAGTAGGCCACCAGGGAAAAGTCGTATCCGTCTGAGTAGAGCGGCAGGATGTAGCGACCTTTGGGCAGGCGGCTACTGGGCGGAATGACGATCGCGTGGTTACGAGGCATCCACCCCATGCGCCGATAGTACTTGTCACCCGCGCGC
This sequence comes from uncultured Solibacteraceae bacterium, assembly GCA_964618435.1. Taxonomy (GTDB): domain Bacteria; phylum Acidobacteriota; class Terriglobia; order Bryobacterales; family Bryobacteraceae; genus JACTMJ01. The sequence continues at coordinate 11,487 of CAZUAX010000027.1, forward strand.
TTGATGATCTCCGTCAGATAGCCCTTCATCCGGTCGTCCGTGGCGCTCGCCAGCAGCGGTTCCACCACTTCGCGGACTCGGGGCTCAAAGTTCTGCGGCTCAAACAGGATGCTGCCCCCATCATCCCAGCGGACGGGCTTTCCGTGTGTCGGATACTCCTTAGTCATCCGGTATTGCAGCAGGGCGGTGTGCCATTCATTGGCGATGATGGTGGGCCAGAACAGCCAAAGCCTCTGCTGCGGGTCCAACCAAAGGATGGGGTTGCAGTCGGGGAAGTTGGGAACATCGGCAACCAGAAAGCGCTCACTCCACTTGCCGCTGCGCTTGCTCCATCGCGCACCTTCCAGCTTCACATCATCCGCCGTGCGCTCGCCGGACCCGTTGTACCAAACCACCAGCAAGTCGCCATCCGGGAGTTCTACTACGGAACTCGAGTGGTTATGCCAGTGTTCCAGCGGGAAGATGAGCTGCGAGTCAAATTGAGGAGGGGCGGCAAGCAAGGAGGACCCAGCAAGCACCAGGAAAAGGAGCAGATAGCGGATAAGCACGCCTCATTGTATCAACGGCGAGCGCAAGCGCTCTGGGCCGGCAATCCTGATCCAACAACCCTACAGCAGCAGCCCCTCTTCGTCGATACCCGCATGGAAAACGCTGGTCTGGTGCCCATGCTTGCGGAACACTGCGCGCACAAGATCGCACACTTCCGCGTGCTGGCTTTCGTGGATCACCAGGATGGATGGCCCCGCTCCGCTAATGGCGCATCCCAGCAAGCCCGTGGCGCGGAGAGCCAGAATTTCTTCAAGGCCCGGAATGAGCGCCGCGCGGTAGGTCTGATGCAGTTTGTCCATCAGCGCAGTGGGAAACACATCGCGATTCCCAGTGCACAAGGCTGCAATCAGAAGAGCGGCGCGCTGGATATTGAACACCGCGTCTTCCTTGGCGTAATGATCTGGCAACACCTCGCGGGCACGGGAAGTAGACACCTCAAAATCCGGTACGACAATGCTGGCGCCGAAGGTTTCGGGCAGGTGCAATCGGATGGCGCGGGCAACTCCGGCGTCGTCGATGGCGCTGCACACGATTCCGCCCAACACAGCGGCGGCCACGTTATCGGGATGGCCTTCAATGCGCGCCGCCTCATCCAGAATCCGGTGCCGGTCCCAGGAAAGGTCCAGCAGCCGAACCGCCAGCACCACCCCTGCCACCAGCGCAGCAGCACTGGACCCCAGCCCCTTGCCGATGGGAATGCCGTTGACGATCTCCAGTTCCACAGGGGGCAGAGTGCAGTGCGCGTTGCCATTATTCTGCAGTTCCGCCGCTACGCGTAGCGCCGTCTGCCAGATGAGGTTATCGCTAGTGGTGGGAATGCTGCCAGCGTCCGTGCCGCTCACCCTGATAGAGAGCGTGTCCGACACTCTGAACCGGCACTCCAGATAGAGCTGCACCGCCATGCCAAGAGCATCAAAGCCCGGCCCCAGGTTGGCACTAGAGGCGGGAACGCGGAAGCATTCCCAGCCTCTCATGTCGCTTGCCATAGGTTCTCCGCCCGCCTTAGGCGAGCACCTGCTTTTCGCCCGTGCGGCAGGAGGCGTAGATGCGCTCCACGAGTTCCAGCGCCGCAAAACCTGCAGCTGCCGAACACTTCGGCTCGCGCCCGGTCTTGATGGCATCGGCGAAGTCCAGGAACTGCCGCTCGAACGGTTCCAACGAAATCGCCATGGGGTCGCTTGCACCTGAAGCCACGTCTCTGGCTACCGGCGCCGGCTCGCCTTCGTCGTCCTTCACATCCCAGGCAGTGAGGCGATCACCAGTGATGACCGCCGTCCCCTTGGTGCCGTGGAACTCAATGCGCTCACTATAGCCCGGCCAGAAGGCGGTCGAAGATTGGATCACGCCCGTGGCCCCGTTCTTGTACTTCAGGATGGCCGTAATCACGTCCTCGCTCTCAATTTTGTGTAGCGCTCCTAACTGCCAGTACCCGAAAAGTTCCGCCACCGGACCCGCCACCCAGCGCAGCATATCCACTTGGTGCACGGCTTGATTGATGAGGGCCCCGCCGCCTTCCACGGCCCAGCTGCCCTTAATCGGGCGACTGTAGTATTCCTCGCTCCGGTGCCACTTCACGTAGGCATCCGCCTGCAGGAGCTTGCCAAGCCGCCCCCCGGCGATGGCCTTCGCCAGGAAGATCATGGAATCGTCGAAGCGATGCTGGCTGACGACACTTAGCTGAATACCGCCCGCTTTCGCGGTATCGATCATCTTCTGCGCAGTAGCCGTATCAATGGCCATCGGCTTCTGCACCTGTACATGCTTGCCATGTTGCGCCGCCACTTCAATGGGCTGCAGACGGAAGTCCGGGAAGGTACACACGTCCACATAATCCACTTCCGGGTGGGAACACAGTTCCTGGTAGGTGGGCACAAATTCACAACCATACTGGAGGGCAAACTTATTGCCGTACTCCGGGCTCACGTCCGTGCAAACGGTGACCTTGAAGCCAATGTTCTTGTATGCCTGGGCATGCTTGTGCGAGATGGCGCCGGTGCCGATGATTCCTACGCGCAATGGGAGTCTCCTTGAAAATGGAAGGCGATGAGAGGCCCTCGCTCGCGGCAAGCGGCGAGAACCGGAAAGCGCTTAAAACGCTGATCCTTCGATAATACCGTAGGCTGTACATCCGTCGCCCCAGCCGCGTACTTTAGATGCCGTAGACGGGCGACTTTACCGCCCGACACCCGGCCAGCCACGTGCCATGCTACTGGAGGGCCTCCACCGAAATCATCTTCCGCAAACGGGGGATGTAGTACACTCGCGCCCGAAATCCATCCACGCCTGCCTCGGTCAGTCGCCGATGCTCCCGAATCTCCAGGAAAAACGAAGCCCGGTCGACCGTTACGTAGTGCAGTGCATTCTTGCTTCGTTCTTTGCTCAAATACATCGAGCCGTCGACGGAACGAACTACCCCGTCAACCAGCGCGCGTCGCAGCCTCCATCGCGAGATCACCACCCCCAGCCACACCACAGCCGCAATCACCGCCATCCCAATCGATACCCCGGTCCACATTGCCAGTAGTGGCCGTCCACTTTGTAATGCAGCGGCGCCACTGCCCAGGAAGGCCAAGACGGCACACACACACAGGCCAATCCATGCGAGCTTCGTATTTTCCCGGTTCTGCCCCAACAAGCGCTTGCGCTGGCTTGACGAGAGCCGCCCTTCCCGGTTGGTGGCAACATCCTCCCGGGTGAACCCAAGCACCGAAGCATATACCGCACCAGGAGATCGCGATCCTTGCGCTCGATCCTGTGACTCTTTAGTCATCCCGATGATCCTCCATGAGTGTCTATGGTCAATTTCGGAATTCTCAACCAGATCGCGTCGTTCAGAATGCATAATTCTGTTTCCCCGGCCCTGGAAACCGAGTGATTGCAGCCACCAGGAACCCAGAAACCGACTTGGCTCCGTGGGTCTTCAAGCTACCGGCCTTTTGTTCGTCGATTTCAACATCGTGGTGATCCCATGCCAAAATTGTGCGGCGTATCGAGTGAGACGGGAATCCAACCAGCTGTGTTTGGCATCGGTCAGAAACCTTTAGAAGTGGGAACACCCGCGCCGGGCTTCGAACTGCCGGATGAGCATGGACAGATGCACAGCCTCTCCAAGCTTCGCGGCAACCCAGTGTTGTTGGTCTTCTATCCCGGCGATGACACCTTTGGCTGCCGCCGTCAGCTCTGTGAGATTCGCGATTCCTGGACGTCGCTCGAAGCCTCGGGCGTACACGTTTTTGGTGTAAACCCGCAATCCGCCGACAGCCACCAACGCTTTCGCGGCAAGTACAGCTTCCCCTTCCCCATCCTGGTGGACGTAGGGCAGCGGGTGGCGCGCCTTTACAACGCTAATGGCTGGATTGTGAAGCGCACTGTCGTTTTGATTGGCGCGGATGGTCGAATCCTCTTCGCGGAACGCGGCGCCCCATCGCCAAGCCGTGTTCTGGCGGCGCTAACCGCCCCACAATCGGAACGGTAACGTTGTGCTCCGCCGTTGGACACCCCCTATGGGCGCGGGTGACAATAGAGCTTTCCCCAGCCCATGTCGACTCCTACTGAAGCTGCGGCACCCTCTCCTGAAAGCGCCAAGACCCCAAGCCCACCCAGTCGGCATGCCCTTGCACTGATTTTCGCCACCATATTTCTAGACCTTCTCGGCATCGGCATCCTGGTTCCGGTAATTCCGTTCCTCGTGCGGCGCTTCGAGTCCGACGCACTCACGGTTGGTCTTCTGGCGCTATCGTTTTCCGCCGCGCAGTTCCTGGCCGCCCCCATGCTGGGTGTGCTGTCTGACCGCTTTGGCCGTCGCCCGGTGCTGTTGTTGAGTCTGCTGGGCTCCGCGTTCGGCTACTTTCTGTTTGGCTGGGCGGGGATGCTTTGGATCATGTTCCTGGGACGAATCATCGATGGCTTCACGGGCGGCAACATCTCAGCGGCCCAAGCCTACATCGCGGACATCAGCCCTCCTCAGGACCGGGCAAAGAACTTCGGCCTGGTTGGCGCGGCGTTCGGGCTTGGCTTTATCATTGGTCCGGCGTTGGGGGGCGTCCTCGCCAAGATCAGCCTTGCCGCGCCGGCCTATGGAGCAGGAATTCTCGCACTCATTACCATGGCCTTTGGGTACTTTCTGCTGCCAGAGAGCCTAACTGCAGAGAACCGTCGCGTGCAGCCGCTTCTGCCCGCCGACCTCAACCCCTTTACGCATGCCATGAAGGCGCTGCAACGCAACGACCTCTGGCCCATCCTGCTGGCCTTTTTCTTCATGAATTTTGCCTTTAGCGGTCTGCAGACGAATTTCGCCGTTTACACTGCAGACAAACTGGGCATGGGGCCGGAAGGAAATGCCGCGGTGTTTGCCTACATTGGAGTGATAGCCGTCATCATGCAGGCCGTCATCGTACGGCGTCTTTCGCGCCACTACCCAGACCGTCACCTGGCCGCAGTGGGCATCGCCATCATGAGCTGCGGCTTTTTGGCTACGGCGTGGGCCCACGATTTGTTCTCCCTCTATGTGGCGTGTACCCTCACCCCCATTGGCAGCGGGCTTACCACGCCCACCCTCACCAGCTTGCTTTCGAAACTGGTGACGGCAAGGGAACAGGGCTGGGCGCTAGGCGCATCACAATCGGCAGCCAGCCTGGCACGCATCGCGGGGCCAGTGTGGGCGGGCTTGGTCTACGACCATATCAGCCAGGGGGCGCCCTATTGGACCGGAGCAATCTGGATGGTGCTCACTCTGGGCGTTGTGGTGATAGCAATCCGCCCGGAAATGCGCAGCCACACCTAAACCGATTACTATCCGCGCGCAACCGCTGTGCGCAACGTGTCGTCACGAGAGTAGGATAGATACGGAGGTTGCCTTGTCATTCAACGTTTCCAGACGATATTTTTTCTACGGCTCGCTGCTAGCGGGTGCGGTACCCACGGCGGGCTTTGGCAGTTCAGCGTCGCTTTCGCGGCTGGGCTATAAGTCGCCGAACGAGAAACTCAACGTCGCTGCGATTGGGTCCGGCGGTAAGGGCCAAAGCGATATCCGTGGTTGTGAGCCCGAGAATGTCGTTGCGCTTTGCGACGTGGACGAAAAACGCGCCGCAGCTACTTTCCAACGCTATCCCAAGGCGCCGAAGTACAAAGACTTTCGCCAGATGCTGGACAAGGAAGGCCGCAATATCGACGCGGTCACCATCAGCAGCCCAGACCACATGCATGCCATCCAGGCCAACTGGTGCATGGAGCGAGGAAAGCACGTGTATGTGCAGAAACCCCTCACCCGCACCGTCTGGGAAGCACGCCTTCTGCGCGAAAGCGCCAACAAGAACAAGGTGGCCACCCAGATGGGGAATCAGGGCTACTCCAATGAGGGCACACGCCAAGCGGCTGAAATGATCTGGGCAGGCGAAATTGGTGACGTCACAGAAGTACACGCCTGGACCAACCGCCCCATCTGGCCGCAGGGCCTTACCGAGATCCCCGCGGCGGAACCCGTCCCCGATACGCTTGCCTGGGACCTGTGGCTCGGCATCGCCGAAGCGCGCCCTTACACCACCGGCGGGCCGGATTTCCCTTCCCGCTTTGGAGGCTTCTACAACCCCTTTAGCTGGCGCGGATTTTATGATTTCGGCTGCGGCGCTCTTGGCGACATGGCCTGCCATATCCTGGGAGCTCCCAATCTTGCGTTACGTCTGGGCGTGCCCACCAGCGTGGAGTGCATCAAGAAGGAAGGGGTGAGCAGCTTCATGTTCCCCCGGAAGTCGGTCACCCGATTCGATTTTCCTGCTCGGGGATCCATGCCTGCCCTAAAGCTGTTCTGGTACGACGGTATGGAGGAGAACCCGGATCTTCCTGGTGTACCTAAGGGTGAGTGGCTGGGAGACCTGCCGTTTGCACCGCCGGCGGGCGGGGGTAATCCGCGCCAAGCCCGTCCAGACAGCCCTTATATTGGGCCCGTCTTTGATTACGCCCGCTTCCAGGAGACCATGGCCAACCCGAACATGCGCAAGCCTACTCCGAACGGCAGCGTATTCATTGGCTCAAAAGGCGTACTCACCACTGGAACCTATGGTGAAAACACCCGCCTCCTGCCCGTGGACAAAATGAAGGACTACAAGTTCCCTGACCAGTACCTCACCCGTTCCCCGGGCCACTATCGCGATTGGATTCGCGCCTGCAAGGGCGGCGAGCAAGCCTGCTCAAACTTCAATGTGGCAGCGCCGTTCGTGGAGTGGATGCTGCTTGGAGTGGCTGCGCTACGCAGCGAGGGCAAGCTGGAATACGACCCGGTGAAGATGCGCTTTACGAACAACTCGGCGGCCAATGCCTATCTCAAGCCAACCGTCCGCAAGGGCTGGAACTGGAGCTAGGCTCTGTCTCTAGTACGGACAGAAAGGGCCTCTAGTACGGACAGAAAGGGCGCCGGGTTGTCCGGCGCCCTTTTCGCATTCACAAGTAGAATGCAACAAGTCTTATTCCTGGCCGTTGTCTCTGTTCTTGCTTCCCGGTGGCCGGCCCCTTCTCTTCGGAGCTTCCCCACGTGCGGCCTCGGTGGCGGCGGATAGCCAAGCTGGCGGACGTCCCCGGCGACGACCCCGGCCACGAGCCAACCGCTCTAAAACCACGATTGCATCGTCCAGGTTCTGCCGCTCTTCCCTCAATTCCGCCAGAATTTTGGCGATATCCATAAGATTCTACTCCTTGCGCAATCTAACCCTAACCAATATCCCGAATAGAAGTTTTAACCTAATTACACAACGATTTCAATAAAAACCTGTTTAGGGAACTCAGTGCGCGTTGTTTTCGCCACCACGGGTTTTCCGCCACCACGGACAGAGCGACAGGCTAACTTTGCATCGTGGCCCGCTTCCGATTCTGCCAGTAGCGATAGAAGGGGTACGAGATAGCAATCATTGAGAGGCCAATCAGACTTTCCCGAGGAGACTCCACCAGCGTAGATGCCAGAATGCATCCGGCTGCGACGACGAACAAAATAGGCACCACTGGATATCCCAGCGTTCGGTAAGGCCGCACCAAATCCGGTCTCTTCCGTCGCAGTACAATCACCCCCGCAGTTGTCATTGCATACAGAATCCAGCTAGTGAAGATCACATAGGTGATGATTTCCTCAAACCGCCCGGAAAACACCAGCAAACTCGCCAGTAAGCTAATGAAGACCAACGCATTCCCGGGGGTGCGGTGGGTGGAATTTACCTTTTCCAGCCCGGAAATGAACATCCCATCCCGCGCCATTGCGTAGGGCACTCGGGACCCGCTGAGAATCGAGCCATTCAGCGCTGCAAAAATCGACACCATGGCGATGGCACTGACAACGCCGGCTCCACCGTCACCAAGCACGCGCCGCATCATCTCGGCGGCCACGCGGTCGGATGCCGCCACCTCTGCCGGCGCAAGCACGTAGAAATACGCCACATTCGTCAACAGGTACACAGCCATCACAATCAACGTTCCGCCAATCAACGCGATCGGCAGATTCCGGCTGGGCTTCTGGATTTCAGAAGATACCATGCTCACGTTGTTCCATCCGTCGTAGGCCCACAATGCCGATACCATCGCTGCGAAAAACGCAGTTACCCCGCCTGCCACGGGAATGGACTCAGAGAAATGCCCCATGGACCCGTTTCCCATTAGCAAACCGACCGCCACCAACCCCAAAATCAGCACTACCTTGGAGGCGGTGAAAACCACCTGTACAACACCACTGAGCCGAACTCCCAGGTAGTTCACGAAGGCGAGCGCAAGAATCAACGCGGCTGCCCCAAACTGGCCATATCGAATGGGAAGCGCTTCCCCTCCCGGCCCGATCGGGAGAGGGATTTCAAACGCTGTGGCATCCAAAACAGGGAAAAAGTTGGCGAAATAGAGAAAAAAACCGGTGCTGATGGCGGCAATTGATCCGCTTTTTGCCACCAAAGTCTGAATCCATCCGTACAAAAAGCCCCAGAACGGGCCATAGGTTTCCCGCAAGTAAATGTACTCGCCACCGGCCTCAGGCATGGCTGCGGCCAGTTCCGCGTAAGACAACGCGCCAAACACGCTCAGGATTCCCCCAACGATCCAAACCAGGAAAAGCAGGTCCAGCGAACCAACCTTAAGGATCATTGCCTTGGGCACAAGGAAGATGCCGCTGCCGATCACGGTGCCAATTACCACCGCCGTTGCTGCATTCAGGCCCAGGTCGCGCTTTAGTTCCAGGCCTCCCGCGCCTGGCGCTGTCTTTTCATCTGTGGATGTCTCCGCGCTCATGCTGCTCCTTCTTTGGGAGACCTGTCCATCAACAGAGACAGCAGTGACCCCACAGCGAATGTGGTGAGTGACCCCACGATGACGTACCACGTCCAGGCCACGTTGGTTCCAAACTTCAGATAGACCACGGCTCCAAGGCCTGCCAGCACACCGGCAATGGTCCCATTCTGGCCGGCATGCTTCGTAAGGATGCCCAGAAGAAAAACTCCAAGTAATGCGCCTACGGAGATGGAAGCCACGGTTAGCCCCGCCTCCAAAACGTTGCCCCACTGTCGAGCCAGCAGCGCGATCACCAGCAAAACGCCGCCCCAGAATACGGTCACCAGCCTTGCCAGCAATAGCGACTTCTTCCCGTCGCTCTCGTTTTCGGAACCTGTTTTGCCGGTCAGCGGCTGATAGAAATCCATCACCGTCGTCGAAGCAAGCGAGTTCAACGCGGCGCTGATATTGCTCATCGCGGCAGCAAGAATCGCCGCCATCACCAGTCCAGCGACTCCCTGCGGCAGAAACTCCCAGATGAACCGCGGATAAATCTTGTCCATCTCGGTAGGCCCGGGCATCGCCAGCCCGTTGTCGTTGTAGTAGACGTACAGCAAAATACCGATGAAGAGGAACAGAACAAACTGAAAGAAGATGACGCCCCAGCTTGAGAGCAGTGCGATCCGGCTTTCCCGCTCATCGCGCGCGGCCAGCAGGCGCTGCACCATCAACTGCTCAGTCCCATGGGTAGCGGTGGTGAGGAATATGCCACCAAGGAAGCCAGCCAGGAAAGTATACGGCTGTGAGAAAAACCCCGGAGCGTTTGGCCACGAAAAATCAATCACCTGGAGTTTGCCCGCGGCTTCGGCAACGGCCCACACATGGGGCATCCCACCGTCAATGTGGCTCAGAATCACAAAGAAGCTCAGGATGGCCCCGGCGACATAGAGGAACATCTGTACCACGTCGGTCCAGATTACCGCGGTCATTCCGCCCTCAAAGGTGTAGAACAACGTCAACATCAGGATGATGATGATCGAGGGCATTTCACCGGCGCCCAGGATAATCGCCACCACAATCGAAATGGCATACACGCGGACACCCTCAGCCAGCGCGCGGGTTACCAGGAAAATCCCGGCCGTTACCCTGCGTACCCTCTCGCCAAAACGGTTCTTCATCAACTGGTAAGCAGTGAACAGTTCGCCTTTGTAGTAATGAGGCAGGAACAGGAAAATGATGATGATCCGCGCCACCAGGTATCCGAACACCAACTGGAGGAAGGTCATGTTCCCGCCAAAGGCAAGGGCGGGAGTTCCAATGATCGTGAGAGTGCTGGTCTCCGCCGATACAATCGACAGCGAGATGGCCCACCAGGGTGTGGTCTTGCCGCCCAGGAAGTAGTCTTTGAGGGTTTTTTGCCGGGATCGGAACTGAGCCCCGAACCAGGTAATCCCAATGAGGTACACGACGATAATGCTTAAGTCTAAGTAGCGCATTTGGAAACGCGGATGATAGCACAAACAGTCCAACCAATTGAACAGGTAGCGTCCCCTGGGACGGCGAACACTGGCAAGAGCTTGCAAGAGAAGGATGCGCGAACACCACAAAGCGGGTTAGGATGACAGGCATCCCTGACTGGCACGTGAAGGGCTGCGTGGACAAAAATGAAGAAGTTCTCAGCCGGTTCTGGTACCGTAGTGGTTCCGGAAAGCCGTCAACGGAGCGCAAGGGCACCGAGACAAATGACTCGGCGTCTACTAAAATAGCCCTAGTAACAAAATCACTTGGGCTCCGGGCGTCAGCGCCTTAATAGTCCGGTGGTTTTCGCCACCATGCCAGTGGACAGGATTGTTGGACACGGATAGCGGCAAGACCCAACATCGCGATCCCGTCACGGATTCAGGAAAAGACCCTTGAGGAGGCCAGAGTGCGAACTCTCATTCAGAAGGCATTGTTAGGTGCTGCGCTTGCAGCGATCATGGTACCCGGATTGTGGGCTCAGACCCAACGCAACTGGAAAGACCGTGCAGAGTACGACATGTACGTAGGCATCACGCAGGCACTGCAAGGCAACGACGGCGCAAAGGCCCTCGCCATGCTGAAGGAATGGACCGAGAAGTACCCGGAATCGGACTACAAGGACACCCGCCCCGCGTTGAAACTCAATGCCTATAAGGCAGCAAACGACCCCAAGGGTATGCTGGCGGCGGCAGACGAAATTACTGCTACGAATCCCAACGACATCACCGCCAATTACTGGGTTTGTACGCTGATGGTTTCCAACCCTCAGCCCAGCGAGGAAGATCTTTCTCGCGCGGCGAAGTCCGGAGACGTGCTTTCCAAGCTCACCAAGCCGGCCGAAATCCCTGACGCGCAGTGGCCTGCCATCCAGAAGGAAATGCAGTCCCTCGGGTACAAGTGTTCCGGCTATGTGGCGATGCAGCGCAAAGACAACTCCAAGGCCGAAAGCGACTTCATTTCCAGCTTGAAGATCAAGGGGGAGGACGCGCAAATCAATTCGATGCTGGGCAACGTGATCCTCGCACAGAAGGACCCGAACAAGCAGTCTGAAGCACTGTTCCATTATGCCCGCGCCGCTTCGTACACCGGCCAGGGCGCACTTCCAGACGCCGCGCGAGGCCAACTCGAAACCTTCTTCACCAATGCCTACACTCGCTTCCATGGTGAAGACGCCGAAGGCCTGCAGGAACTGAAAACATTGGCCAAAAGCCAGGCGCTTCCTCCCGCCGGCTTCAAGATTCTCAGCGAAGGCGAAAAGCTAGCCGCCGCTGACGAGAAGATGAAGACGGAACAGCCACAGCTTTACTTCTGGACCCGCCTGAAGGAAGCTCTCACTGCGGAATCCGGTGCGAACTACTTTGAAAACAGCATGAAGGATGCACTGGTGCCTCAGCCTGACCAGGAACCGCTGAAGGGCACCGTGGTTGAAGCCACCCGCAAGATGGCAAAGTTGGCGCTCTCTAATGCCGAAGAGGCTGAAGTGACGCTGGTGTTCGACCCTGCATTGAAGACGGATTTGGCTGCTGGAACCATCGTCGAGTTCTGGGGCGTCGCACAGAAGCTCAGCAGCGAACCGTTCATGCTTGAGTTCCTAATCGACGGCACCAACGGAAAGCTCAAGGCCGCAAACTAGGCCCTTTGTGTGCTCGCTGACGCCTCCAGCGAACATCAACGGCAAGCACTTCAAAAAGGGCCGGTGACTCCTCGGGAATCACCGGCCCTTTTTGTTGTTTAAGGATCTGCCGCAGATCGTCGAAAACCAAATCTTTAATCAGCCGCGACGGCTGTCCGGCCTGCCTTCGCTGCCTCCACCCTCATTTGAAGCACGAGGAAGAGTGCCAGTGGGATACCCCAGTTGGGCCAGCGCTCTACAAAGTCCATCAAATGCATTCCTGAGAGAGGCCGGGAGAGTGCCGTCATCAGTCCCCACATTGCTGCATAGATCGCCAATGCTCGCGAGGGATAAGCAAGCGCAAGCAGGGCAACACCGAAATCCACCACGCCAATTACGCGCAGCAATGTAAGCGCAACGTCGTCCGGCACGCCGGTCACCCCTGTAATGAGCTTCACAAAGTTCGGACTTTGTACAAATGCAAAGTATCCATGTCCAAGAAACTCCCCAAACAGGGCGACCCGAAGAACCCACTCTAGCGCTCGCATATAACCTCGAAATTTTGGATGCAGTGATGACTGCGAAATCCCTTATTGAATCACAAAACCAGGGAGTGCCACCACACAATTTGTGGCAAGATCCGAACACAGCATATTCGTGTGCCCCTGCCCTCTGGTCTCGGGGCTGGCCCATGGCGCAGACTAGGCTAGCGGCTGAAATCTCCGGTGTTGGATGATTCCCGCGCATACCGATTTGACAACGGCGCCTGTCGCCGAGCTTCGTCAAGAGTCCTGGCAAACCGTGCTTCTCCGAATCGCTTGGCGAGCACACGGTTCCACCACATCAAGAGCCCAGAGACGGCCAGGAACCCCGGGGTCACTCCGAGCATCGCCCAGAGCATCTTCGCTGGCAATCCACCCCACTGGCCGAAATGGATGGGAGCCACAGCCATCGACAGCCTGACGCCCCAAGGTTGGGAGGCGGACTCTAATCGATTCAGGAGTTCTCCAGATCCAGGGTGATAGTATTCCCGCACCATTCCGGCGTTAAGTGGGTTGCCCGGGTAGAGAGAATCCACAGCAATGACGCCCCCTGCCTTCCGGGGCAAACTGAGATGCGCTATCCGTCGTCTATCATGGGATGCGCTTGCTGCACGATACACGTCGTCCAGAGGCATAGCTACGGGCACAGTGGCATCCCGAGTTACCGGCGGACGCAAAAAGGTCACCTGCGCCGGGCCTCCCATTCCTCCCGCGGAGGTCAACAGCGAAAGTGCGGCCCCGTGAAGGCCAAAATAGGCGCCGGTAATCGCCATCAACGAGAGAAGCCCCGCCACGGCGAAGCCTCCTACGCGATGCAAGTCATGGTTTCGCCGCCTCCACCGCGCACGCCAGCGGACTGTGAAACCATTTGAAAGCCGTCGGCGGCCTGGCCACCATAGCAGCACTCCACTGCAGCACATCAGAAACAGGAGAAGGCCCATCACCCCGTTCACGCTCAGCCCAGGACGGCCCATCAGCAAAAAGAAATGTAGCTGTTCCAGCCATCCGGGAAATCCTTCATACCGCACCACTGTGCCCAGAATCCTGCCGGTGTATTGATTGAAGTGAACGTTGCGCCGGTGAATCAAATCACCCTGGGCATCAAGCTGATAGATCCATGCGTAAGCGGAGCTGCGCTCCTGGTGGAGATTACGAAACCCGCCTATCTGATGTTGTGGATGTTTCTGCCGGATCGCTTCGGCAACGTCAACAAGCGATGCCCGAGATGAGTCTTGCATCCCGCCCTGCTCTGCCAGCAGAAACACGTCTGGATGCAGGTACCTCTCGATTTCGTCCTTGAACACCAAAATGCTACCGGACAACCCGATGAGGACGGCCCAGAGACTGATGGTCACTCCACACCACAGGTGCATCCGCAGTATCCAATAGCGGAATGGGATCTCAACACGTTGTCGCGGAAAAACCATGCAGTATGTTTGTTCTTTACCCAGACGCTTGCCTGGAGTTTCTAGAACTTCGGCTCAAAGGTGATGGTGAAGGTACGTCCCAACCCTGCGAACACGGTATCGTTGCGTTGAAAAGGCTCTGTCTGCGCAAAGTAGGTGAGATACTGCTTGTCCATCAGATTCTCGGCGCCAAATCGAAAAAGCCCGGCCTTTGTAGTGAAGCCCAGCGCCAAGTCAGTGGTGGTAAACCCGCTGAAGTTGGCATTCCGCGGCGCAGCAGGACCCGTGAAGGTACGGCTAAACAGAGTGTTCGTCTGGAACCGTCCGTATAACCAGTGCGCTGGAAAGAACTGCAGAAATGTATTTAGCCGGTTGGGAGCGATGTTCATTCCGTCAAGGTCAGAGTCCAGACGGTCGTCTCTGTTGGAATCGACTCGGCCGCGGATTTGTGCAAAGCTTCCCCCGAGCGTAAAGTAACGATTCACCCAGTAATCGCCCGACGCTTCAATGCCGGAGATCCGAGTGGGCTCGCGACGTACGTTGAAGAAGCCATTCGCATCCGCCTGAAGGACAGAACCCAGAGCCGACGTGGACAGGTACCATGCAACTTCAGCCCGCACCCTCCCACTGCGGTAACGCAGCCCCGTTTCCGAATTGTTCGTCACCACCGGCTGCAAATCCAGAAGCGAGTTCACATCCTGGCCGGGGATATTGACGTCACGAAGCACGCGTCCCACATCGGGCATGGTAAAGCCCTCCGTATAGCTCGCGTAGGTCGAAAAGCCCTTGCCCAACTGGAGAACACCGCCAACATTCGGCAAAACTCGGGTGAAGGCAGGTTCTCCTCCGCGCACAAAAGCGCTATTGGATGCGGCAATGGTAGTGAAGTCATTCACCAACAGTCGTGCCTGCTCCACGCGCAGCCCGCCGCTAAGCGTCACCCGGTCCGCAAATTTCTGCTCCACCTGGACGAAGGGTGCCAGGCTCCGCAGAGTAACCGGCGGCACCCAGTTACGGTCGCTGCGTGCCAGACGCTGCCTGCTTTCGTCGTTAAGGATGTCCAACCCGAAGCGCGGCGTGAACCCTTTCCACGCAGATTCCTCGTACGACTGCGTTAGCTTAAAGCCAAGCTTGCGCGACTGTACCTCCGACTGGTCAAGGAATGGAGAGCCATCCGGGGTCAGGCGGAAGAATCCCCCGAACAAACCGCCTTCAAACAACGCGGAGAAGTCCTGATAGAAGCCCTGAGCCCCCAGCACACCGCCCAGAAAATTGCGATTGCTGTAGTCGAGCGAAGCCGTGTGAACAAGGTTTCGGGCAGGGTCTCCCACCACAGGACGCGGATCACCGGCGGCGGTGCTCGTGACCCGGTTAAGCGCTCTGTTGCCCAACACCACCACGTAGTCGCCGTCGCGAGCAAGCCGGAAGTTGTTGTAGGTGAAGCTCAGCCGCTGTGTACCGGAAAGCTCATAACCCGCGCGGGTATAGAAGCCATGCTGCGTGGAGTCCATGATGTCGCCCTGCGTGGGATACAGCCCGACGGGGCGGCCCTCGGCATCATAGAAAAGACCTCGCTTCATCAATGAAGCCGCTCCCACAATGTCGAATCGGCCAACGCGCTTCCCAAGGAGATAGGATCCCTTGCTGGCAAGGCCATTCGCGCGAAAACTATCGTGGGTGGTGAGCGCGAGCCGCATATCGTGCCGCCAACTGCCATCCAAGGGTGCAGACTTTGTAACCATATTCACCACGCCTCCCGTGGCGCCCACGCCCTGTAGCGAATTCGAGCCCTGAATCACCTCCACGCTCTCCAGAAAATCCATGTCAATCGTGTATCCGTCTCGCTGCCCGTCGCGAAGCGCGTTGTGTTGCGTGACCCCGTTGATCATGTAGAGCGGATTGCGCCCTCGCAAGCTCTCCGCGCGCCCTGCCATCTTGCGCAGACTGGGCCCGAAGCCAGGTACAGTTTTCTCCAGCACGCTGGCCAGATCGTCCGAGAACAACCGCTGGATGTCCACCGCTTCCTTTTCCAGCAACATCGCGGAGTTGGGCAAAGCCGTAAGTGGCATCTCCGTGCGAGCAGCCGTCACCGTAATGCTCTCCGAGCGCACTTCGGGTTCCAACCGGAAGAAGACAGACATGCGGCGCGAACCAGCGAGACTCACCACGGATTGGGTCTCCAGGCGGAACCCCACCGCCCTCACCTGAATGGCCCGAAGACCGGATTCTGCTGCTGCAAAAGTGAACTCGCCGCGTTCATCGCTTACCGTCGAAGCAAGCACTTGTCCGTCACCGCCGCGCGCTTCCACCACCGCGCCCTGCACCGCCGCGCCCGAACTGTCAAGAACCGTCCCCCGAATGCGCTCGCCCTGCGCTTGCGCCGGGAGAGCCCACATGACCATCAGGGTAAATGCAGTTATGATGCAAAAACGGATCATGTTGGAACAGCTGTTCAGCACAGTTGATGATGACAAATCATCCTTGACGAAACGAAGTCTGGGAACATACATCAGGGAAGAATTCCTCATTTCCTTAGAAAGATCGCAGTTTTTTGCTCAATCTTCGTTGGATTGGATGCCGCAACGATGATAACGACCGAAAGGCGACCAAAACAGACCTATATCAGCCAAGATTCAGTCTAGTGTAGATGCAAATGGTTGTCAATTTGTCACGTTTGGTTTTGCGAGAGCCGCTGGGGAAATTAACGTTCCGCTCTAGCGCCGATCAACAGCAGGGAGGGAGGATCCTGATGCGCCGAGGGAATATGGAGGGCTGAAAAGGTCTGTGTAAACGCAAACTCGCCCCCGACAACTTGTGGGGGCGAGTAAATCAAATCTATCGAGCGAATCGTGGGCGTTCGATGGGTGATCTAATGGGTGATCTTCGGTTCCAGCACCTTGGCCTGCTCAACCCACTTTGTCACCATGGAAGCGTTGGGTACGTTCCCGGTTAGCTTCCGCTTTTCGTTGGCCGCAGCCAGTGCGGCGGCGAGGTTCTCCGCGTTCCGATTGCGCAGTTCTTTCACCGTATCTACTCCCGCTTCTTCCAGCAGTTCAGCGTATTGGCCGCCAACACCGTTGATCCGCATCAAGTCAGAATGATTTACCCATTTCAGGATCAGTTTGCCGCTGATTCCGGTAGCCTCTTCCAATGCTTCCCTGCCCTTGCGGCTGGCAGCCTTCTCAAGAAGGCTCTCCGTATCTATTACACCCGCAGCAGTAAGCTTTTCCGCGTAAGCTGGCCCTACGCCTTCGATGTCCTCAATCTTATAGTTCATTGTTCGCTTGGCTCCCATTGCCTGGAAATTTCAAAAACAAAAACCAGTTCCAGCCTCAACCAGAACAAAAAAAGCATATCGCATTCGATCGTTCAGGCTCTCGTTGGAGGCGCTGCAACTATCCGCATGCCACACTATTCCATTAACTCGCACATGCCTCCGTTGATAGAATGCAGGACGTGAACCGAAGACGTTTCCTCCACACCACTACCGCTGCCGGGGCCACTCTACTTGGCCAGTCCGCCAGTGCTGCCGACGATCCAGTCCGTATTGCCGTTATTGGCGTAGGAAGTCGCGGCAACCAGTTGATGAGGGAGTTCACAAAAGTGCCATTTGTGCAGGTGGGCGCCGTGGTGGATCCCGACGGCAACCGCACAGAGCAGGCAGCTGCGTGGGTCCGCGAAAACACGGGCGTGCGCCCCACGGTCTCCGCTGACATGCGCAGCGCATTCGACGACCCCTCCATTCACGCCGTGCTGGTTTCCACCACCAACCATTGGCATGCCCTCACCGCCATCTGGGCCATGCAAGCCGGTAAGGACGTCTACCTGGAAAAGCCCGTATCCCACAACATCTTTGAGGGCCAGAAGATTGTGGAAGCCTCACGGAAGTACAACCGCATTGTGCAGGGAGGCACCCAAAGGCGCTCTGGCGGACGCTGGCGCAAGGCCGTCCAACTGATGCACGAAGGCGCTATTGGCGATGTTTACCTATCCAAATGGGTCTTCCCAGGTAATCGCAATTCCATCGGCTACAAGCCGGTGGAGCCGCCACCAAACTGGCTCAACTGGGACCTTTGGCTGGGACCCGCACAGATTGAGCCCTACCACGCAAACCTCGTGCACTATAACTGGCATTGGTTCTGGAATTTCGGCGACGGTGAGCTCGGCAACAATGGTCCTCACCTCGCCGACATCGCACGCTGGGCCATGCAGAAGGAACTACCCGTAAAGGTTCGCAGTTGGGGAGGACGCTGGGGCTACACTGACCAGGCAGAGACCCCAAATACCCAGAATGTGGAGTGGGAATACGACGACGGTCGTCTTATGCAGGCCGAGCTTCGCGGACTATATACCGCCGAGCCCATGAGTTGGGACTTCTTTGGCACGAAGGGCCATCTGCACCTGTTTGCCGATGGCCGTTGCGCCATCAAGCTGGGCCGCAATAAGCAACTGGAACCGGAACCGGAAGCACTGCCGGACGAGGACCACTACCGGAACTTTGCCGAGGCAGTCCGCAGCCGCGACCGTTCCAAGCTGAATGCCGAAGTGCGCGAGACGGTAATCTCCACCGCACTCTGCCACTTGGGCAATATCGCCTACCGCCTGGGCGAAGAGCTGCGTTTTGATCCAAAGACCGAACGATTTCTTGGCAACGACGCCGCCAACTCAATGCTCACCCGCAAGTATCGTGCGCCGTACATCGTGCCGGACAACGTGTAGGCAAGGCGCCGAACAACCTACGATCCATCATTCCCCACAATGAAAACGGCGGCGCCCCAAAGGGAACGCCGCCGTTTTCATTGACCCGCCGGGTGGCGGGGTTAGTCTCCTGGGAGATTAGAAGGTGAGCCGCAGGCCCAGACGCAGGATGCGGTCGCCGTTCGGCTCACGCCCGCCTGAGTTGGTACCAGTGACTTCGAACACGCCGCCTCGGAAGGAACCATCCGAGAAGAGCAGACGGTTGTTGATGCCGGACGACGGATTGTTGAACTTCGGCGTGTTGGTCCAGTTGAAGTACTCCGCACGGAACTGCAGGTTGAAGCGCTCCTTGAAGGCAAAGGTGCGGAACAGACCCAGATCCGAGTTGAAGAACTCCGGTCCACGCAGGCTGTTGAAGCCAGCGGTGCCAAAGCGAGGTTCGGTTACCCGCTCGAAGGCGAAAGGATCGAAGTAGGCTTGGCCAGCGCCAATGTTGCCAAGGCGTGCCACGTCCTGCTTCACCTGGTCAGCGCGCTGCGTGCTGCCCGGCAGGCGGAGCGAACCGCCGTCGGAGGTGACACGCACCGGCGTACCGGTCATGAAGCTGGTGAGGGTATTCAACTGCCAGCCGCCCAGGAGGGCAGCACCAACACCGCTGCTGGCCCAGCGCTTGCCCTGACCGAAGGGAAGCTCATAGGTAGCGGTAATCTGCAGATTGTGGGTACGGTCAAAGCCCAGGGGAACCCGGTTCAGGCCCACAAAGTCCAGAGCTGGCACGAGCGGACCACCGTTGTTGTCTTCGTTACAGCACCAGCCCATCGCCTTACTCCAGGTGTACGCAGTGTTCATCTGGAAGCCGTTGGAGAAACGGCGGCTCAAGGTGGCCTGCATGCTGTGGTAGTCCGTGTTGCCCATCGACATCACCATCGCGGTTTCCACGGCGCGGCCGAACTTGGCAAACAGCGGCTGACCTGCCTGGTCGGCGCCAATCACCTGTCCGGCGTTTAGGTTGAAACGGCCGGACACGCGCACGGCGCGGCTAGCCACATAGCCAACCTGGCCGATGAAGCCTCCACCGAGCTCACGCTGCACCATCAGGTTGTAGTTGAGGATGTAGCTGCGCTTGAACTCGTCGCCGGTCGTATTGAAGGCGTAGTTGGTAGGCAGTGCGATGCGCCCGTTCTGGCCAATCTGCGGTTCCGGCAAGGTGGGCAGCCCCTGGCTGAGGGTAGTGGCCCAACCGAGGGCAGGCGGTGCAAGGTTGAAGGGAGCCAAAATTGGGAAGTTGGTCCGCAAGGGACGAGCGAGGTTCCAGGGATCCCAGTTGATGCCGAAACCGGAGCGGATGACCGTCTTGTCGCCAAGACGGTAGGCGAGACCGACTCGGGGCGAGAAGTACACGCCGCCCACGTTGGTGCCGCAGTCACGCGGATTGCCGCCCACACCGCAAACGATCACTTCGTTGGTGGCGAAGTCATAACGCTCCATGCCGCGGTCGCCTTCGCGCCAGGGCATGGGGAAGATTTCGGCACGGGTTCCGAGCGAAACAGTCAGATTGCGGGTAGCCTGCCACTGGTCGCGCACGTAGAAGCTCCACATCGTGGTTTTCGTACGGTACACTTCCGGAACCTGCAGGATGCGCCCGCCGCCATCGACGAGGCCGAGCAGGAAGGTGGCCATGGAATTGAACTGATTGCCGCCCTGCACGTTGCCGTTGGGCAGGCGCAACTGGGTGGGACCCTGGTTGAAGTTCAGGCGACCTGCCGCGCCACCAGCGGCGCCGGCGAATTCCGGCTGCGTGTGGTTCAACTGCAGGTGGTAGATGTCAAAGCCAAAACGCACGTTGTGCGAACCCTTCAGCCAGTTGGCATTCGCCACGTACTGGAACTGCGGATCGTTGCGGAAGTAGGGCATGTAGTTCTCGGTGGAACCAAATGGCGCGAAGCCGCCGATACCGAAGCCGGGCAATCCGGATTCGAAATAGCGGGTGCCATTGGTGCCAGGAATGCCCAGTTCGTCACGCCCCGTGTTCGGGCCAAGGCCAGGTTGCTCCACGTTGGCATCCATCAGGGTGTAGCCGAAGTAGGCGTCCAGGATCAAATTGGGGCTGAGCGTATGGGTGGCAGCGAAGGTAGTGCTCCAGGTTTGCCCAAAGCCGTTACCGGGGTTGCCAAACGCAATGGGCTGGCCAAGCGCAGGGCCGAACGATGCCGGATCGAGCATCGTGAAGTCCAGCGCGCTCAGCCGCACATAGGCCGTCGTCTTATCGCTGATGTTGAAGTTGAACTTCGAATCTACCGTGTGACGGCGATTGAAAGCCGTTCCGGAGGCAAAGAAGTTGTTGGTGGGAAGACCGTTCGGATTTGGCTGGTTTTCCTGGGGCAGCAATTGCATCAACCGCGTGGAGGTGGGGTGAATGCGCGCCGACGGAATGATGTTGCCAGCGAAGGGCAAGCGTCCTGTGCCGTTAGCCGCACCAGTCATCGGATCGTAGATACCCAGCGTGGAGATGGAGAGGTCGCCGCCGCGCGTAGCTGCCGTGGGAACCGTACGCAGCGCAGCTGCGAAGCGGTAGTCCGTGGTGCCTTCGTAGCTTACGAAATAGAACATCTTGTTCTTCACGATGGCGCCGCCGATACGGCCACCAAACTGGTTGTAGACAAATTTCGGGTTCTGGCGATCCTTAGGCAAAAAGAAGTTTCGAGACTGGCTCCAGTTGCCCTGGTGATAGTGGAACAGCGCGCCGCGGGTTTCGTTGGTGCCCGAACGCACAATCACGTTCACCGAAGCGCCGCCCGCCAAGCCCTGCTCGGCGTCGAAACTGTTGGTGACAACGTTCACCGTTTCGATGGATTCAAGGGCCGGCACGTAACTGGCGATGTGTGGCAGCCAGATGTTCGTCGCGCTGGCGCCGTCAATACGAGTATTGTTGGCAGCGGTGTTGTTGCCATTGGTCGTCCACTGCATCGAACGTGAAGGGTTCGATGGCACCGAGTGAGGGGTGGACGGTGGCGAAATGCCGGGGATGGTAATGAACAGCGCCTGATAGTTGC
>CAZUAX010000028.1:0-24691 GCA_964618435.1 uncultured Solibacteraceae bacterium
GGCAGCGCTTCCTCCGCGGGAGCAAGGGAAGCAAAGTACATCCGGTCCAGAACCTCACAGGTAGCCTCTTCCAGATCGTTACTGCTGACCTTCGCCGCAATCACATTGCCCGTCATCCCAACCTCCCCACCGGCGATGCCGGCCTGACTGAATGTCGTCACACGCCGTTTGCGCTTGACGCCAACGCTCGCTCCAACTGCTCTCGTAGCACTTCCGGATTGAATGGCTTTGCAACATATCCCTTTGCGCCAAGCTCCATCAGCCGCGACATCCGGTACTCGGTGCGATCCGTCGAGATAACGACAATGGGGATGCTCCGTAATTCCTGGTCCTCGGCAATGCAACGAATCAGTGACTCGCCATCCATGGTGGGCATGTTGATATCGGTGAGCACCAGGTCCGGCGCGGACTCCCGCATCTTTGCGAGGGCGTCCAGGCCGTTGTTCGCCTCGCGGCATTCGGCAATCTCCAACCCGCACATGCCCAGCACACGGGCCACGAATCGCCTCATCAGCGTAGAGTCATCAACAATCAGAACCTTTAGCGACATGGCACCACCCCTTTCGGTTGCGCACCGATTTCCCGTTCCCTGCGCTCGGAATCTCTCCACCAGAAACGTCCCGTAGCCTGATCCAGCCAAACCGTGCGCGATTGGTGGCCTCCCACGTCCTCGCCATGTACCATCAGCCCTTCTCGCCATAGAATCTTTCGCACCGCCGTGTAGTTGCGCCGCCCAATCTCAAAGTGATTGGAACTTTGTACCATGCTGGCTCCGCCAGCCAGGCGCACCAGCAGCCGCTCCTTGCGCGCTCCCAGCCGGTACACCGCTCCCAGCAACGCCGGCACTCCGGAATCAGCAAACATAAATGGGTTGCGCTCTGCCTTGGCTGGGTCCAGTCTGGATTCCGGCAGCATGAAGTGCAGTAAGCCCGCCACATGGCTCAAGGGATCGTAGACCGCCACCGCAATGCACGAGCCCAGCGCGTACGTGACCAATCGTCGGTCTGGCCGGTCACTGGCTTTCATGTCACCCACGCCTACCACGATCGCTTCCATTTCCCGGGTTCCCTTCTCTCATCCCTTTCTCCGAAGCCACCCGCGCCAGTCCTCCCCGTTTGCGATACACCGCGGGCCGCACGTACTCCAAATCCCCGGTAAGGTCGCCTAAGCTCTCAGAGTGACCCACAAACAAGTAGCCTCCCGGAAGCAGACAGCGGCAAAGCCGCTCCACCACCTTTGCTTGGGTTGGCCGGTCGAAATAAATCATCACGTTTCGGCAGAAGATGCAGTGAAATTCCGCGCCAAACGGATACTCGCCCATTAGGTTGATCCGGCGAAACTCAATCTCCGCGCGGAATTCAGGCCGAACGCAGTAGTAGCCTTCCGCCGAGCGGCTGCCCTTCAGCAGCATCGGTTTCATCCGCTGCAACGCTTCAGCACCAAACCGGTCGGCTGGGTAAACGCCGCGCTGGGCTGTCTCCAGCACTCGCGTGGAAATATCACTGGCCACAAACGCCAGCTTCATCACGCGACTCAGCGGACTGGAATGCCAGGACGCCAGCAGCGAATACGGCTCCTCTCCCGTGGAGGAAGCAGCGCACCAGATTCGGCACTCGCTGCGCTCCCGCAAGCCCGGCAGCACCTGTGTCTCAAAAAAGGAAAAGTGCTCCGGTTCCCTGAAAAAGGAGGTGAAGTTGGTCGTGAGCGAATCCACAAGATCCGACAACAGCCCTCCGCCCCTGTCTCGCTCCAGCCGTTCAAAATACTCCCGCGACGAGTTAAGTCCTAACCGCCGCATTTCTTTGGCAATCCGCGCATTGGCCAGGTGCTGCTTACCATCGTGCAGGTTCAGCCCTATCTGCTCCTTCGCAAATCGCTGCAATCTGGCAAAGTCGCGGGGACTGAGCACATTGGCGGCCCCGGTATCTTCCACCATCGGGTTATCGTGTACGGACGCCTTCAAAGATGCCCTCCATATCGAGAATCAAGCCCACTGTGCCGTCGCCCAGAATCGCTCCTGCCGCAATTCCTGGAATCTCGGAAAACTGCTCGCCCAGGCTCTTGATCACCACTTCCTGCTTACCCACAAATTCATCCACCAGCAGGCAGTAGACTGAGCGTGCCGATTCCACCACCAGACACAAATTCGCTGATTCGTCGCGCCCCGTTGCGCCGAACCCCAGCCGCTGTCGCAGCCGAACCACGGGCAGAATCGCTCCCCGCACTTGCAGGACATCCTCCTCCCCCTGTACGTGAGTGATGGCCTCCGGGTCTGCACGGAACATCTCCTTCACGCTGAACAAAGGAATGATGAATCGCTCCCCTTGTACGCCCACCACCAGGCCCTCAATGATGGCCAGGGTCAGCGGAAGCTTCATGGTCATGGTGGTTCCCTTGCCGGTTTCCGACTGCACCTCCACGCGGCCACGCAACTGCTGAATGTTTCGCCGCACCACATCCATCCCCACACCTCGCCCGGAGAGGTCGCTTACCACCGCCGCTGTGGAGAAGCCTGGCTCAAAGATCAGCTGGTCAATCTGCGCATCGGTAAGCGTCGCGTTCTCGCTTACCAAACCGCGCGTCCTGGCCTTCTCCAGAATCCGATTCCGGTCCAGGCCTTTTCCGTTATCCGAAATGCTGATGAGAATACTCCCCGACTGGTGTACCGCCGAAAGCCGGATGCTGCCTTCGGCTGGCTTGCCAGCGGCAATGCGCTGTGGCCCGTCTTCCAGGCCGTGATCGATCGCATTCCGCACCATGTGCATCATGGGGTCTGCCAACTGCTCAATCAGAGTCCTGTCCAGTTCTGTTTCTTCCCCTTCCAACTCCACCCGCACCTGCTTGTCGTACTTCCTCGCCAGGTCCCGGGCAAGCCTGCTCATTCGCTGAAAAAGCCCTTTGATGGGCACCATGCGCATCGACATCGCGACTCGCTGCACTTCAGCGGTTACCCGGGTCATCTGCGCCATGTTCTTCAGCAGCCGGGCGCTTTGGCTCGTCTCAAAGAAGGGGTCGTGCCGCACCATCGACTGGGCAATCACCAGCTCGCCTACCATGTCCACCAGATAGTCCAGCTTTTCCGTATCAATCTTCACCACTGAGCCAGCCGCCGATGTCCTTGCCGCGGAGGCTCCTCTCTCCGTGGCACCGTCCGTGGATGGGAGCGCCGCCTCCTGAGCAGCCGGCTCTGCCGTTTTTTGAACTGCCGTTGTCTGCACGGACGCTATTGGCACTGCCGGCCCGTCCACCTCCACCAGCCCTTCACCCTTCGAGAGACCCGTAGCCTCCGTTGCTTCTCCCCCCCCCATCAGGACAGGAGTCTCCGCGCCAAACACCACAGCCTCGTTCTGCAACTCCAGCGAAGGATCCTGATTGCTTGCGGTTCCCGCGCCCTTCAGCGATTCCTGGGCTACGTCGCTTCCGACAGAGAGCGCATCCGCCTTTTCCCTGAGCGCACGTTGTTGGTATTGCCCAATTCTTTGGAGTAGCGCCGCATCCTCGTCAATATTCCCAGCGGCTTTGCCTTCCACCCTGTCCGCGACTCTGCCGAGCGCGTCGCCCAGAAAATTGTGTGTTTCCAAAATCAGGTCGATGGCTCCCCCGTCAATATCCAACGCACCATCCCTGGCCAGATCGAGGAGACTTTCCAGTTCGTGAGCGGTGCGCTGAATCGCAGCAATCTCCAGGAAACCCGCAAGCCCCTTGATGCTGTGAAACGCACGGAACAACAAGTTCAAGGTCTCGCGATCCCGTGGCTGGTCTTCCAGTACCAAGGCCCCGGATTCCACGGCCTCCAGATGGCCGGAGGCCTCCACCAGGAACTCCCGCAGCAGTTCTACATCGTCAGCCAGTCCATACGAAGATCCACCTATTTCCACCACCGGCGCGGATGCCTCCGCTACCGGTAATTGCAGCGCTCCTCCATCAGGCCCACCCGCCGGTGACGTCTCGGCGGACGCTCTGCGCAAAGCCACGATCTGCTCGCTCAGGATCTGGTGCAATGGCTCGAGTTTCCGCGCCAATGCACTCAGCGCGTCCTGCCCCGTCTCCGCTCCACCGCGCATGGCTCCCACCAGGCCAAGGAGAGACTGTGATTGCCCTAGCACCTCGTCCAGAGAAAGCGCCGTCGCTCCTTCACCCACCAACTGAATCACGCTCTCCACATCGGCCAGTTGCGCATCCACCTGGCCTGGGCTCGCGTCAAAGCCCATCACCAGCAGCGATGCCAAAAGGTCCGATTGCTGTTCCAGTGTTTGAAGCGTGGTGCCAGCCTTCGGCTTATTCATCCCCATTGGAATTCCTCAAATCAGCTTCACCGCATCCGGGGTTCGGAATCGCCTCGCCCCCGCCACCGCCCAAGCACTGCCCTCCCCTCCCCTGGGTATCAGCCATTGGGCGAGCAGTACGCCGCGCAGCAATTAGAACGCCTCGAAGTCTTCATCCATCGGGAAACGATCCCGGCTGGAAACTGCGCCCGCCATTGCCGCGCTCTTCTCATGGGAAGCGCCGGCATGGCTTGCTTGCGGTCTCCCCGGTCTCTCGAGCGCTCTTTCCAGCTTGCCCATCTGTGCCCGGAAAGCAGGCTCCTTACCGTATTTGGTGCGCTTGGCCGGCGGGCGATCCATGCGCCGCCCAACCCCGTGTTGGTCTGTCACCATCGCGCTCAACTGGTTCACGATCTGGTCAACCGTTTCCGCCTGTGCGCTCAACTGCTCGCTGGCGGATGCACCCTCTTCGGCGTTCGCTGCAACCTGGTGGGTCACCTGCTCCATTTGCACAATCGCTTTCGCAATCTGGTCAATGCCACGCGCTTGCTCCTGGCTGCCCATGTTCACCTCGTCCACCAGCGTCTTGGCGGCACGTGCGTTTTCGGTGATCTTCTGAATTGCCGACGCCACTTCGGCGAGCTTGCCGCTGCCCTCGCGGGACCTGGTGATGGAGTCTTCAATCAGCTCGGCGGTGTCCTTGGCCGCTTGTGCCGATCGCTGCGCCAGATTCCGCACCTCATCCGCCACCACGGCAAATCCCATGCCCGCTTCTCCTGCGCGCGCCGCTTCCACGGCAGCGTTCAGCGCTAGGATGTTCGTCTGGAAGGCGATTTCGTCAATCACCTTGATAATCCGTGAGATCTTCTCGCTCGACCCATTGATTTCATCCATGGACTTCAGCATCAGTTGCAGGTGACTATTCGCCTCCTTCACCACCTCCTCGGCCTTGCCCATCTGCGAAGCGGCTTCCCGCGAGTTCTCCGCGTTTTTCTGTGTCATGGAATTGAGTTCCTCGGCCGACGCGGAAGTCTCCTCCAGCGACGCTGCTTGCTCGGAGGCTGCCTGCGAGAGCGATTGACTGGAGCCTGAAACCTGGCCTGCCGCAGCAGACACTTCCTCGCTTCCCTGCCCCAATTGCTGCGCGATCCCCTGCAGCGACCGGCTAATGCCGCGAACCACTATCAGCACCACCGCGCCCACGGCGATACACACTCCAAGCAGAATCATCGAGATCCACGTGGCGAGGCTTGCCTGGCTGGCCGCAGCTTCGCGGCTGACAGTCAAGAAGTCCCGCTGTTGCTGTACCAACCGGCCTGTTGCGTCCTCCATCGTGCTGATCAGCGGCTGGATGAAACTGGCCATGACCCGGTCAGCCTCCGGGATGTCGCCCTGCGCGGCAAACTTCATGTACTCCTCGCCATGGGGGATCCATGCCTTTCGCGCGTTCTCGATCGCATCGAGTTGCTGCTGACCCTCCGTAGTCACAATTAGCGGCCGCATTTCCGCCACCCGCGCGCTGATCCGTTCGGACGCCGCATCCCACTTCTGTCTCTGGGCTGTCGCCTCCACGGACTTCGCGTTGATGCTCGCAATCAGGAAGCCTCGCTGCGATGCCACCATCTCCTGCACGCGAAAGCGAATTCCCAACGATGCATCCAACTTTGTTGCCGTCGAGGTCACCGCGGTGTCCAGCGATTGCCCCATTTCATTCAGCGTGTAAAGCGCAAAAGCTCCTAGCATCAACGTAAATATGAGCATTGCGCCCACATTCAACAGCAGCTTCTTGCTAATGGTCATGCTTGTCGACATCTTCACCCTCTCTCAATCTGGCTCGTGATCTGGCTTGCAATCCGGCTCTCAATCTGGCTCTAGATCTGGGAATGCTGAACAGGTGCCACATTCCGTTCTCATCCGGCCAGTCAGCGGTTCACTCGGTGTGAGCATCCGTGTGCTGCTCAATGATTTGGCGCAAGTGGCTGAGGTCCTCCGCCGACAGGGCCTCGTCGATATCCAACAACAACTTCACCTTCCCGCTTGTCTTCGCCATCCCCAGCAGGTAGCGCACCTGAACGCCGCCACCAAACTTAGGAGCATCTTCGATCTGATCCTCCAACAGCGTTACTACCTCAGACACTCCATCCACCACGATTCCCATCAGCACGGGAGCGTCTCCGCAATTCACAGACGCCACAATGATGCACGTTCGCTGGTCGTAGTCCCGCGGATCCAACCCCAGCTTGATGCGCATGTCAATCACCGGGATCACTCTACCTCGCAGGTTGATCACTCCCTTCACATGCGCGGGGGTGTGAGGCACTGCAGTGATCTGCTGCATACCCATGATTTCCCGGATCCGCATCACAAGAATTCCAAATTCTTCCTGTTCGATTTGAAAGGTCAGGTACTTGCCGGCACGTCGCTGCGCGGGCGGCAGACCAGCTGTTTTCTCCTCTGCAACGTGGGCCATAGTGAATTCGCTACCTCCTGTGAATCGCAACGCCTAGCGGTCCTATGCCGTCCGTTGACCGGCTGACCCCTGCGCGGATTGCAATCCGTGTTCCTCACAAAAACTATCGGCAGGGAACCGGCAAACTAGAGCGCAAAGCACTGAGGAATGATGGAAGTTTTGGAAAAATCAGACTGGAAGGTCGAAAAACAGATAGAGGGCCCGTCAGTGCGGACCCTCTCTGTCTCTGCCGGGCAAGGCCTCGGCGCGTCGCACTGCAACATGGGCGCCTCGGCCAGACAGAAGCTTGTATCGGAAGCGCCATCGGGAAAATCGTTTTTCCGATAGCCACTCCGGTTGCGCTCAGACAGCCACGCGGCCGACGGAGCGAATCTCTATGCAATCCCCCAGATTCCCAACCGGGTGTCTCGCTGCTCACCAAAGGCAAGCTCTAGCTCCGCTGCGGTTGGAATCCGGGGAAACATCCGCTCAGCACCTCTTCCCCAAACGGCTCCATCCGATAGTTGAATGCGGCTCGCCGTTCGGCCCCCCATTCCGTTTAGGGGGCTACTTCGGCCACTTTGCCGCCGCGCATTTCTCCCGAGCGAGATTTCTCCCGAGCGAGTCTGTGCATTTGGAACGACAGTGCTGACGGGCATCACCAAACACAGGTTCGGGCGACTGCAGCAAGCTGGCTCCTCCACAATGCCTTGAATGGAAATGGGCAGAACGTCGGGGCTTGCCTCCTAGGAATAAAGAGCATCCGCAATGGCACAACGGGGGCAGTAACCTATGCGGCAGGGCATGGGAACCTATGCGGCGGGGCAAGGCGCAGGCGGGGCGTGGACGGCGCCGGTGTCGTGCAAGAAACACCGTTTCTGAGAGCATAACGCGCCTTTGGTGCGGTGAAGTATCAAAAGTTTTTATGTGACGAATAGCTTTCCACCCGGAAACGAATAGGTGAAACAAGCGGAAAGGGCACCTCAGGGGAGAGCAGTATCCATGATTTAGATGGCGCATTTGGCGCAACTGCGATAGAACTACAAGCGAGGGAAGGTGTCTCATGCGTTCCAACACTCCTGCAGGAGGGCGGATTGATATCCTGGGACTTCTTCGACCTGGCACTGCTTTTGGATCGGCCTTGGCCCTTGCGGGATTCCTTCTCCTTGCCGTCTCCTTTACACCCGCGCAACAACCCGTCCCGGCAGAGCAAACTGACGGCGCCAACAACGCATCCGTCACTCGCATCATCGCCGTCGATCTGAATCAGGTCATTCACCCGGTAAGCGTGGAAATTCTGCGCAACGCCATCGCGCAGGCCGAGGAAACCGGCGCCAGCGCCTTGCTCATTCGGCTGAACACCCCAGGTGGCCTGATGGATGCGATGCGCGAGTGCGTGGAGATAATCGTTGCCTCGCCCATCCCGGTGATCACCTACGTCACACCTAGCGGTGCTCGTGCAGCCTCGGCAGGGTTCTTTCTGCTGCAAGCAGGCGATATCGCCGCCATGGCCCCCGGCACCAATACCGGTGCCGCCTCCCCAGTGCTTATGGGCCAGGAGATGGACGACGTGATGCGCAAAAAGGTAGAGGAGGACGCCTCCGCCAGCCTGCGCAGTGTAGTAACCCGCCGCGGCCGCAATGCCGAACTGGCCGAATCCACCGTCCTCGAGGCCAAGGCCTTCACCGATGAGGAGGCGCTTGGACAAAATCTCATTAACCTCATCGCCAGCAACGACGCAGCATTGATCCAGCAACTGG
The DNA here is from genome assembly GCA_964618435.1 of uncultured Solibacteraceae bacterium. Classification (GTDB taxonomy): domain Bacteria; phylum Acidobacteriota; class Terriglobia; order Bryobacterales; family Bryobacteraceae; genus JACTMJ01. Next base: position 8,475 of record CAZUAX010000028.1, read on the forward strand.
ACAACCGCGAATATACCGCCTGGAGCGGAGACAAGCGCACACTGCGCCTGGCTGGAGCAACCATTGAGGAATACCAACCCAGCCTTCGGGAAAAGCTTATGTCCGCCGTCAGTAACCCCAACATCGCCTTTGTGCTCACTGTGCTGGGCGCTCTCGGAATTTATGTGGAGTTCACTAACCCCGGCTTTATCCTGCCCGGCGTGGCTGGTGCCATCTGCATCCTGCTAGGCTTGTCGGCACTATCAATTCTGCCCATCAACTGGATGGGGGTGGGCCTGCTGGTTTTGGCCCTCGTATTCTTTGTGATGGAAGCCACCGTCACGTCGCATGGAATTCTTGGATCTGGAGGGGCTATCGCCATGGCACTTGGCGCCATCCTGCTCATTGACAGCCCGGTACCCGAGATGCGCATCGCCACCAGCGTGGCCATCTCGGTCTCCTTGGGGTTTGCCGCCATCACCGTCTTTCTTTTGTCCCTGGTGGTGCGCGCGGCGCGAAACAAAGTGGCGACGGGAGTGGAAACGATGCCCGGGCGAATCGCAGTCGCCATGGAAGACCTGAACCCAACCGGCCGTGTACGACTCGACGGGGATTTCTGGAACGCCGTCACTTCCGTACCGGTTGCCAAAGGCGCGCAGGTGCGCGTGCTTCAGATTCGTGGACTCACCCTGCAAGTGGAGCCCACCGAAAGCCAACCCTCAACCTCACCCTGATTTCCCCTTAAAGGAGCGCCCCATGAATCCGCTGTTTATCGTTCTATTGATCATCGTGCTGTGGATCTTCAGTTGTATCCACATCCTGAACGAATATGAGCGGGGCGTGATCTTTCGCCTCGGTCGGCTGAACCCCAAACCCGTGGGCCCCGGCCTGATCTTTGTGTGGAAACCCATTGACCGTATCGTGAAAATGTCGCTCCGCGTGGAAACCCTGGATGTGCCATCGCAGGATGTCGTCACCCGCGACAACGTAACGGTGAAGGTGAACGCGGTCCTCTATTTCCGTGTGGTCGACCCCATCCGCGCTGTGGTGGAAGTGGCCAACTACCTCTATGCCACTTCGCAACTCGCGCAAACCAGACTGCGTAGCGTTCTGGGTGAGGTGGAGCTTGACCAGTTACTGAGTGAACGAGAGCAATTGAATCTGCGCCTGCAGCATGTGCTCGACCAGCAAACCGATGCCTGGGGAATCAAGGTCAATAACGTGGAAGTGAAGCAGGTGGACCTGCCCGACCAAATGATCCGTGCCATTGCCAAGCAGGCGGAAGCAGAGCGCGAACGCCGGGCCAAGGTGATCCACGCCGAAGGTGAGTTTGGAGCAGCAGCAAGGCTGGCCGAGGCCGCCAAGCTGATCCAGGAAGAACCTGTCGCCATCCAACTCCGGTATCTCCAGACCCTCGTGGAGATTGGATCGGACAAGAACTCCACGATTGTTTTCCCCATACCCGTGGACCTTTTCACGGCGCTAACCAAGAAACTTCAGGAAAAGACTGCTATAAAGGAATAGTTCCAGGAACAAACATTGCAAACTTTGTTCCACTGGGGATGCGCCTATGGCAAAGACCGATGACGGCCACTACGAACTGGTGCTGGGTAATCGCCAGTTGGTGAGCGGCTTCTTTGTGCTCATCATCCTGTTCGCCATTTTCCTCACCCTGGGTTACGTCTTAGGACGGAACTCCGTGGTGGTAAGCGAAGGACCTGAGACAGTGTCGCGAACGACAGCGGAGGATCGAGAGCCGCGTTCGCCCGTACCCGCTGCCATAGCGAATCAGGGTAAACCGTCCGCAAGCGAACCTGTAACGCAAGTTAGGCCAGCGGAGCCAGAGGATGCGGCGATAAGAAGCCAGCCAGCGGCTACCTCTACGGCGTTGCCTTCCCCATCGACGGCGGTTACGAAGCCGGCCCAGGAGCCCAAGGCACAAACCGAAACACCAAAGCCCACCGCAGCGGCACCGTCGGCGGCACAGCAGATTCTGAACTCGCGGGTACGCGTGATTACCCCGCGTAAGGGGGATACTTTCGTCCAGGTAGCCGCCATCGGTCGCGCCGAGGCGGAGTTGATGGCGGAACAACTCCAGCAGCGAGGCTACAGGACCTTCATCACGGAAGTGCCCGGCAAAGATCTTTTCCGTGTGCTTCTCGGTCCGTTTGAGACCCCGGCCAAAGTGGCCGAGACGAGGGCTAAACTCGCTCAAGAGGGCATCGAGAGCATCGTTCAGCGCTACTAGCCAGCGCACTACTGGCCAACGCGCCGGTAAGGAATTTGCAGCTAGGTATCCTGCGGGCGAACGGACCTTCCCCCGCGTCATTCGAAAGCGCCATCCCAGGTGAGCAGTCGTTGAAAGCTGTCCCATCCCTTGCCCACTCTGCCTCGCCGTCCAACCGAACGGCGGCGCCACCCTCCCCATCCCTGCGCGCCAATTTCGGCTGGACCTTCGCAGGAAATGCAATCTATGCCGTCGGCCAATGGGCTATTCTCAGCCTGTATGCCAAACTTGGTGGAGCAGCGATGCTGGGCGAGTATGCCCTTGCGCTGGCGCTCACAGCACCACTGGTCATGCTGTCGCACCTCAACCTGCGTGCCGTGCTGGCAACGGATGCGGCGCGACGCCATTCCTTCCGCGACTATCTTGCCGTGCGCTATGCCGCCAGCGGATTCGCGATGCTGGCAATCACTGCGGTGGCGCTGTTTCACGCCAGCGATTGGCGATTCGCAGCCGTCATCCTGCTTACCGGCACGGGGCAGGTGGCAGAGACTTTCAGTGATCTCTTCTATGGCGCAATGCAGCGCCGCGAACAACTGAGACTGGTGGCGCAGTCGATGATCGTACGAACGCTGTTATCGCTTCTTGCTCTGGGGCTGGTGCTTGTAGCCACACACGACCTTCTGTTCTCTGTGCTCGCCTTGGCCCTTAGCCGCCTGGCCGTAATGCTGGCCCTGGATGTGCGTGCTGGCTTCCTCGGCGAAAAGCAGGCACCCCAGACAGCCACGGCTCGCCGTGCCATCATCCGCCAGGCGCTTCCCCTTGGCATCGTGCTGATGCTCATTTCGCTAAACACCAACCTGCCGCGCTACGCGGTGGAGCACTACATGGGGACAGAGACCCTGGGGGGCTTTGCCGCGGTTGTCTCGCTCATCACCGTCGGGGGAACGCTGATGAACGCTATCGGGCAGAGCGCGATGGCCCGTCTCGCACGTTTTCTGCATCTGGGTGACGCGGTAGCCTTCCGGAAACTGCTCCTCCGCATGACACTGATGGCTGCTGGTTTGGGTTTCCTGGGCATGGCCACCGCCGCGCTGCTGGGTGACATCGTGCTGCGCCTGCTCTACAGGCCGGAGTTCGCTGGTTATCAAGGGTTGCTGGTGGCTGCAATGGCCGCGGGAACGCTCAGCTACATCGCCATTGCTCTTGGCTATGGCGTCACCAGCGCCCGTGTCTTCGATGCTCAATTGCCACTGTTTGCCGTGTCTGTTGCCGTGTGCGGCGTCGCCAGTTGGGTGCTGGTACCCGCTTGGGGGCTGGCTGGTGGCGTTGTGGCGCTAGGTGCGGCCACCGTGCCTCAAGTCGGCGGACAGATATACTTGCTGCACAGGGCCCTTCGTCGGCAAGGAGCAGCCTAATGAACCTCGCCTCCACTGCACCTGGCGCCAACTCGCGACCGCTGGCCCTTACCGCTGAACGCATTACCCTCGCACTGCTGTGTATTTTTGTGTTCACGATTCCCTGGGAGAAAGGCCTTTGGGTGGGTGGCCTTGGCACCATTGCGAAGGCCGCCGGTCTGTCGGCATTCCTCGCCGGAGCCTTTACGGTGCTGCTGCGAAGGGAGTTGCGTCCGCCCCATCTTGCTCTGCTGGTGGCGGCGTTGTTTGTGGGATGGTCCGCGGCTACCCTCCTCTGGTCCCTGGATCCAGCAGCCACCGTGGTTCGTGTGATTACCTTTGTCCAGTTGCTGGGGATGCTGTGGCTGTTGTGGGAGTTCGCCACGTCTCCAGCCCGGCAACGCCTTGTGATGCAAGCGTTTCTGATGGGCGCGGTTACGGGTTCCGTCATCACCTTCGTGCGCTTTGCGCTCAACCTGCAAACCTATTACCGTCGCTACGCCGCGACGGGCTTTGATCCCAACACCTTTGGCCTCATCCTCGCGCTTTCTGTTCCTGTCGCGCTTTACCTTGCCTTCACTTCAAGAACCGCCATCCGATGGGTTTACTACCTGGCAGCAATCACGGTGATATCCGCCGTTCTGCTTACCGCTTCCCGCACGGCACTCATCGCAACTCTCCTGGGCTTTCTGTTCCCTGCACTGCGCTGGGGCGGCACGGCATGGCGCGACCGTCTGGCTACCCTGGCACTCCTCGGTCTATTGGTCCTCAGTCTTATGAAATTTGCTCCGTCTCCCACACGGGAGAGGCTTTCCACTATCCCCTCAGAGATCGCTACGGGTAGCCTCAACTCACGCAAGCAGATCTGGAAGGGAGGCGTCTTCCGCTGGCTGGAGCGTCCCCTGCATGGGGTGGGCTCGGGAGCCTACCCCACGGCCGTCTCGGAATGGCTGGGCCGTCCGTCCATTCCCGGCTTCACTCCGGTGGCCCACAACACCTTTCTTTCGGTGCTGGTGGAATGTGGCCTTATCGGGTTTGCCATCTACAGCGTGCTGCTGGCAACCATGCTCGCCAGCGTCTGGATGATGCAGCCACCTGAGCGCGCACTCTGGGGGGTGATGCTACTGGTGTGGGCAGCGGGCGTTTCCACCCTGACATGGGAGCAACACAAGGTCACCTGGCTTTTGTTTGGCTTGGTAGTGGGAGTTTCAGGCAGCGCATGGTGGCGCCGAGGTGCTGGCAAATGAGCCTTCGCGTGCTGGAAGTGCTGCCCACCCTGAAGCGCGCCGGCGCTGAGCAGGTTGCGGTGTCGCTTGCCATCGGTTTGCGTGATCATGCCTGCGAAACCCGGGTGGTCTCGCTCTACGACGCCTTTCCTGGTGGCTTTGAACCCATCCTGGCCGAGGCCGAGGTTCCGGTTCAGCACCTTGGCAAACGACGAGGCCTTGACCTGCGCATGATCTCCCGGCTCCGAAAGGTCTTCCGGGAATTTGCGCCCCACATCATCCATACCCATTCCTATCTGCTGCGCTACGTGCTGCCCGCCCATGCGCCACTTGCACATGGACGCATCGTCCACACCGTGCACAACGTGGCTCTCCGCGAGGTAGATGTACTGGGGCGCCTGGTGCATCGGCTCGCCTTTCGAAATGGCGTCATTCCCATCGCCGTTGGCCCGGAGGTAGCGGATAGCTTCACACAGGTGTACCCCTGCGCGGTGGCAGCCACCATCCCCAATGGCATCGACATCCAGCGCTATCGAAAACCTGGACAAGGGGATGCCTGGCGCACTGCCCATGGCTTCGCTCCCCTCGACAAGTTGGCCGTCTGTGTCGCCCGCCTTGAGCCGCAGAAGAATCCTCTCGGGCTGGTCCGGGCCTTTCACGATGCCCTTTTTCCGGACGCGTCCTGGCACCTCGTCCTGGCCGGAGAAGGCAGCATGCGCGGGGAAGTAGAGCGGCTGGTGGACGCGCTCGCCCTGCGTCCGCGGGTGCATCTGCTGGGTCTGCAATCCGACGTGGCGCCGGTTCTGGCCGCCGCGAATCTGTTCGTTCTCGCGTCGCATTGGGAAGGGAGGCCACTGGCTGTGATGGAAGCCCTCGCCGCCGGACTGCCAGTGGTAGCCACCAATGTGGGAGGCTTGCCGGACCTCGTGGCGGACGGCGACCAGGGCCTGCTTGTGCCTCCTGGAAACCTCGATTTCCTCGCAGCCGCCTTACGTACGCTGGCCGCGGACCAACCGCGGCGGGATGCGATGCGCGCCTCCGCCTGGCATGTCGCCTCCCGCTTCAGCGTCGACACCATGGTAGCTTCCTACGCAGACCTCTTTGCCAGCCTCACTGGGGTACCGAAATGAGCATTCCCGCCGCTTCCAACCCCATGGCCTATCCGCCCGTGCTGCTGCTCTCCACCAACCTCGCTCGCGGTGGCGCGGAAACCCAGGTGGCTCTGCTGGCAATCGCACTAAAGAAGCGTGGCTGGCCCGTGCATGTGGCCTCACTGGTAGAACCTACTGCCTTCATGGACGAGTTGCATCAGGCGGAAGTCCCTGTACATTCGCTCGGCATGCATGCGGGAAAACCCAGCCTCAAGGCATTGCTCCCACTGGTGCTGCGGCTGCAAAGCATCCAGCCAGGCATTGTGCACGCCCACCTCTTCCATGCCAACCTGCTGGCCCGCTGTCTCCGCCTGCTCTGCCCGCTGCCTGTGGTCATCAGCACCATCCACAGCCTGGCCGAAAGCAGCCAGCATTCATCCCGCATCGCGTTCCGCGACTGGCTCTACCGGCTCACAGATAGCTACAGCAACGCCACGGTCTGCGTCAGTGAAGCGGTAGCCACCCGGCACAGGGAAACCCGCGCAATATCTTCATCGAAACTTCGCATCATCGGCAACGCGGCGGACGTCAATCGCTTTCGGCCGGACCCCGACGTCCGCGCCCGGGCGCGCGCCATGCTCGGCCTCGGAAACGAGTTCACCTGGTTGGCCGCCGGACGCCTCATGTGGAAAAAAGATTACCCCACACTGCTCCGCGCGATGACCTTGCTGCCACACGCGCAATTGCTGATTGCCGGAGAGGGACTCCAAAGGGAAGAATGCCAGCGTTTGGCCGGCGAACTGCAAGTGAACGTACGTTTCCTCGGAATGCGTGAAGACGTGCCCGCGCTGATGCAAGCCTGCGATGGCTTCGTGTTGTCCTCTGTGGTGGAGGGGTTACCAGTCGTTTTGGTGGAGGCTGCCCTTAGCGGATTGCCCTGTGTCGCCACCAATGTGGGCGGCGTGTCTGAGATTCTGGGGCCAGCCGCCAGCGCACGTCTCGTCCCCCCCGGGGATGTACAGGCGCTGGCCGCGGCCATGCGGGGAGTGATGGACCTGCCTGAGCCCAGCCGCCACACACTGGGCCAGCATGCCCGCGAAGACGCCATCCGGCGCTACTCCATCGACACGATCACGGCACAATGGGAGGAGCTATACCTGGACCTGCTGCGGCACGCGTCGAAGCAACTCCAGCCTTAAAGGCGCTCTTGCCCATGGATGTCACGAATCGTTTTGTGCTCGATTTCGCTCGCGGCTTTGCTGCCCTCCGCCACGGCGCGCGCATCCTCGACTATGGCTGCGGTGCTGGTCGCCTGGTGCATGCCGCGCGCGAAGCTGGCCTCGATTTCAGTGGAGCGGACGTGTTCTATGCCGGCTCAAATGCGAAAACCGAGGCCCAAGCTGCGGGACTGCTCGGCAGTTCCGTTCATGAAATCAGCGGGGGCCGCCTTCCCTTCCCCGATGCCCACTTCGATCTGGTGGTCAATAACCAGGTGATGGAGCACGTGGAGGACCTCAACGCGGTGCTTGCGGAAATCCATCGGGTCTTGAAGCCCGGGGGCCAACTCTTGAGCCTCTTCCCATCCCGCGACGTCTTGCGCGAAGGCCATATCGGCATCCCTCTCTCCCATCGTTTGCCCCGTGGTTCCAGCCTGCGCTTCTACTACACCTGGGCGCTGCGGCGCTTGGGCTTTGGCTACCACAAGGACCAATCGCCCACATGCCGTCAGTGGGCCATTGACAAGCTGGCTTGGATTGACGCCTACACCGTCTATCGCCCTCGTCACGAAATCCTGGCTACCTATGGCCGCTACTTCGCCAGCGAACTCCGCGAGATGGATTACATCCGCTACCGTCTGCAATCCCGGCCCGGACGTAACTGGGTGTTGTCGTTGCTACGCCTGCCTTTGGCCGTACCGCTCGCTGAGGCCATTTTCCGCAAACTGGCCTTCCTTGTGATCCTCTCCCACAAGCCCGCCGCTGCCCGCGAGGGCGCAGCATGAGAGTCGCCTACGTGGTGACGCGCGCCGATGCCGTGGGCGGGGCCAGCATCCACGTACGGGACCTCGCCATTGCCATGCGCCAGCGTGGCCACTGCGTCCATGTTTTCCTGGGCGGTACCGGTCCGGTAACGCAGCAACTCCTCGCGGCGGAAGTCTCGTTCACCTCGCTCCAATTCCTGCAACGCGCCATCCACCCCATCCGCGACCTTCGCGCGATCGGGGAACTTACCCAGGCACTTCGCACGTTCCGCCCGGATATTGTTTCCACGCACACTGCCAAGGCGGGGCTAATCGGACGCATTGCCAGCCACCGGCTCGGCATCCCTGCCCTATACACCCCTCATGGATGGACAATCGGCCAGCGAATTTCGCGCTTCGCTGCACCGGTCTTCACCGCCATCGAACGCCGGGCCGCCCGCTGGAGCGCGGCCATCGTCTGTGTTTGTGAACAGGAAAAGCAGTTGGCCCTGCAAAAACGCATCGCCCCGCCCGCACTCTTTAGCGTCATCCACAACGGCATGCTGGACGTGCGTCCAGGTCTCCTGGCACACCCGCAATCCCAGCCCCCACAACTTTGCTCCGTCGCCCGCTTTGAGGCTCCCAAGGACCACGCTACTCTGCTGCGGGCTTTAGCCGGATTGCGCGATCTCTCTTGGCAGCTCGATCTGGTGGGCGATGGCCCTCTACAGGACGACATGCGGTTGCTGGCCGCCTCCCTGGGAATCGCGGATCGAATTCGTTTCCTTGGCTATCTGCCAGACCCCTCGCAGGTGCTCGCAGAGGCTCAGGTCTTCGTTCTCAGCTCCCGCTCGGAAGCCTTTCCCCGAAGCATTCTGGAGGCCATGCGCGCTGGACTACCTGTGATCGCCACCGATGTCGGTGGCGTCAGCGAAGCGGTGGTGCACGAAGCCACTGGCTTGCTATGTCCCCCGAACGACCCCGCGGCGCTCTCCGGCCTCCTGCGCAGGCTGATAGAAAATGGTGACCTCCGGCAACGATTTGGCTCAGAAGGGCGTCTCATTTACAGCAAGCGCTTCCGATTAGAGACAATGGTAGAGACTACGGTGGCGCTTTACGAAGAAGTGTCTCTACGCACCGCTGCCGGGTGAACTGGGAATATGGCAAGCCGATTGATTGACGTCGCACAGGAGCTAAAGGCCACGCCGCTGCGGGCGGAGCCCCTACCCTTGCCCGCTCTGTACGAGTGGGGCGGGTTGCTTGAATCTAAGTCCTCTCGCCTGAAACGTCTCTTCGATATTGCTTCGGCCTGCTTGTTTATTCCTTTGGTGCTCCCCTTGAGCCTGTTGATCGCCGCCGCCATCCGGCTGGAAACCCCCGGCCCCGTATTGTTCCGGCACACCCGCATCGGGCAGGGCAACCGCCGCTTTACCCTATGGAAGTTCCGGTCTATGCTGCGCAACAGCGAGGAGCGCCTGCAGGCTTACCTCCAGCAGCATCCGGAACTGGAAGCCGAGTGGAACGCCACCCATAAATTGAAAGACGACCCGCGCGTCACCCGCGTTGGCCGCTTTCTCCGCCGCACCAGCCTGGATGAACTGCCGCAGTTCTGGAATGTCTTGGTTGGCGACATGAGCCTGATTGGTCCTCGCCCCATCGTCGATGCGGAAGTGCCCAAATACGGTCTGCCTGGCCTCCGCCTCTACACCCGGGTCCGCCCTGGCCTTACGGGATTGTGGCAGGTCTCCGGCCGCAGCGACACCAGCTACCTCCGCAGAGTGGAACTGGACAGCCGCTACATCCGCGAGTGGTCCATCGCCCTTGACCTTCGCATTATCTGGAAGACCATCGGCGTCATCCTGCGCGCCAACGGAGCTTATTAGTTCTGGGATGCTCCGCTGCGCAGCTGCGCTAGCAGCCCCTCATCCACCTTCGCCTTCACCGTCCGCCTGTCGATACCCAATCGTGCCGCCGCCGCCTCATACGTGCCCAACCGCACGTATGCCAGCGTGCAATAGCGGCGCAGCAGTTCGTCCGCGCTGATGCTGGCAGTTCGCGCCTCCGCGAACAAGTCCGGTGCGGAGGATGTATCCACCGTCCGCACTGGTTCATAGCGCCTACGCACCATCACATTACGCACGCACTGTTCCAGTTCCCGGTAGTTGCCCGGCCAGGCATAATCTGCGGGCAGGTTCTGCTGAATCCACTCCAGCGTCTGCGCCGCCACCCCCGTGGATTCCTCGCCAGCCACTCGCTTCGCCAGAAACTGCACCAGGTCGCGTAGCACGCCCGCTCGCCTTTCTGCCGTCGATTCCTCAATCTGCTGCCGCAACGAGGGCGTCCGAATCAGGTCCGAGCACAATCGGTAATAGAGATCTTCCCGGAAACGCCCTTCGCGGATCTCCTTGCCGAGGTCACGATTCGTTGCCGCCAGCAGCTTGCCCACAAACTTCCTCGCCACCGTATCACCCACCGGAGTAAACGTACGCCCCTCAATCACGCGCAGCAGCTTCACCTGGATCTCCGGCGACAATTCCCCAATCTCGTCCAGGAACACAGCACCCAATGGCGCACAGGCTTCCAGCCATCCTTTCCGGTCCTGCATGGCTCCGGTGAACGATCCCCTGCGGTGCCCGAACAGCTCGCTTTCCACCAGCGTGCTGCTGAGCGCGGCGATATTCACCGGGTGGAAGTGCTCCGCCGGGTCGTCCACAAACTGGAGGTTCCGTTCGTCAAAGGGGACATAGCGCGAAAGGGCAATCGCCCGCGCAACCAGTTCCTTCCCCGTGCCCGACGGACCCGTAATCAGCGTCACCAGGTCCCCCATCCGTGCGTGCAGGCTGCGGCGATACCTGTGCAGGTCGTGAGTAAATACCGATTGCCACACTGCCGCCCGCAGCCTTGCCGCCGGCGCCGAGGTCCCAATGATGTTCTCGAATATCCAGTGGAAGGCTCGTACGAACTGGTAGAACATCGCGAACATGTGCGGTGCGCTGTACTGGCTCAGGCTGCTTCCGTCCGGCCAATCCAGCAGCTCCCGGCGGTCGCGCTCAAACTCCCGGTAAAGGCTCCACCGGCCGCGTCCCTGCGCGTCGGGGCGAAAGGCCGCATCGTTCATCCTGGGATAGATCCGGTGGTAGAGCGCATACAGCACCGCCCCCTCGTAAAGCGCGCACTCCTCCTGCCCCAGTTCCCCTCGCCCCTGCCGTAGGGCTGCCTGCAGCCCTGGCAACATCGCCTCCAGGCGCGCACAGATACGCCACGCGTTCGAGCGCTGCTTGCTGGGGTCGTCCACCTGCAGGCTCCACGTTAGCCCCTGGTCCTCATACTCTGCCCCCAGCGCAGCCTGCTCTGCTTCCGCCAGCTCCGGCAGAAATGGATTCGCCACCGCCACGCGGTTCACCGCCTCAAGAAACGTGCGCTGGGCTCGGGTAAACGTTGCCATGGCTCCAATTGTACATTCAATGAACATACGCAGACATCCAATGCACCCTCGGCTGCGCCATGTTTTTGTATCCAACCAGTGGAAAAACCGGGTATGATACGGAAATTCAGCGGTTTAGCGTCCGAACGGATGAATGGCACCGTGGTTGCCTTGCAGGGTGTAAGCCCATGCGGCGAACAACACCATGACGAACAACACCATCAATACCCAAGGCAGCTATCTGGGGCTGCTGCGAGATAAAGGGTTTTCCAGCTTCCTGCTCACCCAATTCCTGGGTGCATGGAACGACAACGCCTACAAGATCACGGTGAGCCTGCTCACCGTCATGCTCATCGCGGACCCCCGGCAAAACAGCGCCTACATCGCCACCGCCGGCTTACTCTTTGTCCTGCCATTCGTGCTCTTCTCCGGCTACGCCGGCCAATTGGCTGACCGTTTCAGCAAGCGCAGCGTACTTATTGTCACCAAACTTCTGGAGATGCCAGCCATGCTGCTGGGCCTCTGGGCCTTCCACATCAACAGCCCGGACTGGATGCTGCTGGTGGTATTCGTGATGGCCATCCAATCCACCTTTTTCGGGCCCGCCAAATACGGCATTCTGCCCGAACTCCTGCCGGAAAAGGAACTGTCCCGCGCCAACGGTCTGCTGGAAATGAGCACCTTCGTCGCCATCATCCTGGGCACCACCGCCGCCGGATTCCTGTTCCAGTTCTGGGGGGCCACCACTTGGAAGATCGCCCTCGTGCTGATCAGCGTGGCCGCACTCGGCAGCCTCGTGAGTTTCGGCATCGGACGCGTTCCCCGCCCCGTCAGCCCGGAGCCTTTCTCCTGGAACCCCGTACGGGAGGTGATGCTTGGCACCCGCACCGTGCTGGCAGACCGCACCTTGCTCCTCACCATCATCGGTATCTCCTTCTTCTGGTTCCTGGGCGCGCTCTTCCAGATGGACCTGCTCCTGTTCGCCAAACAGTCCATGAATCTCAGTGATTCGGGCGCCGGCATTCTGGTAGCGGGCCTGGCTGTGGGCATCGGCACGGGCAGCATGCTGGCCGGCCGCATCTCGGGCGACCACATTGAGCTTGGCCTGGTGGTTCCAGGCTGTCTGGGAATGGGCGTGAGCGCCCTGGGTGTGGTACTTGCTGCACCCCACTTCGGCCTCACCGTGGCCTGCCTGATGGTAATGGGTACATTCGGCGGACTCTTCATCGTGCCGCTGAACGCCCTGCTTCAGCACCGCCCCGCCGCCCACGAAAAGGGCCGCATCATGGGCGTGAACAACTTCTTCAACGCCATCGCCATGCTGCTGGCTTCGGGCGCGCTGTGGCTGTTCACCAGCCTGCTGGGATGGTCGCCGGACACGGTGATCATCATCGCGGGGCTGTTCACCATCCTGTCCACGCTGGTAGTGCTTTGGCATACCCCGGAAGATACGCTGCGTCTCGTGCTGGGCAGCCTCCTGCGCCTCGTGTATGCGTTTCGCGTACGCGGATCCCACGTGGTACCCGCCCGCGGACCCGCGCTGATTATCGCCAACCATATCTCCTTCATTGATGGCTTCCTGATTGGCGCCTGCCTGCCCCGCATCGCCCGCTTCCTGGTGATGGACACCTACTACAACAAGTTCCGCTGGCTGCTGGCGCCCATCGGTGCCATCCCCGTGCCACTGGGACGGAAGGCGATCATCGAATCCATCCAGAGCGCGCGCCAGGCTCTGGAACGCGGCGAGTTGGTATGCATCTTCCCGGAAGGCTCACTCACCCGCACCGGCAACATCCAGCGCTTCCAGCGCGGGTTGGAGCGGATCCTGGAAGGCTTCGATGTGCCCGTGATTCCTGTCCACCTCAACGGCGTCTGGGGAAGCACCTTCAGCCATGGCGCGAATGGACGTCCCTTCTTCAAGCGTGATGTCCTGCGGCGTCGCATCCAGGTAACCTTTGGCGAGCCGTTGCCCCCGAACGTCACCGCCGAAGCGGCCCGCCAGCGCATCCTTGAACTCGGCGCGCAAGCGATGGCGGAAGCGCCCCGCGTGAATACCACCATCGCTGCCCGGTTTCTTGCGAACGCCCGCCGTTTCTGGAGCCGCAAGGCGCTGCAGGACAGTTCCGGCAAGGACCTCAGCTATGGCCGTGCCCTGGTAGCATCCGTCATGTTTGCCGGCTGGCTGCGCCGCGAGCGTCCATCCGAGACGCGCATCGGCCTGCTGCTTCCAGCCTCCGTCGGGGGTGCCCTGGCAAATCTTGGCACTCTGCTTACGGGCAAGGTGCCTGTGAACCTCAACTTCACCGCGGGCCCCGACGCCATTCGCTCCGCCTGTGCCCAGTGCGACATCCGCACCGTGCTCACCAGCCGCCAGTTCCTGAAGAAGGCAAAGGTGGAGGAGCCCGACGGCGCGGTGTATCTGGAAGACCTGATGGCCAGCTTCGGTGCTGTCGCCAGGATACGCGCCCTGTTGATGGCCCGACTCCTGCCCCAGCGCTGGCTGCTTTCCGCCCTGGGTGCCTCCACGGCCAAGCCCGGGGACGTCGCCACCATCATCTTTTCCAGCGGCAGCAGCGGCGAGCCCAAGGGCGTTATGCTCTCGCACCTCGGCGTGCTGGCCAACGTGGAAGGCGCGCAGTTGCTGTTCCATATCGAAGACCACGACGCCATTGCGGGCATCCTGCCCCTGTTCCACTCCTTTGGCTTTACCTACACGCTCTGCTTTCCCCTGATGGTGGGCGCGCGCGTCGCCTACCACCCCAATCCCTTGGACGCCAAAGCCATCGGCGACCTCGTCCAGCGTTTCCGCGTCACCATGCTGCTGGCCACGCCCACGTTCCTGCGCACCTACCTTCGGGTTTGCACGCCGGAGCAATTCGCGACACTCCGCCTGGTGATTACCGGCGCGGAAAAGATGCCGGCGCAGCTTTACGAAGACTTCGTCGCGCGCTACGGCGTCCCCGCCTATGAGGGCTACGGCGCCACCGAGATGTCGCCCGTCATTTCCGTGAACGTTCCCAATGCGGACCACCCGCTCTGGCCGCAAACCGGCAGCAAACCCGGCACCGTAGGCCAGCCCATGCCCGGCGTCACCATTCAGGTAGTGGACCCCGAAACCTACGCGCCCCTGTCCGCCGGACAGCAGGGCCTCATCCTTACCGGCGGCCCCTCCCGCATGCTGGGCTACTGGAAGCAGGAAGCACGCACCCAGGACGCACTCCGCGACGGCTGGTATGTAACCGGGGACATTGGGACGCTGGACGCCGATGGCTTCCTCACCCTTACGGATCGCCTCAGCCGCTTCAGCAAAATTGCCGGGGAGATGGTGCCGCTCATTCGTGTCGAGGAATCGGTGCGCGAAGCCACGGGCCTGGAAACCTGCCTGGTGGTGGCCCTGCCCGACGCCCAGAAAGGCGAGCGCCTGGTGCTGCTGCACACGGCGGCAGACCGCGACCCCAAACAACTCAACCGCGCCCTGGCGGCCAGCAGCATCCCACGCCTGTGGATCCCCAAAGCGGAGAGCATCCACGCCATTGGGGAACTGCCCATCCTCCCCACCGGCAAGCTGGACCTCCAGCGCGCCAAGGCCATGGCCCAGGAACACGAAGCACGCCGAACCGCCGCTGACTCCGACGAGCAGCCCGCGCCGATCCATTCCACCGGCGCGCTTCCTTCCGAAGGCCGGGGAAGTTGAGCTTTGCCTGCCCCGAAAGTGAAATAGCGTCCACGGCCCACTGCAATTCCCAGTCCCTACGAATCGCAGTGGGCGTCCGTGCTCCGTGGACGCTCCGCCGCTGGCATGCATCCCACGGGTGGAAAGCAGTAGCGATCGATACTCTCACTCTTCGGGCCAGGTTCTCCGCCCGGACCGGATATTAGGGAACATCATCCAGGTGGGGTGGGGAATGACGGGCCGGCCGGCGCAAATTCATAACTCCGAGAAGGAGATCAGGAGTTAATTTGTCTCTTTTCGAAACCTGGAATTTAGTTTCACTTTACCTTCACATATGCAATTGCAGTCTGCCTGGTTTGGGAAGCATTACATGCTCATAAACAGGTCACCTGCAACTGGTTTTAGGTTCGCAACAGCAGTCCTTGGCTAAGCGCAACCACGACGCACCTCCCCGCAACTTATTGATAGTAATCAGAAATGGAAAAAGCGAAATGTTAACTTGACATTTCACTGCTGCATTTTCGTCCTGCAAGTACTTCAGGTCCTCCATCTCGTTTCGCATTTATCTCATATATTTCGCATATTAGTAAAGTTTGAATTCCTTTACAATTCTTCTGTGTATCTGCGAGGTCTCTGCCTCGTCCCCAATGGGCGGTGTCATCCGAGATACACACGAACCCTTGTTGAGGAGTTTTTCATGAAGCGAATCCAATCGTTTTCGGTACTGATTGCCATTTTGCTGGTCGCTGTACCGCTGTTCTCCCAGTACAGCACGGAGGTCATCTACCTCTCCGACAGCCTAGGTGGCGGGGGGACATCACAACTTTTCCGTGTCGAACTAAACGGGGATGCCACATTGACTCCCCTGCCTGCCGGGTTAATTCCCCTTGAGCAACTTGACGCGATCGCCTGCACGCCCGATGGCCAGAAAATCTACTTGATCGATAAATATACGGCGCCGGGAAATGGAACGGGCACGCTCGCCTACTACGATGTGGGTACGGCTGCATACGTGTCAATCGACACAGTCAAGCTGGATCCAGGTGGTGCACTTGTTCCGCAGATCGTCCTCGCTGCATTCTCACCCTTTGACGGCAAACTCTATGCGGTGAGTCAGACCACCAAGAGTCTTTACGAGATTAACCCGGAGACTACGGTCGCAACCTTAGTCGGAGTGATCAAGACCGCCGGCGGGACTACCGTGAATGTCCAAGGTGCTGATATTGCCTTTGGTGCTGATGGG
>CAZUAX010000028.1:24791-30759 GCA_964618435.1 uncultured Solibacteraceae bacterium
TTCAGCTCTAAATCGGAGAAGAGCGCGGCTGCCCAGCATTGGGCTGCACTGGATGCGTTCAACAACGATTACCACTGCGAGAACTAACCCAGGAACTCGTTCGTTCTGAATATCCACTTGGCGAGGTGCAGATCCACGGCATGGGTCTGTACCTCGCCATTCTCGCGTAAGGGCGGCGTCCATTCCACTCAATTCCCAATCGCGTCGGTGGCCGTGGGCGTGGCCGCGGGCGCCCGCCCTCTCGCGGCCGAGTATTTCCGCCGCGAAGCCGTTTGAGGAGGAATTCGGCGCACTCACATCCACCGGCTCGCCGAGGCAGCAACCCAAACCCACTTGCACGTGTGGAGACGAAGCCACCACATGCAGACACACTGCCCTTATCGATCTCGTCCGATGCGCCAGGGGCAGCCGGTCCATTCCAACTGCCCCCGGAAAGCGTCTCTACCCGGTGCGCGCTTCACCGCGCAAACATGCGCACCTGCAATCCATTCACACCAGCTACACATTCACGCCGAGGTCGATCCAGTCCACCACGCCGCCCTTCACCATAGCCATGTGGCCCAGGATGGCGGTGAGCGTTGCCGCGGCCCCCACTTCAATGTCTGCCGGGTTCGGACCACCCTTGGCAATGCAATCGTAGAAGGCGGTGATGTGCATGTGTTGGTCTTCCTTCACCTCGGGAGCCAGCGGTTCCGGCTTCGCGGTTCCGGTGAGCGGGTAGACATTCAGGCCGCTCATGAAATCCACCGCGGCTTTGGTGCCATAGACCAAAACGTATTGGCCTCCTCCGGGCATGCCCCGCGGGTGAAACACGTTCTGCGTGAACGACATCTTGGCGCCGGATGGATAGTCGTAGCTCAGCACTCCGCAATCGAAAATGCTGCGGCCCTGCGGTTCGGTTGGATGCACCAGCATCGCTCCGAATCCCGAAGCGCGTAGCGGATTCTCGCCAATCACCCAATTGCACAGATCCAGGTTGTGCACGGACTGTTCGATAAGGTAGCCACCGGACTTGTTCACATTGAAGTACCAGTCACTGGACGACCCATCGTACGCCAGATCGTTGGGGGCATGACGCTGGGCTTTGATCATCGCCACGGTGCCAATGGCGCCGGCACGGATCTTGCGTACCGCCTCCGCCAGTTGGGGTCTCGACCGCAGTTGTTGCCCCACAACAAACACTTTGTTGCTTGCTCTGGCCGCAATCACCACATCCTGCACCTGCCTCGGCGTCACGCCAATCGGCTTCTCGCAATACACGTGCTTGCCTGCCTGCAATGCGGCAATGGCCATCTCTGCATGCAGATGCGGAGGCGTGGCGACGAATACCGCTTCGATGTCCTTGCGGTCAATCACCTGCCGCCAGTCGCTGTAAGCCCTGGGGTTGTCCTTCGCGGCTGCACTCGCCGCGCGATCCAGCCGGTCCGGCTTATTGTCACAGACAGCCGCCACCTTGGTATTTGGCTGCTCCATCACAGCCCGTAGCAGATAGGAACCGCGGTTCCCGGTGCCAATCACCGCGGTGGCAATGCCCCCGCCCGCCTCCTGTCCCTGTGCGGACTGCGAAAGCACAGCATGTGCTGCCACCCCACTGCCCATCAGAAAAGTTCTTCGATTCGAGTTCATTGATTTCATCTCCATTCAAAATCAGGCAGGCGCGGAAAGGTGACGCTCCAGGCCCGCCAGCACGCTCTCAAGGTACTCGCGCGACCGCCGGGCCAAAACGTCCACACCCTCCGCCGTAGCGGGGCGCGGCACCAGCGGCGCAAAAATGTTCTCACAAGCCAGAGGCATCGTAAGCCCGGTGCGCATCACGGGAAGCATCAGCTTGTAGTGGTCAATTTCGCCGAAGCCCACCCCGCAATCCTGGTCAACAGGAAAGTTGCGATGGTCCTTGATGGCAAACGCGCGCACATCATGCCAGCAGGCCTGAATATCCGGTATGGGGTCGTGGTTCTCATAGTCCAGCACGTTGCCCGCGTCGTAGCACATGCGCACCGCGGCATCCCCTACGTCCGCGATGATCCGCGAGCAATCCGCTCCGGTTGCGGTGTTCCCTCCGTGCTGCTTAATCAGCAGGCTTACACCGGAACCCTTGGCATGCGCGCCCCCCGCTTGCAGATTGCGAACCACTTCACTGTAGCTGCCTCGCGTGGTCTTGCCGAACACGATGATATGCGGGATGCCCGCCGCCTGTGCCTGGTCTATTCGCTTGCGGTAGGCATCACCAGCCCCAGGCTCTTCAAAGTTCACGGTGGAGAACATCATCACCGGCTCCAGGCCAAGGCCGCGGCAGCGTGCGGCAAGCGCCCTGGCCTCCGTCGTTGGCGCATCCAGAGCCATCGCTGGGCGGGAGGCGCCGGTGCTGTCCCTGTGATTCACACCCCATGCAACAAACGCATAGCCTGCTCGTTGAATGCCCTCAATCGCGCGCTCCAACGGGAACGCGGAATAAGGCAGAGTCATGCACGCCACCTGGAACCGGGTGGGCGCCGCCCCCCTGCTCTGGGCCGAAACCAATGGGGGAGCCAATACAGACGCGGCCAGGAATTCCCTTCTCTGCAAAACGCTTCACCCTCCCGTTATCCCTCTTGAAGGTGGAATGAGGCCATTCCCCCGCGCCAGTAAACAATTGCGATCCACAGCGGCAACACCCGTATTGGGGCTCGTTTCCACGTTTCAGGACAGATTGTCCGCCTGCCATGAGTGTATGTCAGAAACCCGGTTGTCCGTCACCCGGGCTTCCCCATCGGTACCACGGACGCGCACAAAGAGTCACTTCTAGCCCTTCTCGATCTGCACCCAGGCATCGTGGAAGTCACCCCCACCACCCATGTCCGTTAATCCGTCGGATGTCAGCGCGTTGGTGGAAGAAGCTCCCGGTAACTTCGATGCCCACCAGCCATGGGAAATGGCAGCCAGCCCCAAAGGAACGTCCTCGCTCACCTCGGCCCACACCAGCATCTGTCCGCGCTGGTTGTAGACCTTCACGCGGTCGCCACTCTGCACGCCTCGCGGGCCGGCATCGCCGGGATGCATTTGGATTGCCGGTCGTCCATGGGCCTTCAGCAGCCGGCCCACGCCTGCATGGCTTGAGTTCACAAAGTACTTCGACGCCTTCGACGATTGCAGTCGCAATGGATACTTGTCACTGCCGCGCTGCCTTACCGGCGTATAGTCCGGCAACGGATCCAGGCCCTCATCCTTCAATCTCAGCGAAAAAAACTCGCATTTGCCGGAGGCGGTGGGAAATCCGCCGTTCGCATACGGGGTCCAAGGGTCCGGAAGGTTCAACCGCGCCCAGCCCTCCTTCTGCAGACGCTCAAAGGTGATTCCCTTAAGAAACGGGTGATCCGTCTTCAGTGCCGCCCGGATGATCTGCTCGTCGCTGTCTTGCAGATAGGTATCGCTTAGGCCCATCCGCACAGCTAGCCTGCGAAAGAACTCCGTGTTGGGCAGCGCCTCACCCGCGGGTTCCACCGCCGGCTGGTTCAGAGCCAGGTAGCCCTGTCCCCAGGATGTCAGCAGATCCAGCACTTCCACCTGCGTGGCGGCGGGGAATACATAGTCCGCATAGCGCGCAGTGTCGGTAAGAAAATGCTCCAGCACCACGGTAAACAGATCCTCCCGTTCAAGGCCTTGCCTCACCAGATTCTGGTTTGGTGCGATGGTCGCGGGGTTGCTGTTGTAGACCACTAACGCTCTCACGGGCGGAGCCATGGCCGTGTCGGTAAGCGCGCGCCCCAGTTGCACCATGTTCACGGAGCGGATGCTTTGGTCCTCCAGTTCGGGCATATCAACTGCGGCATAGTTCAGCGCGAACAATCCAGCCGTAAACAGCAACAGGCCGCCCCCTTGCCTGCGCCAAGCCCCCGTAAGTGCGGGCAGGCAGGAGATGGCGCGAAAGGCCATGGCGCCATTCGCACGATGCTCCATGCCAATCATCAGCCGGATCACCGAAGGCTGCGTAGTTCCATAGAGCTTCGCCAGGCTCTCAATCTCTTCCTGCTTCAGGCCCGTAATCTCCGCGCAGCGTTCAGGAGGATACTCCGCAATCCGGCCCTTCAGTTCCTCGAACCCAAGAGTATGCCGCTCAACATATTCCGCATCGTACTGGCCGTCCCGCACGAGGATGTGCATCATGCCCAGCGCCAGAGCAGCATCTGTTCCAGCTAAGGGCCGCAGATGGATGTCAGATTTCTCCGCCGTTGCGGTTCGCAGAGGGTCGATGGTAACTACAGTGGCCCCGCGTCGCTGGGCTTCCTCCACGAAGCGCCATCCATGTGGATTCGTAAGCACAGGATTGGTTCCCCACATCAGAATGCAGCGGCTATGCACAACGTCTTCCGGCAGAATGCCATCCGACGTTCCCATGGTGGCGGAAACTCCCGCATGTGCAGCGCTTCCGCAGATGTTGCGCTCCAGACGTGTTGCACCTATCTTCGCGAAGAAGCGGTTCGCAATCGAACCCATATGCACCAGGCCTTCAGTGCCCGCAAAGCTGTAAGGAAGAATGGCCGTACCGCCATCTTCGGCGATCACTTTGTTTAGCCGGGCCGCCACCTCGCCCAGAGCATCGTCCCAACTCACCCGCTCAAACTTACCCTCACCCTTCCGCCCAACGCGACGCAGGGGATAGAGCAGACGGTCCGGATTGCGCACCACATCATCAAGGTAGCCGTCCATCTTGCTGCATAGAGTGCCATTGGTGAAGGGGTGGTTTGGGTCGCCTTCCAGCTTTACCAGCCTGCCCTTCTCGGTGGTCACCAGCCATGCACAGGCATCGGGACAGTCCTTCGGACACACGCCCCGCACCACCTGCGCCGCGGAGGCGGGGGAACCGCAGCTTCCCAGTATGCCCAGCGCTGCCGTGGCAGCTCCAAAATCTCGACGTGTCAGCTTCTTCTCGGACATCTCTGGAACTCGCAATCCGCGCACTTCACCCGCGCTGGCTTCATCAGTTCACGCAGCATGTGCCAATCGTTGAGGCATTGTCGCACATCATTTTCGGAACGATGCCGAAATGGGTTATCCGCCCCGAAGCCTCCAGTAGCGGCGCACTTGCTGGTGATGAAGGATACCGTTTTACGCCGAACGGCACAACTTGAATCTGTTGGTGACCTGCTCTGGTTCTCCTCAGCCTGGTGCGCACCACTCCCCTCACGATGATCCCCCGGCAACGTGGTACAGTTTCGGTTAAGTGTGGAATTCAGACGTTGACGTGTGATTTCCACCTCCCTTTGCAGCAGTCCGCTTTCTGTTTCAGACAGTCACTGCTGCCGGCAACCAGAACGCCGCCTTGCAGAGAAGAGGGGTTAGTGTTGTTTCGATCTTTTTATTGCCGCTGCTGGCTGTCCGCTGGCTTCTTTGCCCTGATTGTTCCGGCAATACTATGGGCGCAATCCGCAACCACAGGCGCGCTGGAGGGCAGCATCCGGAGTGCCGAAGGTGCCGCAATTGCGGGAGCAGTGGTCACCGCGTTCAGCCCCGGCACTGGCCAGCAGCATCGCGCGGAATCCGATGCGAGCGGCAACTATCGTTTCTCTCTGCTCACGCCCGCACCCTATGCCGTAACCTTCGCTGCCGAGGGCTTTAAGACTGCGCGCATGGAGAGCGTAACCGTCAGTGTCTCGGAGATCCCTGTCCTTGACGCGACGCTCGAACCGGGCGCCACCTCCGAAACCGTACCCTGTCGCTGCACCATCGGCAGCACCGCCCCATCCACCGGCACGCTGGTTGACCAGAAGACCATCACGGCAGTTCCGCTGAACACCAGGAACTTTACGCAGGTGCTCTCCATGTCGTCGGGCTCAGCAGCAAGCGTCAATAACGCCGGCACGCTGGGGCGTGGCTCCTCCAGCGTGAATGTGAACGGCAACACCACGGCGGGCTCGTACACCATCGATGGCGCCTATTCCCCCAGCACCGTGCCTAACCCCGACACCATTTCCGAGTTCAAGATTCAAAC
>CAZUAX010000028.1:30859-32485 GCA_964618435.1 uncultured Solibacteraceae bacterium
GAACGTGACCGCTACCTCACTTTTGCCGGCGGCAAGCAGTTGGATTGCAGCAATCGCAGCACCCCCACCACGGCGCCCATCAACCCAGTGGCCCTCCGCATCCTACAGGCGAAGGGCGAGGACGGAAGCTACCTGATTCCTTCCCCGCAGACCATCATCACTTCCGGCAGAAACGCGGGCCTGGGCTTCTCCTCCTACAGCATGCCCTCCACCTACAAGGAGAATCACTGGATCGCGAATAGCGATTACGTCCTGAACGCAGACAACACTCTGTCCGGGCGACTTTTCACTGCAACGGTAGATCAGCTGCGCTCCTTTGGCTCGCCGGGTGGCTATCCTGGCGCGCCGGTGGTGCCAGGTTGGGGCGCACCCCAGGCGTTGACGGCTACCGACGTCGCCACCAGCGGAAAGCTCACCTCCACCATTTCGGCAAACGTGGTGAACGAAGCCACCGTAGCCTTCACGCGGAACAATACGGACGCCGTGGGCGTGGGCATGCCGCAGGCGAGCGATTTTGGAATCATCGCGGTGGACCCTCTGTTCCCCCATCCGCCGGAGTTAACCGTGCTCGGCCCGCAGGGAACCTTTCGGCTGTTCGGCACCAATCCG
Source organism: uncultured Solibacteraceae bacterium (assembly GCA_964618435.1). Classification (GTDB taxonomy): domain Bacteria; phylum Acidobacteriota; class Terriglobia; order Bryobacterales; family Bryobacteraceae; genus JACTMJ01. Next base: position 31,469 of record CAZUAX010000028.1, read on the forward strand.
AACGACAACCACTTCAAGACTGTCACGTACTCGATGTCCAACAATCTCTCGTGGGTCACGGGACGGCAGCGTATTCGTTTGGGCGGGTTCTTCCTCAATCAGTTCAACGGGCGCGCGGACACCGGCGGTGCTCGCGGACGCATCACCTTTCAGACCTTCGCGGATTTCCTGCTGGGCTTGAACGCCGCGGACAACGCCAGCCCCGCCGGCCGCAGCAATATCCAGACGGTGCAGGCCAATGAAGGCGCGGGTCCCAACGGAGAAGTGGAATACCGCTACCGCCGCTACTATGGCGCAGCCTACATCCAGGACGACATCAAGCTCACGGGCCAATTCACGCTGAACTTAGGATTGCGCTGGGAATACATCGGCCCCTCCTTTGACGAGGCGGGTACAATCGGCAACTTTCTGCCGGATCTCGCAAGCGCGACGGCAATTCCTCCAGCCGGAGGCACGCTAGCTGGCTACACGGTGGCCGCAAACTACAACCCCGACATGATAAACCCCTACACCGGTAAACCCTTTGGCCCTCCGCCCGAGGGTGTGCTCGTGCGCGACACCAAGAGCTTCTATCAGAACGGCGCGCCACGCGACGCCTTTGCGCCTCGTGCCGGGTTCGCATGGCAACCTCTTGGCAGCTCCGGACGCCTGGTGGTGGGCGGTGGCTACGGATGGTTCCTCCAGGCCCCCGCATTCAGTGGCTCTGCTGGCTCCGCGCCGCTATTCACCTCGCCGCCCTTCGCCCAGAGCTTCACCAATACGGACGCCAGCAACAACAGTTCCAGCTTCCAGCAGCCCTTTCCCGTAACCACCCTGGGCTTCGTACAGCGCACACTTACCTCGCAGTTGTCTGATCGTGTTGCCGGTCCCATCTACCGCATCCCGCGGCTGCAGCAATGGAACCTCACCACGAAGTTCAGACTCCTGGAGTCCTCTTCCCTGGACCTGGGATATGTGGGCTCCTACGGCGACCGCCTGCTGATGGCCCATGGCCTGAACCAGCCGCTGCTGGCCAGT
>CAZUAX010000029.1:0-32222 GCA_964618435.1 uncultured Solibacteraceae bacterium
CATACCGGAATGAGGCTGCGCATCGGCTATACCTCAAGGACTGACACGTCGAGCGGTTCCGTACGTCAGCCAATTCGACGCTGTTCTGGTGGCGGTCCGCTCCGCGCACACTCCACCGTTTCCGCATTGGCCTTGTCAGGCAGGCAAACGGGCGGGTTGTTGTACTCTGGATTGGCTGCCACTTGGTCTAAGTGATTAACATGCCGGAGTTCGCCCCTATCGCCGTCGCTAAGGATTCACCCGTTGTCCAGACGCACGCCAAAACGCGCCGCTTGCGCTGGCTGCTATGGCTGTCGGTGCTGGGAATCCTGTCAGCCGCGACAGCGACCGGGGCCTATTTCTTCTGGGAGTTCTACCGCGTAAAGCCAATCGATGCGCAGTTTGAAACTCTTTTGCCCGTGTGGAGCTGGAACGATGGAACCCCCAGCGTTTCGCCTCCATCCGGCAAGCTGCTGGCGGAAGTGGAAATCTTTCATGACGAGATTCTGGCTTTCCTCACCTTTGACTTCGTTCGCAGCCGCCCCGCGCTCAGCAATACCCGGGTGCTACTGGTAACCCAGGAGACTGGGCCAAGGGTCAGCTACCGGATGATGGTGGAAACCACCGGGAACTGGCTGAACCTCTACGAGATGGACCATGCGCTCCGGGAGTCAGGTTTCATTCGCACGTGGAATCCTTTTCTGGCGACTCCTCCAGACTGGAAACGCTACGAAGAGCAGACCCGAATCTTCGTGGCTGCCTACAATACCCCTGTGCAGAAGCGGCTTGAGTCGCTAACTCCCGCGCAATTGCGGGACTTCACCCGCCGTTTCATGCTATTCAAGAGCAGGGTAGACCCACGATTGCGCAAACGCATGGATCCTCTGCCGCCACCCATTCTGCCCGAAATGGCAGACCAGTTGGCCGCCGACATCATCGCCGTTGCCGAGTTCTATGAACTCCCCTTCGACGTATTTCTGGGAATCGCCGCGGTGGAAAACAACTATATGGACGTGCGCGGCGACGTGGAGCACGGCATTTGGAAGAGGAAAGCAGAACCGGGGGATATCGTGCTCCGGCGCCGGGGCAACCGGGTATATGTTTTGAACTACGCCACGGGGGTGTGGCAAATTACGCGGGAAACCCTTCGCTTCTCACACCGCCTTTATCTGAGAGACCTCAAGAGGGGGACACGCGACTATAGCAACCTGCCCGCGCGGCTGATTCCGCCGGAAACGCTGTACCTGGATGAGGTCAACACTCACTGGCTGACGCTTTACGCCGGGGTGCTGGTGCGCTATCTGATTGACCACTTCAAGGGAGATTTGGAGAAGGCCATCGGTGCCTACAACGGAGGTATCGGGCGGCCGAATGCCCGATACGAAGAACATGTGCGTAACGCCGCCGTACATGCCAGGCGCGTGCTGGAGCAAGCAGCCGCGCTAAGCGATGAGTCCGTGCGCGAGAGCGGCCTGCTTAAGCCGTAGCCGCTTCCCGGAGATATGGCTTCCCTGCTCTGCAATCCCGGTTGCTAAGCCCGGCAGTGTGAGGCCACCACGCCTTGCCGTTGACTCCCGGGCCTGCGGAGCGGTAGCATCGCGGCGAGGATTTCTGCATGAACACTGCCCCCGCCTCGGGTTTGATTGCGTCTCGCCGCTCCTTCCTTGCCGCTGCCGCGGGTCTCGCGGTTGCTGGTGGCCCCCTGCGCTCGCAGACTGCAACCTGCCGTGTAGAGGTGCTGGCGAATGAACCCGTCGGCACCATTGCCCCGGAGATCTACGGGCATTTTGTCGAGCATCTGGGCGCGGTAGTGTACGACGGAATCTGGGTGGGAGAGAACTCACACATTCCGCACGTGCGTGGTGTACGCAAGCAGTTGATTGACGCACTCAAGCCCGTGAAGCCATCCGTAATCCGCTGGCCGGGCGGTTGCTTTGCTGACCAATATGACTGGCGCGATGGCATAGGAGATCCGGCGCGGCGTCCGGTGCGCACGAACTTCTGGGTGGATGCGCAGGAATGGCCCAAGGATGCCAACCGCAAGGGTCCCGAATCCTACGACCCCAACACCTTCGGCACGGTGGAATTCGTGCGCTTCTGCCGGGCAATCGGTGCGGAACCATACCTGGCCGCGAACCTGCGCAGCCTTCCCGCGCAGGAATTCTGGCGCTGGGTGGAATACTGCAATTCGCCGGCAGGCACCACAACCCTGGCCAGACAACGCGCGGCGGATGGGGAGGAGGCACCGCTCAACGTAAAGTATTGGGGCGTCGGGAACGAGAGCTGGGGCTGTGGCGGCAACTTCACGCCGGAGGACTATGCCAGCGAGTTCCGCCGTTTCACCGCATGGGTCCCCTCGTACGGGGTGAAGCTGGCGCTCATCGGCTCCGGGCCCAACAGCGACAACCGCGCCTGGACGCGACGCTTTTTTGAAAAGGCAGGTGGCCCCGGTATCGGCAAGCTCTGGGGATGGGGCGCGCATCACTATTCCTGGAATGTGAGCAGTGGTCGCACGCGCGACTGGTTTGAGGGCAAAGGCGATGCCCTGGAGTTCACCGCCGAACCATATTACGAGCTTCTGCGAGAGGCTTTCCTGATGGATCGCCTCATCACATCGCAATGGGGCGTGATGGCGGAAACGGATCCGCAGCACCGCGTAAAGCTGGTGGTGGATGAGTGGGGAAGCTGGCACAAAAGCGGCACGGAGCCTTTTGCCGAAGCACTGCTGGGCCAGCAGAACACCATGCGCGATGCGGTGCTGGCTGGCCTGACCTTCGATATCTTTCACAAGCATGCCGAAAAGGTGGCGATGGCCAACATTGCCCAACTGGTGAATTGCCTGCAATCGCTGTGTTTCGCGCATGAGGACAAATTCGCGCTCACGCCTACCTACCATGTATTTGCCATGTACGCGGATCATCAGGGGGGAGAGTCACTGCGTACGGAAGTCAGCGCACCCTCCATTGGGTACATGCGAAACGGCAATTCCGCCCTGCTCAGCCGCCTCAGCGCGTCATCTTCTCGCAAGGGAAAGGTGCTTACCATCACGCTGAACCACCTTCATATGGCGGAACCTGTGCCGGTAGAAGTGCTAGTACCCGCAGCGGGGGCGCACAGCGCAGCAGCGGCGGTACTGGCGGCGGAAAGCCCGCAGGCGCATAACAGTTTTGCAGCGCCCAATACCGTCAGCCCAAAGCCGTCTGCCTGCACGCTGCGTGGGGATGTCGTTTCCTGTACGCTGCCGCCGCACTCGGTAACCAAACTTACCGTGCAGCTAGCCTGAAAGAGATTCAGATCATCAGCCTGGGTGAACCGGCGGCACTTTGCCTGGCTTCGCAGATGCGATGACGCTGCGCCAGTGTTGAGGAAGAGCGGCCGCGCGTGGTACAGGTGAAGGCGTGCCAGCACCCTGCATCCGCCATGCCCTTAGTTTCGCCCTTGGGGCGTCCACCTTTCTCGTCTTCCTCGCCCTGTCGCCGCATGCGCCAGCCCAGCACCCTGGGTTCGTACCCGTACCGGCTTCCGTGCAAAGGGTAAACGACGGCATCACAGGTATTCCTCTGGACGTTCGTGTGGATGCCTTCCTGATCGGTGTTGAAGAGGTATCCCAGCGCGATTTCCAACGGATCACAGGCAGCAATCCATCGCGGGCGCAGAACCCGGCCATGCCCGTGGACAGCGTGAGCTGGCAGGAGGCAATCAACTTCTGCAATCGCCTGAGTGATCGCGAGGGGCTAAGTGCCTGCTATCGTGACGATGCTTCCTGGGATCGCGCATGTACCGGCTATCGCTTGCCCACCGAGGCGGAATGGCTTGCTGCGTTGGGCGGTGCGGACAGCGTGGCCCCGGAACAACTCGCTGGCGCGTACTTGCTGCGCGGCGAGAACAGCGTCGCGGCAGTTGCCGGCCAAGCAGCCCGTGGGGCGATGCCCGCGGACCAGGGCAAGGCATTCGGGCCGGGGTTGCGCCACCAGATTGGCAATTTGTGGGAATGGTGCTGGGACCGCTTCCATGCTGCCCGGATTGTTGACTCCGTCACCAACCCACAGGGTCCGCAAACGGGAAACGAGCGTGTCATCCGGGGAGGGTCTTACCTCACCTTGCCCAACCAGTGGAACAAGGGCTTTCGCTCCTCCATGCCGCCAACAGGCCGTAGCGCCTACACCGGTTTCCGGCTTGCGCGGTCGCTGCCAGAGGTTCGCGAAGTCGCTGCTTCGCGGAGTTTCCCTAACGTGGTGAACGTTGATCGTGCAGGCAATGAGGCAGTTAAGCCAGCAGCGACGCTTCGGAGCCAGTGGATGCAGGTATTGGGTTCGCCAAAACTGCCGCGCACACCGGTACAGGCAAGAGTGCGGGGTCAGATTGTGGAACCTGCATTTCGAGGCCGCCTGCTAGACCTCACCCTGGAGACAGGCTTCCCTACGCGCGCCCTGCTGATGCTACCCGCGGGTACAGCTTCGCACCCCCTGCCTGTTGTGGTTGTTCCGTTCTATGACGTCGACACGCCTGCGGGCAAGGACCTTGGCGGTCGCAACGCAATGCCCGCCAGTCCGCGTGCCCTTGGTCAACTCGCCGTCCAGCAGGGAATGGCTGCGCTTGTAGTGCGCTGGTCTGGTGAAAACGATGGCCCGGGCTATCTTGAGGTGGTAGCAGATCTGGCGCGACGACACCCGGACCTTACGGGGCTTGGCTATTGGGTATGGCAAGCGCAGCGGATCGTACAGTGGCTGGAAACGCAGCCTGAGATTGACCCAGCGCGTATCGGAATCGCCGGCCACTCGCTTGGGGGCAAAATGGCGCTCTACGCGGCAGCCTTCGAACCCAAGTACCGTGCCGTAGTATCCAGTGAGCCAGGCATTGCGCTCGAGTTCTCGAACTACGGAGACCCCTGGTATCTGGGAGAGCGCATCGGTCTGTTACCCGAAGGCGCGAACCATCACGAATTGTTACACCTTATGGCGCCCCGCCCATTTCTGCTGATCGCGGGAGAAAGTGCGGATGGAGCCAAGAGCCTTCCAATGCTGCAGCGTGGCGCCGCAGCCTATCCATCAGACAGCCAAGGCGCCCTGGGCAGCCACGAGGGCATCGCCATCCTGAACCACGGTACGGGGCATTCTCCAACACCGGAATCTGTAGCCACAGCAATGGCTTGGTTGCGCGCCCAACTGGCCGCGGACTCAGGCCGATAAACGCAGGGCGACAAGCTGGGGCCGATAAGCGCAGACCGACAAGCATAGTGCCACGCCAGGGCCACTCACCCAACCCTTCGCGAACCGCTTGCGGGTCCGATAGACTTGCGGTGGTATGCATCTGCTGATTTTGCTTCTTCTATGCAGTGCGGCGGCCCTATCCGGGGAACTGCCTTCCTTTCGCCAGACAAACATCGTCACCGGCTTGAAGATGGGCTACCAGGTTGTGGTGGCAGACCTCAACGCAGACGGCAAGCTGGATGTCATTGTGGTGGATGAGCGGTCTGATGAATTGGCCTGGTACGAGAATCCCTCCTGGCAGCGACACGTGCTAGCCACGGCGCTCCCACGTGTGATCAACCTGGAGTGCCAGGACCTCAACGGAGATGGAATTCCCGAAATCGCCCTGGCTCACTATTTCGAAACCAATCCAGACCGCAGCGCCGGCGACGTGCTGCTGCTGGAACACGAGGGCAATCCGCGCCAGCCCTGGAAGCGAAGGCCCATCGACCGCGTGGCTACCGCGCATCGTGTGCGCTGGATGCCCGTGGAGCCCGGCAAGCCTTCATGGTTGCTGGTGGCGCCCATCGTGGGCGAAAAGAGCTACGCGCCGGAATATGCAGGAAAGGTGCCAATCTACGCGTACCGTCCCGGCGAGTGGAAGCGCATGCGAATTTCGTCTTCTCTGAACGGGATCCTCCACAGTATTCACCCGGTGGAGTGGAGCACCGGCCATTGGCATTTGTTAGCCGCCAGCTTTGATGGTCTGCAGCGTCTCGTGCCCCGCACGGAAGGGGAGTGGACCCACATTCCCTTGCACCCTGGCACCAATGAGCCTTGCCCCCGCTGCGGTGTCAGCGAGGTGAAAGAGGGTTATCTGGGCAGCCAGCGTTTTCTTGCCACCATTGAGCCCTGGCACGGCAACATGGTGGTGGTCTACCTGGAACGCAATAAAGGTTGGCAGCGCATGGTGATTGAGGAGGATATGGTGAACGGCCATGCCCTGGCGGTTGCTGACCTCGACGGGGATGGCAATCAGGAGATTGTCGGCAGCTTCCGCGGTAAAGATTTCCGCCTCAGCGTCTACCAGGCCGCCAGCGCAGATGGCACAAGCTGGAAACGCACCATACTCAACCAGGGAAAAGTGGCGGGTGCCGACTGCAAGATCGCCGACATCACGGGCAATGGCCGCCCGGACATCGTTTGCTCCGGGGCCTCCACCGGCAATGTGATGCTGATAGAGAATCTTGGAACACGTTAGGTACCGGAAGCATCCGCCAGAAAAACTATCCGACGGAAGTCCCAACAAAATAAAAACCGGGGCTGCTGGTGAGCAGCCCCGGATGGAAGCCCCAAGGAGGAGGGAACGAACAGTCGTGTTGCGGGCGTCCGCTACTGCCGGTAAGTAAGCGGTAGCGAACTGGAGCCCATTAGATACTTGTCCACCCCATGGGCCGCGTTGCGTCCTTCGGCGATCGCCCATACCACCAGCGACTGGCCGCGGCGCACATCGCCGGCGGCGAATACTCCGGGCACGCTAGTCATATAATCATCGTTAGCCTTGGCATTGCCGCGCGCATCCAGTTCATAGCCTAGCTGTTCAGCGATCCCACCGGGCTTTGGGCCTACAAACCCCATCGCCAGCAGAACAAGATCCGCCGGTAACACGGTTTCTGAGCCAGCCTCGGGTTCAAACTTCGGCGGGAGGCCAACCTTCACCGCATGGAGCGCCTTCACATTCCCTTGCTCGTCGCCCTCGAAGTGGGTTGTGTTGATACTCCAAAGGCGCTCACCGCCTTCCTCATGCGAGGTCTCGGTGCGCAAGCGCATCGGCCAGAGTGGCCAGGGAGTCTGCGGCGCGCGTTCCACGGGGGGCTTGGGGAAAAGCTCTAATTGCGTGATGCTCTTGGCGCCTTGCCTGCGTGAGGTGCCGAAACAATCAGCACCGGTGTCGCCGCCGCCGATGATAATCACGTGCTTGCCCGCTGCTGAAATTTCGCCCTCGTTGTACCCTGTCTCTTCGCTGGAGACGCGGCGGTTTTGCTGCGGCAGGAACTCCATGGCAAAGTGGATACCCTTCAAGTCCCGCCCCGGAACATGAAGGTCGCGGGGTTGCTCGGCACCCATCGAAAGCACGATGGCGTCGAACTCGCTACGCAGCCAGTCGCCAGTGATTTCCGCACCGACACTCACGTTGGTGCGGAACTTCACGCCTTCGGCTTCCATCTGCTCAAGGCGACGGTCAATCACCCACTTCTCAAGCTTGAAGTCCGGGATGCCATAGCGCAACAGGCCGCCCGGCTTGGAATTCTTCTCAAATACCGTAACCAAATGCCCGGCACGGTTCAGTTGCTGGGCCGCGGCAAGCCCGGCAGGCCCGGAACCGATGACGGCCACTTTCTTGCCGGTCCGCTGCGGAGGTGGCTCTGGTTTCACGTAGCCTCTTGCCCACGCCTCCTCCACGATGGTGCGCTCCACCACTTTGATGGAAACCGGCGGCGAGGTGATGCCCAGCACGCAGGCCGTTTCGCATGGCGCCGGACAAATGCGGCCGGTGAACTCCGGAAAGTTGTTCGTGGCATGAAGCATGCGAATGGCTTCGTCCCAGCGGTCCCGGTAAACCAGGTCATTCCAATCCGGAATGATATTGTTTACCGGGCAACCCGTGTGGCAAAAGGGAACGCCACAATCCATGCAACGCGCCGCCTGCGTCTTCACCGCATCCATGGGCAGCGGTTGGTAGACCTCGCGGTAATCGTGGATCCGCTCCTCAATCGGACGCTTTCCAATCTCCTGGCGATCGTACTCAATAAATCCGGTAACCTTACCCACGTACCACCTCCGTCTTTCCGCCGTTCGCAGGCGCTTCCACTGTCTTCTGCAACCCTGGCTTGGTGTATCCCAATACGCGCTGGAACTCGTGCGGGAAGACTTTCACAAAGCGTGGAAGCATGCGGCTATAGTGCTCCAGAATCCACTTGGCCTTGGGGCTGCCGGTATAGTTGATGTGATTTTGGATGAGTTGCCGAAGGATGCTTTGATCCTCTTCGTCGGAAACCGGCATCAGGTCGACGCTGGCCAGATTGCACTTGAAGCGAGCGAACTCACCCACTTCGTCAAGCACGTAAGCGATACCGCCGCTCATACCCGCTGCAAAATTTCGGCCAGTGGTTCCCAGCACCACCACTCTGCCGTTCGTCATGTATTCGCAGCCATGGTCGCCCACGCCCTCCACCACTGCCGTAGCGCCACTGTTGCGCACACAGAAGCGCTCGCCAGCCACACCATTGAAGTACGATTCCCCGCTAGTGGCACCGTACATCACAGTATTGCCAATCAGAATGTTTTCTTCCGGCAGGAAGGATGACTCCCGAGGCGGGTACACGATCACCTTGCCTCCCGATAGGCCCTTGCCCACATAATCGTTGGCGTCACCTTCAAGTTCCAGCGTTACCCCTCGCTCCAGAAACGCACCAAAGCTCTGTCCCGCCGAGCCGCGGAACTTAAAGTGAATGGTGTCCGCCGGAAGCGGATCGTGGTGGAAAGCTCTTGCCACACGTCCACTCAGCATGGCGCCCACCGTGCGGTGCACATTGCGGATGTCCATCTCTGCCCGCACCGGTTGGCGCGCCTCCAATGTAGGAGACGCAATCTGGATAAGCTCGTGGTCCAATGCAGCATCCAGGCCATGATCCTGAGACATGATGCAGCGCGCAGCTACCCTGGACGGTAGTTCCGGACGATGCAGGATAGACGAGAAATTCAGTTGGCTGGCTTTCCAGTGATCCACTCCCGCCTGCATTTCCAATCGGTCACTGCGCCCAATCATTTCGTTCATGGTGCGGAAGCCCAAGCTTGCCATGATCTCTCGCACCTCTTCCGCTACGAAGAAGAAGAAGTTGATCACATGTTCGGGAGCCCCTGTGAATTTCGCGCGCAAAGCGGGGTCCTGCGTGGCAATGCCCACCGGACAGGTGTTCAGATGGCATTTGCGCATCATGATGCAGCCCATCGTAATGAGCGGCGCCGTGCTGAAGCCGAATTCTTCCGCGCCCAGCAGTGCCGCAATCGCCACGTCTCGTCCGGTCTGCAGCTTGCCGTCAGTCTGCACGATGATCCGGCTCCGCAGGTCGTTCATTAGCAGAACCTGCTGCGTTTCCGCCAGTCCCAGTTCCCAGGGAATGCCCGCGTGTTTAATGGAGGTTAGCGGCGAAGCACCCGTCCCCCCATCGTGTCCGCTAATGAGCACCACATCGGCATGCGCCTTCGCTACGCCCGCAGCCACAATGCCCACGCCTACTTCCGCAACCAGTTTCACGGAGATCCGCGCCTGCGGATTCACGTTCTTCAGGTCGAAAATCAGCTGCGCGAGATCTTCGATGGAGTAAATATCATGGTGCGGCGGCGGTGAGATCAATCCCACCCCTGGGACGGAATGCCGCACCTTCGCGATAATCGCATCCACCTTATGGCCAGGTAACTGGCCGCCTTCGCCGGGCTTGGCGCCCTGTGCAATCTTGATCTGCAGTTCGTCCGCATTCACCAGGTAGTGTGTGGTTACGCCAAAGCGTCCTGACGCGACCTGCTTGATGGAACTGCGCTTGGAATCTCCATTCGGCAAGGTGAGATAGCGCACCTCATCCTCACCCCCTTCGCCAGTGTTCGACCGGGCGCCGATACGGTTCATCGCAATCGCCAGGGTTTCGTGCGCCTCTGCGCTAATAGAGCCAAAGGACATCGCCCCGGTGGCGAAGCGCTTCACGATGTTCGCCGCTGGCTCCACCTGGTCCAGCGGAATGGCTGTGCCGGATTCCTTGAAGTGCATCAGCCCGCGCAACGTGGCCCGATGCCGTTCCTGCTGGTTGATGTGGTCAGCGTATTCCTTATAGGTGGCATAGGAGTTGCCCCGCACCGCGTGCTGCAGTTTGCTCACCGAAAACGGATTGTAAAGGTGATACTCGCCGCGCACACGATATTGGTAAGAACCGCCGACATCCAGTTCCGGCTCATCCTTGCTTACCTTGCGGAATGCAAACCCATGCTTCATCTGGGCTTCGCGCGCCACCACATCAAGACCGATGCCTTCAATGCGTGAAGGCGTTCCCGTGAAGTACTGGTTGACGAATTCCTTGCTGAGCCCGATGGCCTCGAAAATCTGCGCACCGCGATAGCTCTGCAGCGTGGATACGCCCATCTTCGAGAAGACCTTTAACAGCCCTTTGTTGACGGCCTTCACGAATTTCTTATGCAAGGTCTCGGGAGGCGTAGTGCCCAGCAGTCCGCGAGCAGAAAGATCGTCCAGCGTCTCAAACGCCAGGAATGGGTTCACCGCGCTGGCTCCGTAGCCGATTAGCAGCGCGAAGTGCATCACCTCCCGTGGCTCGCCAGATTCCACGATCAGCGCGCACTGGGTGCGCAATTCTTCGCGCGTCAGGTGGTTATGCACCGCACTTAACGCCAGCAGACAGGGAATAGGAGCGTATTCATCGTCCAGACCGCGGTCCGACAAAATCAGCATCGAGTAGCCAGACTTCACCGCCAGGCTGGCGCGTTTGCAGAGCGCATCCAAAGCGCGCCGCAGACCGTCCGCGCCATCCGCCACACGGAACAGCGTCGGCAGCGTCGTGGCCAGGAAGTCTCCCCGCGATACGCGCCTCAGCTTTTCGAGGTGTCTGTTTTCAAGAATTGGATGATCGAGCTTCAGCGTCTGCGCGTGCTCCGGCGTCTCATCCAGGATGTTTCGTTCCGAGCCAATGTAGCTCACGAGCGACATCACCAGCTCTTCGCGGATGGGGTCGATCGCCGGATTGGTAACCTGCGCAAAAAGTTGTTTGAAGTAGTGGAACAGCGGCTGGGGCTTTTCCGACAAACACGCCAGCGGCGTGTCTGTGCCCATGGAGCCAATCGGTTCCATGCCTTCCGTGGCCATGGGGCCCATGATCACCCGAATGTCTTCGTCGGTATAGCCGAACGCGCGCTGACGCTGCAGGAGGGTCTCGTGCGTGGCAGGGAAGCTGCGGCCGCTGTCTGGCAGATCCTCCAGCCGCAGCTGGTTCTTCTCTATCCATTCCCGATAGGGACGGCGACCCTTCAATTGGTCCTTCAGTTCCTCGTCGGGCACAATACGGCCCTGTGCAAGGTCCACCAGAAACATGCGGCCAGGCTGCAGCCGGCCCTTCGATCGGATGTTTGTGGGCTCCACCGGCAGCACTCCGGTTTCTGAGGCCATAATCACCAGATCATCGTGAGTTACGTAGTAACGTGCAGGCCGCAACCCATTCCTGTCAAGCGTCGCGCCCACCACCGTGCCATCGGTGAACGCCACCGCGGCGGGACCATCCCATGGTTCCATCAGCGAGGCGTGGTATTCATAAAACGCCTTGCGCTCGTCATCCATCGTGACGTCGGAATCCCATGCTTCGGGAATCAGCATCGCCATCACGTGGGGCAGGCTGCGTCCGGTGAGGGTAAGCAGTTCCACCACATTGTCAAGGCCCGACGAGTCGCTGCCTTCCGGCAATACGATGGGAAACAGTTTCTTCAGATCGTCCCCAAACAGACGGCTTTCCAGTACACTTTGCCGCGCGTTCATCCACGCCACGTTTCCGCGAATGGTATTGATTTCCCCGTTGTGGCAAATGTACCGGAACGGGTGCGCCAAATCCCAGGTGGGAAAGGTATTGGTGGAGAAGCGCTGGTGGACCATGCACAGCGCACTCACAAAATCCTTGTCATTCAAGTCCTGGTAAAACTCGCGAATCTGCGGAGCCAGCAACAGGCCCTTGTAGATGATGGTGCGCGTGGAGAAGGAGGAAATGTAGAAAAACTTCCGTTCGTTCACGTCGCTCTGATCTACGCTGTTCTTGGCCACCCGGCGCAGCACATAGAGTTTGCGCTCCAGCGTCATTTGGTCCATCCCCGCCGGACCCTTCACGAACACTTGTGCGATGTAGGGCTGGGACGAACGCGCCACGCGTCCAATGGCATCCGGATTGATGTAGCAGGTGCGCCAGCCCAGTAATTCCAGGCCTTCCTCGGCAATTGCCTTTTCCACCATCGCTTCGCAACGGAGACGGTCGAAGCGATCCACCGGCAGGAAAATCATTCCCACGCCATAGCTGCCGGCGGGTGGAAGAGAAAAGCCCGCCTTGCCCGCTTCTTTCTCAAAGAATGCGTGCGGAATCTGAGTTAGCAAACCCGCTCCATCACCGGTTTCCGGGTCGCAACCGCAGGCACCACGATGAGTCAAATTGATTAGGATCTCAACGCCTTTATCGACAATGGCGTGCGATTTTTCACCCCGCAGATGGGCGACAAATCCTAGCCCGCAGGCATCTTTTTCGAGGGAAGGAAGGTATAGCCCCTGGGCCTCGGGAAGCCAGGGCGAAGCAGTATTTTGGCGCATAGTTCTTCTTGGAACCCCCGGCAGAACAATCGAGGATTCCCCTCAGGATACAACCGGGCGTGAACATAAGTCAACACGGTCTTGATTTCTTTCAACATAAGCTATACTGATAACCATGCCTGTTCGCATCGACTCTGACCATGTGCGCCTCTACCGGGACATTGTTTTGCAGCGCAGCATTAGTAAGGGTGCCGCCATGAACGGAGTTAGCCAGTCCGCCGCAAGCCAGCATCTGCAGGAATTGGAGCGGCGGTTGGGAGAGACCCTGCTCGATCGCTCCACACGGCCATTCCGCGTCACTGACCTCGGCGAACTTTACCTGAATCTTTGCCATGACTTGCTCCGTCGCTGCGAAGAGTTCGACACCGCGCTCGAGCGGCGTCGCAATACACTTACCGGCATTCTCCGTGTGGCAGCGATTTACTCCGTCGGCCTTTCCACCATGACCGCAGTGGAAACTGCATTTCGCTCGCGATTCCCAGGCACAACCCTGGAAGTCGAATACCTCCGCCCAGACCGCGTGTACGAGAGTGTTCTGCTGGAGTTATGTGAACTCGGACTCATCAGCTATCCGGAAAGTAACCGCGAGATCAACGTGCTTCCCTGGCTGGAAGAGCAAATGGTGTTGGGGTTGAGTCCGCGTCACCCTCTAGCCAGCCGCAGCCAAATTCAGCCCCTTGAGTTAAACGGGGTGTCCTTCATCGGGTTTGATCCGGACCTCCCTATCCGTCGCCACATCGACCAATTCCTTGCCGAGTGGCGCATCGTTGTGCAGCGCTCCATGAGCTTCGACAACATCCAAATGATCAAGGAAGCTCTTGTGCTTGGGAGGGGTGTGAGTATTCTTCCCCTTCGAATGATGGATGCCGAAATCCAGGAAGGAAAGTTGGTGGCCGTGCCCATTGAGGCGGAGGGATTGGTACGCCCGGTAGGCGTGATTCATCTCCGGCGTCGTCCCTTCAGCCCCGTCGCCGAGCAATTCTGCACGATGCTCCGGGAAGAATTTGCCAGTGAGTACTCCGCCGCGCCCAGGCAACCGATGGTGGAAATCCGTTAAACACCGGCCTCCAATCATCTCTGTGCGGCACAACCGTTGGTCCGCTCCCTACAAAAACCTACCAAGTTCCTCTGTAGATCGCCGGCAATGTGCTCGGTCGGGGGGCCGCACTACTGGGTGATCCGTTTCATCCCTCATCGTGCCCAGGATGCCGGAATACTTGGGGATTTCGAATGACAAATTGGCACCCTGTGCCTCTCCGAATCACAACGCTTTCCCATCTTCTCGATTTCCCCGGACTGGAACCAACAATTTCCGAGAATGGGTTCCTGTTTTTCGTTTGCTCGATAAGCAAACAGCGATACAATGAACATAGAAAATTATCGAGGCGATTCACAAAACTTATGAAAGCGGGTGCGCCGCCATGACATCCTCTGTTTCGACATCTGAGCTTGACCTTGCCGCCCAAAGCCAGGCACCAACACCTGGTTTGCTGGAGCTGCTTGGGGCAATGCGCATGTTTTCCCTTGCTATGGAGCACTTGGTGGAAACCAGGGTGCAGCACGAAATTGCGGGTGACCGCTTAAGCCGGTCGCAATGGAAGCTGCTGGAGATATTCGCACTCAGCGACGTTCGCAACGTCACGGACCTCGCAACCTACCAAGGGGTTAGCACCGCCGCGGCGAGCAAGGCAGCAGACCGTCTCGTTCGCCTTGGCCTGCTTAACCGCGAGGAAGATCTTGAGGACCGCCGGCACATTTGCCTGAGCCTCAGCGAAGAGGGGCAGCGCATCATGCGCGAGTATGCAAGTGCGGTGGAGAGCCGGATTGCCAAGGTTTTCCCCCGCGTGGAGCCCCAACAGGCACGGCGACTCGCAAGGGAAGTGGACGACCTTACCGCTTCCGCCGTTGTTGGGCGGGAGGAACTGGAACGGATCTGCCTGCAGTGCGGACTGAACCGGCACGAACCTTGCCTGGTGAAACAACGGCTCGGAGCGCAATGCGCTTTTGCCTCTCACCATCGCAACGTAAGCCCTCTGATGAAGGAAGCAGCTGGCCGGGCCTGACACACCGCAAGTGCTCAATGATTGACGTGTCGTTGTCGCGCGCTCTTCCCCTTGCGCGAAGGGTGCGCCACTGGATCGTTCCTCACAATGGCTAGAAGGATCCGTCCCGTTCGAAGGGCTTCTGAAGGAATTTTGCAGCTTCCTCCTGCGCGCCGGCGGTGTTGTCCCGCGTGCGAATGGCTGCGTTGTATGACGTCACGGCACGCTCGCGCTGGCCGCTTACATCAAAGATCTTGCCCAGGTTGATGTGTGCCCACACCTCAGTCCAGGCAGGCTTCAGGTCTCCATTCAATACTTCACGAAACTCGTTTGCCGCGGCCTGATAATTGTTCTGCAGGAAGAACACCTCTGCGACACGGTAGTGCGCGAGGGAGGAACTGCGATTCACTTCAAGAGCCTTTTGGTACTCCTGCAGGGCTTCGTTGAACTGTCCGATCTCCGCAAACTGCTCGCCGCGGCGAATGGCCACCAGTACGCGCAGATCCCGGCTGAAGCGAAGCACATTGGTATCCGGGTCGATTCTGATCTTTGTTGGCTTGCCAAAGGTCTCCACCACAAACTCAGTCTCCGGACCCATTACCTCCACCGTCTGTTCCTCTGGGTTACCTTCGGTTTCCACCAGCAGTTTCACGGGCATGCTGAACGTGTCCAGATCCTGCTTTACCTTCCCCACCACGCGGAAGCCCTTCTGCGTGCGAAGCACCGTGTACTCAAGCTTGAACTCCGGCGCGGAGTTCGACTCCAGCCACTGGATAAAGAACGGACCCATATCGCGATTGGCGAATTCGCTGGCGATCTTGCTGAACGCTCCCGTTCCCAAGGGCTTGTTGGCAAACTGGTCCACGGTGGTTTTCACCAGTTGGAAGAAGTTCTCATCGCCCATCAGCGAGCGCATCATCTCCAGAGTGGCAGCGCCTTTGCTCGCCGTAAGCGCCCAGTATTCGGGGGAATAATCCTCAAGCCGGGAAGCCTGCAAAGCGGGCGGATAGTCCACCGTCAGGGCATCGATGTAGAGTGCCTCGCGATCTTCGATGGCCGCCTCGCGGTTCACCGTTTCCTCCAGCCAAAGGAGTTCGGAGTAGCGGGCAAACCCGTTAAAGATCCACAGGTGGTTCCGGCTTTCCGGATAAATCATATTCCCCCACCACTGCCGTGCCAGATGGTTCGCCAGCAGCCGGGAGTTCACGCTTTCACCCAGCGAAACCGAATTCACGAACAGCATGCCCGGCGCGGCATAGGCCGAAGGGGCGCCGCGCTCTGTCTCCACCAACACCAGATTTGAAAGCGGCGGCAGACCGTAATACTTTTGGAGCAATCGCACCAGCTTGCCAGTCTCCTGGCCGTAGCCTTCAGCAAGCGAAGTTTTGTCCCCGCGGAAGAACACCCGGGTTTGGATTCCTTCGGCATTCACTACGGAAGGATCCGTGCGGCTATACGCCACACTGCCGCCAAAGTTGGGGCGGCTGCCCTTAAATTCGCGCACCATCCCTCTATCCGAGATGATCTCCGTCACATCCCCACTGCTCACCACGTTGTACTCGCTGGGCGTGGTGATCCGGATCTGCCATTCGTAAGGGTCCGTGGTGTATCCGCTCACAGGGAACCATCGCGTAGGGTACAAGAGATAGCCGAAATCCTGCTGAAGCGAGCCAAAACGAATGCCATAGATGGGCGACTCTTCCACTCCGGACAGCCTGCCCCCGTAAAGAAACGTGAGCTCTTCCTGTTCTCCTTTGCGGATGGGCTTGGCCAGCGTCACGGTAATCGTGAACGTCTTCATATCCCGCTCAAAGTTCAGGCTCTCTCCGCTCGCGTCCGTCACTCGGCTCACCGCCAAGGCGTTATTGAGCTCAAATCGCACGGAAGTGCTGTAGTCGCTCAACATTGCAAAGCGCAACTTCGTGGTAGAAGTGAGGCTCTGGCCAGGAGGGTCGATTTCTGCATCAATTTCGTAGCGAAGCACATCGATTTCCGCCCGCACCAGACCTTGCCCAAAACTCTGCCAGGGGGCTACCATCGCCAGCGCCACTAGAATAAAAGAGGCTAGTCTGTGCCTTAGGTTAAGGGTATTCAGGCGGGATAGACTTCGCTGCATTCGGGTTGTCCTTCCATTCAAAAAACCAGTCGCGCCTGATCATGGCGCAGGAACAAGCGGCTCCACAGGCGAACCGAGCATGGCGGAAATGGCATCCGCGGCGCGTGCGATGGGGTCCTCGCTGCCAGAGAGCAGCCCCCTCACGCGAGCAAGGTCATCCCGCATCCGCTGCATGCGATCCGGGTGCGACAGAAGCCCTTCGGCTGCTGACGCCAGGGCGGAACCAGTGGCAGCATCCTGCATGAATTCCGGAACCACCCGCTCCCCGGCAATCAAATTCACCATCGTCAAATGGGGAACCTTCACCAGACGGCGCCCTAACTTCCAACTCAGCGGCGCCACCTTATAGAACGTCACCATGGGCGTACCCGCAATTGCCGCTTCCACCGTTACGGTGCCGCTGGCCGCCAACAACAAATCTGCATTCGCCAGCAGATTCCATGTATCCGCTTCAATCACTTGGATGGATAATTCTGAAAAGCGTTTCTTCCAAGTGTCTTCTTCCGGAAGTGGAAAACCCGTACCTGGTACCGCCAGGGCAAACTGCACATTGCGTCGCTTCCGCAGTTCTTCCGCCGCGGCAAGCAGCAGGGGCAGGTGCCTGCGCCACTCGCCCTCGCGACTGCCGGGAAGCAATCCCACCACCGGAGCCTCGCCCTCCAGTCCATCCCGGGCAAACCCATACCGGGCATGGAAACGCTCCTTCGTGCTATCCGCGTGGAACATTCGGGTGAGCGGATGCCCTGCGTACATTGCCGGAACTCCTCGCTCGCGGAAAAATTGCTCCTCAAAGGGAAAGATGCACACCAGCAGGTCGATGATGCTCCGCATGACCTTGGTGCGTCCCTGGCGCCATGCCCAAACCTGCGGCGCCACATAGTAAACCACGGGCACACCCATGCGCTTCAAGTGGCGCGCCAGACGAAAATGGAAATCCGGGCTGTCTGTCAAGATTGCGATGTCCGGGCGCTCGGCGCGCGCGGCGGCCAGCAACTTACGAAACTCCCCATAAATCCGGGGAATGTGCGCCAACACCTCCACCAACCCCACCACGGAAAGCGACTCCGCGCGAATCACCGAACGCACGCCTACGGCCCTCATCTTCGGCCCGGCGCAGCCGAAAAAGGTGGCGTCGGGGTAGCGGTGTCGCAGTTCTTCCACCAGACGCGTGGCATACATCTCGCCACTCGCCTCCCCGGCTGAAATCAGGATCTTCGGACCCATCAGCCTGTAGTCTAGCAGGCAGCCACGCTGGCACTCGGCAAAAACTTCAGGCCTGGAGAGCAGAGCATGCAGGGGGCACTACGCCAGGGAGGGGATGCCCCGCAGCCACGCAATGGTTGCGGTAATCGCGTTGGCGTAGGGTGTCCGCTGGATGCTGCCCAGTTTGCCCTGCAACTTACGGTCGTCCAGAAACACAGGGGTTTCCATTAGATACTGCATCTCCACCAGTTCCCGCATCAGCGGATTGAATAGCCCCATCAGTTGCAGCATGCTTTTGCCCGCAGTCCGATAGCGGGGCCGGCGACAGGCAGCGTAATAGATTTGGTGAATCAGATCCTGGCCCGTGATCAGGCCCGAACCCGCCAGGTTGTAGCGTTCTCCCCAGACATCCTCTCGCGCTAGCAGTGCGGCCACTACCGGGGCCACGTCCGGAACGTAAACAAACTCATGCTGCAGTGAGGGGTCCCCCAGCCAGTTGGCCTTTTTGTTGCCAAGAGCAGCCTCAAACAGAGTGGTGGAGAAGCTTTGTTTGGCGTGGGGACCCAGGAAATCGGGCAGATGGAGAACTACCGTCTGCAGCTTCCCTCCCGCATGAGCCGCCAGGGCAATATCTTCCTGCTGCTTTCGGAATTGCCCCTTCCGCGCTACCGGCTCACGGGGATGATCCTCCGCCACGCGTTCTGTCTGAGGCTCGCCATAGGAGTACACACTGGAGATCACCACCAGTCGGCGAACCCCCTCGGCGATAGCAGCGTCCACCGTATGCTGCATCATCTTCGGATGTAACTCGAACTGATGATACGGGGCGCCCACCGCGTACACAATCGAGGTTGCTCCAGCGCATGCCACTCGCGCGCCTTCCGGCGTGCTTAGGTCGGCACCCCTCACCGTCAACCCTCGATCCTCGCCCGGTTCTGCATTGCCAAGCACCTCGCACAAACGTTTCGTATCGCGCCCCACTGCAATCACCGGAATCTGGCGGCGCTGCAACTCTGCCGCTACGTGAATTCCAATGGCGCCACCCGCGCCCAAAATAGCTACTGTTTCCAACATCGTACTTCACCGTTCTTCATAGGTATGATTCCGGCATGGTCTGCCGTGCTCGACAAGCCGTTATCAAGGACACTTCCAAAATGTGCCGGAGCCACCTCCACAGCGGATAGATGCGCAACACCCGCCCATGGTCGCGTGAAGGTTGGGTCGCGTGAAGATGCTACCTGGACACTGCCAATCAAACTGGGGTGGCGCGGCCCTGTTTGCCACCCGGAAAGGAAAGTAAGAGTACCGACTCTGTAATCCCCTGCCCCCGGCGTTCGCACTTCTCGAACAAGTGCTGGCATCACCCCGGCCTGATATGCTTCCAACCACGGCGATGCGATGCAGCAGGATTGCCTCTGGAGAGCACGATGCACCTGTTCGAAAAGCATTGACAGTCGCCAACAGGACTAAACCTTGGAGGGTGCCATGAACGGCGAACAATTTGATTACACAAAGATAGGCAGCGGCACTCCGGCGCAAGGAGGATCGCGACCCGCCGCGCCGCCTCCCCCAGGACGCTTCGCGGGTTCAGGGCTGCCACCACGCCAGCGAAAGAAACCAGTCGCCCTCATCGGCTGTGCCGCGACCCTCATTTTCTTCATTGGAGTCCTTGGGTTCATCGGGGGAATCGGGTTCCTGGTGATTAACTCTATGAAGTCCAGTGACATCTATCGTACAGCCCTGGAATTGGTCCGCTCGCATCCGGAGACGCAGCAGAAGATGGGAGAGCCAATCGAAGCCGGTTGGTACGTGATGGGCAGCATCAGCAAGAACGGCAGCGATGAAACCGTCAACCTCACCGTCCCGCTCAGCGGACCCTATGCCTCCGGAACGCTGTATGTTCGAGGCGACAAGAAGGCCGGCATGGTGGGCTTCCGTGATCTTGCTTTGGTGCTGGATGGCAGCGAGGAGCGCATCGAGATTCCCCGGGAATAGCAGCGAAAACCCTGTCGTCGTCGGCCCATCACTCTCTGCCTGGAGTTTTTCTGACCCTGGGTTTCCGAGCCGCAGCGTGTTAGGTTGAGGGTATGAAGCGCAATCAGTTCGCGATCATTTTTTTTCTGTTTTGTTCTGGTCTTGGCCTTGTTGCCCAGGACCTGAACAGCGAGATGCCGGGTGAACGGAAACGGGCCGTTACGGAACTGGCGAAGCAGGGCTCCTCGGCCTTGCCGCAATTAGCACCGATTCTGCGCGATGTGGATGTTGACGTACGGCGCGAAGCCGTCAAGGCCGTCGCCGAAATCGGCACGCAGGATGCCATCCCTATCCTCATCTCCGCCACTGAGGACGGCCACCCCGATGTCCAGATCCTCGCCACTGATGGTCTGGTGAACATCTACCTTCCCGGCTACTTCCAGACCGGTGTCTCCGCGATGTGGGCCAACTTCACCCGCAGCGTAAAGAGCCGCTTCACGGAAGTGAATGACCAGATGATTGACCGCTACGTGCAAGTCCGTCCGCAGGTAATCGATGCCATCGGCGCTCTGGTAATTCGGGGGATGAACAGTGATGCGAAGGCGAATGCCGCCCGCGCTGTGGGCATCCTGCGCGGCAAGCAGGCAACCCCGCAACTGCTGGAAGGGTTGAAGAATCGGGACGGCAGCGTGATTTACGAATCGCTAAACGCGCTCATCAAGATCGGCGACCCAGAAACCGCTCCCAAGATTGCTTACCTTCTGAACGATCCCGACCGCAAAATTCAGATCGCTGCCATTGAAGCAACAGGCATGCTGCGCAACCAGGATGCTTCCGGCAACCTGGAGGCTCTGCTGAACCGTTCGCGGAATCGCGACGTCCAGCGTGCCGCGCTCAGCGCCATTGCCATGATTGCTGCTCCTTCCAGCCGGCCCACTTTTCTGCGGTACATCCATGACCGCGACGAGGGCCTTCGCGCGGGGGCGGCCGAAGGCATCGGTCGTTTAGGCAGTCGCGACGACGTAACCATGATTCGCGAGAAGTTTGATGCGGAGACCAAGCGCGCACCGCGCCTGTCCCAGGCTTTCGCCTTAGTGAAACTCGGCGATAACAGCAGCGAGGCGCTTAGCCCGTTGACGTTGCTGGTGAACGAAACGAATAAGAGCGCCTTCCGTCAGGTCTCTATCGCGTTCCTCACCGAGCTGGCGCGGGACGCGGATATCCGCGAGGTGCTGCACAGGCAGATGGAAGCGGGTACCCGCGACGAAAAAATGGCTCTTTGCCAGGTAATGGCACGCAGCGGCGGCGCGGATAGCGTACCCTTCCTTGAGCGCCTAAGCCAGGACCGCGACGTAGAAGTAGGCAAGGAAGCGCTGCGCGCCCTGCAGGTGGTGCGCGGCCGGGCGCAGTAACTTCATTGGCCGCAAGCGAGTAGGGCTACTGCTCTCCGCTCAGCCTTACAGGCTAGAATCGGAAAAGCACCCCTATGCAACCACAAAAGCTGGAACTCATCAAGCGCGAAGACTATCGCGAGGACTACGCCAATAGCGTGCAACTGCGCGCCAATCTGTGGGATTTCTTTCTCCTGTTCGGAAAAGCCGACCAGAAATCCCAGGAGGAAGTGCAAATTGAAAACTTCCAGGGCGTCTATCTCAGCCCGCAGCAAGCGAAGGCGCTGCTGAACCTGTTGCGCCAGAATGTGCAGCAGTATGAGCAAGCCTTCGGAGAGATCCGTCTTGAGCCCCAACCCGGCGCAGGCGAGATGGGCCAGTCCTCCGTCAACTAAATGTCAGCGAAGGCAGAGCGGCACAACCACGACCGGCGCAGTCGCAATACGCAGGCGGCGCTGGTCTTCTTCCTGCTCATCTCGGCTGCCGTATTCGCCACCCACTATCCCCTCTGGAAACTGCCCTATTTCTGGGATGAAATGGGGCAGTTTATCCCCGCCGGGCTCGACCTTTTCCAACTCGGGCAGTGGATCCCGGAAACTACCCTCCCCAATATCCACCCCCCGGGAATCCCCCTCTGGCTGGCCACTGTCTGGAGCGTCTTTGGCCACTCCATTCTTGTCACGCGGCTGGCGATGCTCCTGCTTGCCTCCATCGCCGCCTTTCTGGCTTTCCTGCTGGCCCTGCGCCTCGCGGATGGCGTACAGGGACTGCCTGGCTTTCAGGTGCTCCTGCTCCTGCTACTGAACCCCCTGTTCTATACCCAGTCGTTCATGGCCCAGTTGGATATGCCAGCCATGCTGTTCACCTTGCTGGCGCTCTGGCTCTTCGTTGAAGAGCGCCTCCTGCTGGCACTGCTTGCCTGTACTGCCCTGGTGTGGACGAAGGAAACCGGGGTGGTGCTTCCGGCACTCATGGGACTGCTGCTCTATCGGGAAGGCCGTCGCCAGGAAGCATGGTTGTTCGCGCTGCCCTGCCTCTCGCTCATTCCCTGGTTGCTCGCGCTCTGGCAAGCCACCGGAAGCATCTTTGGCAATCGGGACTTCGCTGAGTTCAACCTGGCCTATCCCCTCCACCCGGCACGCTTGGGGCTCGCGCTGGTCCGCCGTGCCTTTGAGCTGTTCTTAAACCACGGCTATTTCCTGGGAGCGTTGCCCTTGGCCGTGCTCTGGCCAAAGCTGAAAGTCTTCCGGAGGCGGGAATGGCAACTCATCCTTTGGTTTGTGGTAACCCATGTTCTGGTGGTCACCATTACAGGAGGAGCTGTGCTGGAACGTTATCTGCTACCGGTTCTGCCCCTGTTGCTGATTGCCTATGCCTTTGCGTGGAGCCACCTGAAATCAGCACATTGGCGGCTTGGCCTGCCGCTGGCCACGGCGGCTCTGTCGGCAGCGGGCTTCTTCATGAGCGCCTGGTACCCGCAACCGCATGAAAACGACCTGAGTATGGTGCGCCTGGTAAACCTCTTCCAGGCCGCCGCCCAGGAAGTGGAAACGCGCAGCCCGCATGCGCGCATCGCCACGGCCTGGCCGCTTAGCGACGCGTTGCGGCGCCCTGAGTTTGGCTACGTGCGCACGCCGCGCACCGTAATCGGCCTGCGCGATTTCAGCCGCCAGGAACTGGCACGGGCAGGTTCCGAACGGCCAGACCTGCTCATTTGGTTTTCCCGGGACGCCCTCGGCAATTCCTGGCTCTTTGGCCGTTTCCCCACCCTGGCCCGGGTTCGACAGGAGATCTATGCCTGGGAGGCGGAAGACGATGCCATTGGCATAGAGGAAGCATCCGGCATGCGCGAATACTCCCGGCTTAGCGTGGGCGGAGAATCCATTGCCATCTTCCGCCGCACACGTCCTTAGCGCTGCGGCCCCCAGCCGGAGCAGCGATTCACTGGCTCGCCATATTTGGCACCTTACTCGACTTCGCAGTCGCCTCGCCGTCCAGTTCGTTTCGTAAGGCAGGGCAGTGCTCACCACCGGCATGCGGCATGCCGCCACCTGCGACTGGATGGCCTCGGCGAGGGGCAGTCAGCTAAGGCCGGGAAGTCTGAAACAATAGAGGGAATGAGGTTGCGGCATTTGGGTCCGTTGCGTGTTGGGCTTGGTTTCTGCCTCGCTCTCTGGCTGTGCCTTCCGTTGCTGGCTCAGGAGTTCAGCCGCACCGAGATTATGGAGGTGGCACGCGGGCTCCGCTATACCGATGGCCCGGCTTGGAGCCCCGGCGGCTTCCTGCTGTTTGCCGATGTCCCCAATAACCGGCTCCTGAAGTATGTCCCTGGGGGATCCACCACGCTTCTCCGCGAGAACAGCGCCGGCGCTAGCGGACTTGCTTTCGACAAGAACGGGCGCCTCTACCTGGCCGAAGGCACCGCCCGGCGCGTCAGCAAGGTGGAAAACGATAAAGAAACCGTGCTTGCCAGGGATTTTGAGGGTAAGCCGCTGAATGCCCCCAACGACCTTGTGGTGAGGCGCAACGGCGATATCCTGTTTACTGACCCTGCCTTTGGCAGTGCCATGGAAGAGCGGGAACTCGATTTCCACGGCCTCTTCCGGCTTAGTTCCAAAGGCGAACTCAGCGCGCTGAAGCGCAGCCAGACGCGACTGAACGGCGTCGCCCTATCTCCTGACGACAACACGATTTACTTCACCGATGCGGACCGGCGGTTGCTGCTGGCCATCGACGTCAACAACCGCGGCGAGGTTCATAACGAACGCGAGTTGGCGAAGATCAGCGAAGGTATCCCAGCGGGGCTGTGCGTGGACAGCAAGGGCAACATTTATGTGGCGGCGAACCGCATTCTGATCTACGACAAGTCCGGGAAAGCCTTAGGCCACTACTCGACTCCGGGCAAAGCAACGAATTGTGTATTTGGCGAAGCAGACGGCAAAGCCCTGTTTGTGACCACCGGCGATGGAGTGTACCGCATCCAAAGCAGTGTGCCCGGCCT
The DNA here is from genome assembly GCA_964618435.1 of uncultured Solibacteraceae bacterium. GTDB lineage: Bacteria > Acidobacteriota > Terriglobia > Bryobacterales > Bryobacteraceae > JACTMJ01. The sequence goes on from CAZUAX010000029.1 coordinate 24,301, forward strand.
TTTGCCGCGATAGGCACATTCATTCTCCATCGCTTAACCTCTCCCCAGAAAGATCTACGCATGCAGACCACCGACAATCCGCAGCCCGAAACTGGCAGCGATAACCGCCGCTACCCGCCACGCCCTGTAGTAGGTGTGGGGGCGATTGTAATGCGGAATGGCCAGGTCCTGCTGATCCGTCGCGGTCATGCCCCGTTGAAGGGATATTGGAGCCTGCCCGGAGGCGCTGTGGAGACCGGCGAGCAGCTTGAAGATGCCCTCTGCCGTGAGGTGCTGGAGGAGACCGGCCTGGCGGTGACGCCACTCTTCCTGGCCGCCGTGTTTGAGCGCCTGATGCACGATGCTGACCAGCGCACAGAGTTCCACTACGTGCTGCTCGACTATGTGTGCGAAGTGCAGCCCGGCTCACTGGGCGCCGAGGGCGAGGGGCTCGCCGGCGACGATGCCGCGGAACTTGGATGGTTTGCCCTCGATGAGGCCGAAACCTTAATGATGACTCCCGGCACCTACGATGTGATTGCGAAGGCCATTCTGGCATACGACTGCTGGCGAGCTACGAACGGCTCTCCCTGCGCGGGCACCTTCCTCCGCCTCGAATACGGCAGAACGGTGACCCATGCCACTGATACCGGGAAAGGAGACCCAGCGTGAGCCTCTGGAGCGATTCGCTGCTTGAGTTCGATTCCCTGAAAGAAATCCTCAGCCGCTTTGTGTATTCCCCATCGGCGCGCCGCGAGGCAGAGGCGCTGATGCCGCGGACAGACCTGCCCGCGCTGCGCGAATCGCTGAACGACCTGACGGAAGCGATGGAATACCAGCGGCAGGCCGTAGGCGGTGGTGAAGGCGGAGCGGGTACATTCTTCCGGCTGAAGTTTTCCACGCTGCCAGACCCCACCAGCGCTGTGAACAAGCTGCGCGTGGAAGGAATCGCCCTGGAAGCACAGGAAGTACTTGGCATCCAGCGTTTCCTGGAACGCGCACAGAGCTTCCGCGCGCAATTGCTGGATGCAGCACACCGGTTCCCGCGTCTGGCGGCGCGAGTGGAGCCGCTGGCTGACTTCCGCCCGCTGCTCAATAAGGTAGACGGCAAGGTGCTTCCCGACGGCACCATTTCCGATGACGCCAGCCCCTTTCTGCGGCGGGTACGGAAGGACATGGAGAAGCAGCGCCGCGAACTTGAAGTTACCCTCGAACGGTTCTTGCGCAAGTTTCGCGATGAGGGCGTACTGCAGGACGATTTCGTCACCCAGCGTAATGAACGCTATGTGCTTCCCATCGTGGCGGGCCACAAAGGGCGCGTGGACGGCATTGTCCATGGCGCCAGCGGAAGCGGGCAAACCCTTTATCTGGAACCGCTGGAAGTGCTGGGGATGAACAACGACCTCGTGCGTCTCCAGAATGAAGAACTGGAGGAGATCCGGCGCATCCTGGAAGAGATCACCCGAACTCTCCGTAGCCATTACACGGAGATTCGTGAGGCATCCGCCGTTGTTACCAGCCTGGAAATGCTGTTTGGAAAGGCAGACTTTGCAGATGCCTTTGACTGCACGGTGCCCGTACTTAGTGACGAGCGCCCGCGCCGTCTGAGGATCGATAAGGCTCGTCACCCGCTGCTGGAAGACGTCCTGCGCAAGCAGGGCAAGCAGGTGGTGCCCGTGACGCTGGAACTCAAGGAGGACCAGCGCACCTTGCTGATTAGCGGCCCCAACACCGGCGGCAAAACCGTTGCCCTGAAGACCGTCGGGCTCCTGGTGCTGATGGCGCAATCTGGCTTGCCCGTGCCTTGCCAGGAAGCCGAGTTCCCGGTGTTCCAGGAAGTGCTGGCGGATATCGGCGATAACCAGAGCATCACGGAAAGCCTCAGCACCTTCAGTTCGCACGTGCTACGGCTCAAGGAGATGATGCAGGACGTTACTGCGGATTCCCTTGTGATCCTGGACGAAATTGGACGCGCCACTGACCCTGAGGAAGGGGGCGCGCTGGCCGTGGCCATCACCGACACCTTCCGCGAACGGGGGGCCTTCACTCTGGTTTCCACGCACCTGATGCCAATGAAGGTCTACGGCGCGAACCGTGACGAAGTGCTTAACGGTTCCATGGGCTTCAACGAAGCCACGCTCGAACCAACCTACCAACTGCGGCTGGGGGCTCCTGGCAAGTCGGCTGGCCTCGATATCGCCAAGCGCCTGGGCATCCCGGAACCGATCCTCGATAAAGCCCGGTCTACCATTTCACGTAAGGAAGAGGATCTGGCGAAGCTCATCTCCACGCTGAACGCCCGGCTTGAGGACGTGGCTGAAAAAGAAGCGCGGGTGCAATCGCGCATCAACAAGCTAAAGCGCCGCGACGACAAACTGTCACTGGTTTGGAAGCGTCGCGAGAGCGAGAAACTGCGCGAGTTGGAAACACGATACGCGGAAGTGCTGGAGCGGTTTGAGAAGGAAAGCAAAGGCCTGCTGGAGAAGATGGCGGAATCCGCCGACAGCAAACGCACCCTTCATCATGCCCAGGTGAGCCTGGCCAAAGCGAGGCGCGAAATCCGTGAGGATCTGGAGCAGGTTGTTACCCGCGTCCAGCATGGTGAGCCGGAACCGCCGCCCGCCACGCAATTGCACCTGGAACCGGGCATGCGCCTCAAGCTTCGCGACATCCGTGAAGCAGCTACGTTACTCCGCGTAATGGACGCTGGCCACATTGAGGTTCAGGTTGGCTTCATGAAACTGCAGTTGCCTCGCGAAGACGTGAAGGAAGTGCTGGGCGCCGCGGAAGCCCAGGGCAAAATCACCCTGCCCAAGAATGTCAGCTTCACCCTTGGCCCCAGCGCGCACGTGCTGCAGCGTGAGCTCAACATCATCGGCAAGACCGAAGAAGAGGGCATTGAGGAAACAGAGCGCTTCCTGGACCAGGCAATCCTTGCCCAGGTGCAGATGGTGCGCATCGTTCACGGCCACGGCAAAGGCATTCTGAAGCGTGCGGTTCACAACCTGCTTGCCCACAACCCGAACGTGGCGAAGTTCTATGCCGCTAGCCAGGCGGAAGGCGGCACAGGTGCCACCGTCGCAGAATTGCGCGAAGATTAGCAAATGTCGGCTGAACACGAGCCGCTGGAATAATCCGTGCATGAGCATGGATCTTCCATAGTCGATTCCCTTCTAGGAGAAACCCATGCGATTGATGATGGCGATGATGATGCTCTGCGGACTTGCCCTTGCGCAAGCTCCTGACCAGTCCACCGTTCCCGGCAGCACCTACGGGCTGTTCCAGCTAGCCAGCGGCAACGTGCTGAAGGCGGCGGAGAAGATGCCGGAAGAAAACTACAGCTTCAAGCCGGTGGACAGCGTGCGCAGCTTTGGCCAGATGGTGGCCCACGTGGCTGATTCCCAATACTTCTTCTGCGGGCCCGTGAATGCCGACGGCAAACAGAGCCCGGGAGTAGAAAAGAACATGACGTCCAAGGCAGAAATCGTCGCGGCCCTGAAGACCGCGTTCGCCTACTGCGATACCGCCTACAAGGCCACCACGGACGCCAACGCCGCGTCCCCGGTCACATTCATGCGCGGCCAACGTGCGCGCGTGGGCGTGCTGAACTTCAATAGCGTACACATCTATGAGCACTACGGCAATCTTGTGACGTACATGCGCATGAAGGGCCTGGTGCCGCCGTCCAGTGAGGGGCGTTAGCGCGAGGCTGCCGCCATCTCCACGGCTATAAAGCTACTCCGGCAAAGGCCGCGATAGCAGCGCGGCCAGCAGCGCGGCCCGTTGCGGCATGGCGCCGGCGATCAGGTGTTCGTTTATGGCATGGGCGCCGTCGCCCACCGCGCCCATGCCGTCCAGTACAGGCACGCCCAGCGCACCGATGAAGTTCCCATCGGAGGCTCCTCCCGTGCTTGCTTCCTGAAGGTCCAGCCCTAGCTCCGCGCCCAGGCTGCGGGCATGCCGAAAGAGTTTCTGCACGGCTTTGGTGCGCTCCAGTGCCGGGCGATTCAGCCCCGCCTCCACTTCGATGCGGCATCGCGGATCACGCGGTTTCAGCCGTTGGAGCTTCCGCACAATCGCGTCGCCATCGCGGGTTTTCCAGAAGCGGATATCCCCCAACAGCTCCGCTTCTGCCGCCACCACGTTGCTCTTGGTGCCGCCGCGAATCACCCCGGGGTTCACCGTAATGCCACGGTCGAGATCTGTCATCTCCCGAATCATCATCACCTGATGCGCGAGTTCGGTTACGGCGCTGGCGCCCGCCGCGAAGTCGATGCCCGAGTGCGCAGCCTTGCCCGTCACCTTCAAGCGATAAATGCCCGTGCCCTTGCGCGCAGTCTTCAGCTTACCTTCCGGACCCATCGCCGGCTCCAGAAGAAGTGCGAGCTTTGTCTTCCGCGCCTCGGCCTCGGTCAGCGGGCGCGACGACAGGCTTCCGATCTCCTCATCGGAAACCAGCAGCAGGGAAATGCTGGCCACGGGCCTGATGGCAAGTTCACGCATCGCCTCCATTGCCATCAGGAAGTAGGAAATCCCGCCCTTCATGTCGAAGATTCCAGGGCCGAAGATTTTCCCACCCTCCTCCCGGAACGGCATGGTGGCCAGGGTGCCATGCGGCCATACGGTGTCGCAGTGTCCCACCGCAAGAATCCGCTGATCACGAGGCGCGCCCTTCTGTTTGAAATCGCAGCGGAGGTGCTTACCGTACTTGCCTCCCGAAAAGAACTTCACCGTCGCATGCGGCGCAACACGGTCCGCTATCCATTCAGCCATTCGAGTGACGGCGGCAGCGTCGTCGCTAGGTGATTCGATCTCCACCATTTCGCGCAACATCGCCTTCCAGGCATCCGCGCGGCTCTGCAGATAGGCAAGCACTTCAGTCATCGGTTGCTATAATAGCCAATTCCCATGGCAGTCCTAAATATCGACGAAATTCGAGACATTCTCCCCCATCGCTACCCCTTCCTTCTTGTCGACCGCATCGTGGAACTGGAAGAGCAGCGCATCGTGGGCGTGAAGAATGTCAGCGTCAACGAACCATGTTTTGTAGGCCATTTCCCGGACTTCCCTGTCATGCCAGGCGTGCTGATTATTGAGGCCATGGCACAGGTGGCCGGCGTCCTGGTGCTCAAGTCTATTCCGGACCGCGATAAGAAACTGGTGTTTCTGGCCTCGGTGGAAGAAGCCAAGTTCCGCAAGCCAGTGCGCCCTGGGGACCAGTTGGTGATTGAGATGGTGATGGTGCGCCGCAAGTCCTTCGTGGCCAAGATGGCGGGCACCGCAAAGGTGGATGGCGTGGTGGTGGCGGAAGCTACCGTGATGTGTTCGCTGCAGGATAAGGAAACCGCCTGACCCGCGGCACCAAGGCAATGGGTATTCACCCAAAGGCGAAGGTTCACCCCAGCGCGGTGGTGGACCCCGCGGCTCGCATCGGCGAGGGCGCGGAGATTGGCCCGTTCTGCGTGATTGGCGCGGAGGTGGAGATCGGCGCAGGCACACGCCTGATGGCCCACATCTACGCCGAGGGCCCTACCTGGATTGGCGAAGAGAATCTCTTTTACCCCTACACCACCATTGGCGTGGCCTCGCAGGACCTCAAATACCAGGGCGAGCGAGTGGAAACCCGCATCGGCCACCGCAACAAAATCCGTGAGTTTGTTACTATCCATCGCGGCACGGAAGGCGGCGGGGCGCTCACCGAAGTGGGCAACGACAATCTGCTGATGGCCTACACCCACGTGGCTCACGATGTCCGCCTGGGCAGCCACTGTGTGCTGGCGAATGGCGTCACCCTTGCCGGTCACGTAACCATTGGAGACTGGGCGGTGATTGGCGCGTTCACCGGAGTGCACCAGTTTTGTCGTGTGGGGCCGCACTCCATGATTGGCGGCTACAGCGTGGTGGTACAGGATGTCCTTCCGTATTCCACCACGGTCAGCCAGCGTGAGATCAAGGTGTTCGGAGCCAACGCTACGGGCCTGGAACGGCGCGGATTCCCGAAAGAGTCCATCGAAGCCCTCCAGAACATGTTCCGCCTCCTTACCCGATCGAAGCTGAATACCTCCCAGGCGCTGGAGCGCATCCAAGAGGAGATTCCCTCCACCGCGGAAGTTGCTGAGGTGCTCGAATTCGTAGCCTCGTCATCGAGGGGTTTCATCAAGTAGACCGGGCGTAAGTAGACCGGGCGGCAGCGTTCCGGGACCGTTTCCATCCGCCAGTCAGAATTTCCAAGCCGATTCCCAAGCCCTAATCCCCAAGCCTTCGTATAATCGCACTCAGATGCTCGTTGAATTGATGGTGGAGAACTTCGCGGTGGCGGAACAGCTTCGCCTACGCTTTCATGGCGGACTAAACCTGCTGACGGGCGAGACCGGCAGTGGCAAGTCAATCCTGGTGGATGCACTTGGCCTGCTGCTGGGCGGGCGGGCATCCGCGGAGATGGTCCGCACTGGAGCGGAGCGCGCGCGCATCAGCGGTGTGTTTGAAGTACCACGTCACCCGCGCTTGCTGGCGCTGTTTGAGGAAGCCGGCATCATCTGGGAAGACGACGACCTCTTGCTGGAGCGGGAAATCAACGTGAACGGCAAGAGCCGCGCATTCGTGGCCAGCCGGCCCGTCACTGCCGGGTTGCTGAAGGAGATCGCCCCGTACCTTGGCGATATCCACGGCCAGAACGACCAGCAGCAACTGTTCGATGCGGATGCCCAACTGGCGATGCTCGATGAATACGCAGGCCACCCGGAACTGCTCTCGACGGTTGCTGCGGCGTGGGAGCACCGGCGCAGCATTCAGGCGCAATTGGACGAACTGGACCGCAACGAACGGGAAAAGCTCCGCCTGGCGGACCTGTGGCAGATGCAGGTGACGGAGATTGAGGCCGTCAACCCGCAGCACGGCGAAGACGAAGAACTGGAGCAGGAAAGCCGCCGTTTGAAGAATGTCACCAAGCTGGCGGATATGGGCAATGAGGCTTACGAGGCGCTCTATGACTCGCCCCACGCGGCCAACGCCCGCTTGCAGCTGGCCCTGCGCCGGCTGGAGGATCTCGCCCGCATTGATGGCAGCCTGCAGGCAGCGATGGAAACCTTGCGTCCGGCGATGATTGCCGTGGAAGAGGTAAGCCTTACCCTACGCGACTACGTCAGCGATCTGGAAGCGAATCCCTCGCGCCTTGACGAAGTGGAGAGCCGGCTGGTGGCCATCGACAAGCTGAAGCGGAAATATGGAGCCACGATCGAGGACATCCGGGAATTCCTGGGCGAGACGCGCGCGCGACTGGAGGCGCTCGAAAACGCGGCCGAACGCCGGGAGACCCTGCAACAGGAACTCCACGCCGCTGAAACGGAATTCCGTGAAGCGGCCGCGCAACTTACTAACTCCAGGCGCTTTGCCGCGGCCCGCCTCGGGAAGGAAGTGGAGGAACAACTGGCGGCACTGGCCATGAGCCGTGCCGTCTTTGTCGCGGAGGTGGCCCAGGGGCCGGATTCCGTCAAAGGCTGGGACGCCATCCGATTCCTGGTGTCGGCAAACCTCGGGGAAGAACCCAAGCCGCTCGACAAGGTGGCATCCGGAGGTGAGGTATCGCGCATCGCACTGGCCCTAAAGACCTCACTGGCAACGCTCAGCGGCACACGCACCTTGGGCGACACCGCCGCGGAAGCCCCGCGAACGCTGGTGTTTGATGAGGTGGATGCGGGCATCAGCGGCCGTGCCGCGGAGAGCGTAGGCCGCAAGCTGAAGGATCTCGCCCGCGCCAGCCAGGTGCTTTGCGTCACCCACCTGCCGCAGATCGCAAGCTTTGCAGATCACCATTACGCCGTGGAGAAGCTTGAACAAAACGGAAGGACCATCTCGCGTATCACTCATTTGGAAGCTGTTGCCCGGGTCACCGAGGTCGCGCGCATGCTCTCCGGTGAGCAACTCACCAAAGAGGCAATGCGCAA
>CAZUAX010000030.1:0-1239 GCA_964618435.1 uncultured Solibacteraceae bacterium
CGCCAGCTCTTGAACTCCCCGAAAAGTTCAAACTCCGTACGAACGCTGGCGATGGACTCGCCGGTCTGCTGGATATTTTCTGGGGACAGTTCCCCCTTGCGTGTCGCAAGTTGGAGGTAGCCAAAGCGGTCTGGGTCAATGGCCATGATGCGGGCGCAGGTAGCATCTACCGCGGGCAGGTTGCGGCCTGCAACAATCACTCCGGCGAACTTGCGGGTTCCCTGGATGGGACCGTTGCCTTCCATGCCCTCAATGCCGTCGACAATGCCGAAGGTGCGTGGGAACACTCTGTGCAGGTCGGCGATGCACTCGTTGATGCCAGACCAGTGCAGTACGTTCTTCGGCCAGCCATAAACGCCGCCGGGAACGGTACCAAAAAAGTTCTTCATCGTGAGAGTGGCGCCTACCCAGTGGTGCGTCTTCAGCTTGGCCAGAGAGACAATGAGGTCGGCACCTAGCAGCAACTTAGGCAGATACAGTTCCTTCAGCTTGGAGAACGGGCGGTGCAATGGGATGCGCTCAACTGCTTCGAGGTTCAGGTCGCGGAACAGGCCCTCAAAACCGGGAATCGCGCCAAAGTAACCGGCTGCATCGGCGAGGTCGAGGGCATCGCGGCGATGGCCGGGACCCTCCGCAATCCGCACGCTGGCTGCGCCCAAGGCTACAAAGGACTCACGAACCGCATGCACGAAGAGAGGATGCGTATTGATAGCAGTGTTGGGGTCAAACTCCACGAGATTGGGCTTCAACACCACATGCTTGCCGCGAACGTCCAAGCGCTGTTCGGCCAGCACACGGCGCACAATGTCGTAGACAGAATCGTCGTAGGCTTGCGCTCGGGCAATGGTGACCTGCGGCTTGGAAGCCCCGGTTTCCGGCGCGATGCCACACCCGGCCGTAGCAAGCGCAACAGCGCTACCTGCCACCAAAATGTCGCGGCGAGACGGCAATTCGCGGTGCGAAGAATGGCGCGCCATGCGTGAGGGTTGGTGAAGCATACTTTAGTCCAGAGGTTCTGCCGACGCCAGCAGCGCGAGGACGAACAAAGTCGCCCGCACCCAAATCGCAACTGCCCAATACTCAAACCTTAAAGATATTGTTTCCGGCCACGGCGCTGAGAGCAAGAGCGCGCATTGCGAAATCCAGGGTAGTCCGGCACTGTATCGCCCCTTCTTCGCCCATCGGAAAGCTCACGCTGCGCGCGTTCAACGCCAATTGAAGCCAACTGAGGATGGTGGC
>CAZUAX010000030.1:1339-3193 GCA_964618435.1 uncultured Solibacteraceae bacterium
CCGCCGAAGAACATGCTGAAGGGCCAAAGTAGCCAACGCCGTGGGGATGAGCCAGGACACCGTACCGGCCACCCATGGCCATCCGAGGTGATTTTGCGGATACGGAGCCGGAATGTTGAGCACCTTACGCGTCACACGGGTGAGCCATCCGGTTTCATTGCCTTCCAGACCCAGCAACCAGTCCACTCCAGGCTGTATGGCATCTTCCCGCCCGAACTGCAGTTGCACAAGCAGCACCAGGGACGTGGTCCAATTTGAAAGCGCCACACCAGGCTGCGGGGCGTAGCCACCGTTCTTGCGTTGCAGGCTCTGCAACCAGTCGAGGCTGGCGGATTGACGCGGCACGTCCACGCCTGCGGCGCGCAAAGCGAGCATCGCGTAGCATGTGGTCTCAACCAGCCCGGTATCGCCAAGGGTGCGATAAGACCAACTGCCGTTGGCCAGTTGCAGCGATAGTAGACGGTCAATATACGCCTGCATGCGACTGCTTTGCCCTACAGCTACCATCTGGAAGGTCAAATCCCCTTGCCTCATCTAACCATACAGGCGGGCGAAGACCAAATACCGGCCGACGGCATGAACACCGCGATTTCGCTGTTCCTTCTTTCCTAGAAATGAAAAAAGCCCCCGAAAATTCGGGGGCTCTTTGTAGTTCCAACAATCAGGATTGTCCTAGGCGAGGTCGAACTTCTCTGGATGGAGCAGAGGATCGCTGGTAACGATCACTGGCACCTTCAGAATCTCTTCGATCTCTTCGAGGTACTGATTAGTGTGCGATTTCAGCACTTTGGCCACCTCGGGATGCACACGCAGCGAGACTTCAGGGTCGTCAATTGCACGCGCGAGTTTGGTGGCTTCAGTGAGAATCTCGCCAATAATGGTCTGTACGTTCTTGATGTGGCCAGAGCCGTCGCAGGTGGGGCATGGCTGGCAAAGGGTGCGTTCCAGGCTCTGCTTTACCCGCTTGCGGGTGATGGCAATCAGCCCGAAATCGTTAAACTGCAGAATCTTGTAGGGAGCACGATCCACCTTCATCGCCTCGTCGAGCGCCTGCATCACCTTGTAGCGATTCTTGCGCTCGTCCATGTCGATGAAGTCCACCACAATGATGCCGCCCAAATCGCGCAAGCGAATCTGGCGCACCGCTTCCTTCACCGCCTCGAGGTTAGTCTTGACGATAGTGTCTTCCAGACGATTGCTCTTGCCAACGAACTTGCCGGTGTTCACATCAATGGCCACCAGTGCTTCGGTCTGGTTGATGACGATATAGCCGCCAGACTTCAGCCAGACTTTGGGACGGAGTGCTTTCTCCAGTTCACTCGTGACGTTGAACGTATCAAAAATGGGCGCGGGCTTTGTGTACAACCGGACGCGGGAAACCAGGTTCGGCTGCACGGTCTGCACGAAGCGCAGGATGCGTTCGTACAACTCTTCGTTGTCTACCCAGATGGTCTTGAATTCGTCGGTGAGCTGGTCGCGCAGCATACGTTCGACGATGTCGAGATCGTGATGGATGAGCGAAGGAGCCTTACCCTTATCCGCCTTGGCCTTGATGCCAAGCCACATGTTGTAAAGGAACTCCATGTCGGCGCGGATCTCGGCTTCCGTTCGGCCCTCAGCTGCTGTGCGGCAGATAAAGCCGCCCTGCATGCCTTCACGCACACTCTGCAGGATCTTCCGCAGACGGATGCGTTCATTGTCCGTTCCCACTTTGCGCGAAACACCTACGTGCTCCACCGTGGGCATATACACCACATAGCGCCCGGGCAGGGCGATGTGGGAGGTGATGCGGGCACCCTTCTGGCCAAGGGGTTCCTTGGCGATCTGCACCAGAACTTCCTGCCCTTCCTTCAG
>CAZUAX010000030.1:3293-31734 GCA_964618435.1 uncultured Solibacteraceae bacterium
CGGTTCGGCTGCGATCTCTGCTGGGACCTCCGCTGCACCCGCCGGACGGTCGTCTCGTCCCTTGCGGCGTTCATCGCGCCGCTCAATCATGCGCAGGCGCCGTCGCTCGCGACGGGAAAGACGTTGTGGGCCCTCACTGTCAGCGACACCCTCGTCGCCTTCAGCACGCGCCTCGGGGTCACCAGAATCGTCATCGCCGCCGTCTTCACCCGGGCCGGATGCATCGACATCCCCGCCAAGATCGGCGTCATCAACATCATCCTCAGCCACATCGGTGGAAGCGTCCTGGGAAGGGGTGTCGTCAAAGCCAATGGCGTCGTCCTCACCAGGAGGCAGCAGGTCGTCGCCAGGCTCGTCGGACGTATCCACGGGAAGCACTTCGGCCGGAGCCAGGTTCGCAGTTTCGATCAGCTCAAGCTGCTCTTGTTCACTGGCAGCCTCGCTGGATTCCGCTGCTTGCCCAGCATCGCCAGTTGCGGAGGCCGCCTTCTTGGTCGCCCGTTTCTTGGCTGCCTTCTTGGCCGCGGGCTTGGCTGCCTTGGTGGCCCGCTTTGTGGCCGCCTTCTTCTTGGCGGGCGCTTTGGCGTCCCCACCCTCATCGGAACTGGGTGTAACCTTCACCGCCAGTTTGGGGTTGGAATCGTCAGGCGGAAACAGAGACGCCGAACTGCCCTCAGTGGGCTGTCCGCCTTCCTTGTTACCTGGCTCATCGTCAGCCGGGGCCAGGAAACCTGCCCGGCCGTGACGGTTGCGGCGTGGCTGCGAGTAGCGGCTTCCGGCGCTATCGCCCGCATCTCCAAAATCGGGAGCGTTCTTGCCAGGGTCGCCGGAACCGCGACGATATTTGGCCAAGGACTCACCGGGCAGCACCATGGGCTGCGAATCATCGTGCCGACGTGGGGGAGGCAGACGATTCGGATCGGATACTTTCGCGATTAACACCGCTTGCGGCGGATCTTCGTCCTCGAAATCGCCCCCAGGTTTGGTGACGGGCTTGCGATTCCAGCGCGCATCTTCATCCACAGGACCACGCGGAGGACGATTCCCTGCGGGCCCACGCTGCTGCTGAGGGGGCTTGTTGTCCGGCCGACCTTCGGCTCGGGGCGCTGGCGCGTTTCCGCCGCCCTCGGCAAATTTCGATTCGGGCAGCCCGCTGCCGCCTCTGCCGCGCCGACGGCGACGCCGGCGACCGCGCCGGTCGTCAAACCCAGCGTCACCCTGCTCCGCAAACTTAGCGGCTGGACGAACCTCGGGAGCCGCGGAGATCACCTCTACGGCGTCTGCTTCGGGGACTTCCACTTCGTCTTCCAGGTCTTCCAAGTCTTCGCCCGGCGTATCTTTCGCAAGTTCCGCTACTGTCTGGGCCGCGGCAAAGCGCTCGTTCGATTCATTTGTGGGTTCGCCGGTGTCCTCATCCACCAGTTGCGGCACACGCGATTTCTGCCGGTCGCGGTTGGTGATTGGAGTCTTCTCGTATTCGTCTTCGGATTCTTCAAAGAAATCCGAGACATACAGAAACGCATCGCGCTCCAGGCCGATATTCACAAAGGCTGACTGCATACCAGGCAGTACGCGCGTGACGCGTCCTTTATGGATACTGCCAGCCAGCGAATACTCGTCCGCACGCTGGAAGTAAATCTCTACCAACTGTTCGTCTTCAAACATCGCCACTTTTGTTTCGTGACGGTTGGACGAAATAATTAGCTCTTTCGCCATTCATTCCTCCGATGCCATGCATCTTGAGTCAGGGGGTGACAAAGCAGAATAAGGGGAGACAAGGCTGCGCGGGCGGGGGAACCACCGGAGAAGCGCATGGAGCCGGACCCTGGCTGAACGCCAGGATGCGTGCGTCGCACAGAGCCATGTTGCGGGTCTCTGTGGATATCATTCACTCCGCGCATCCGTTGCCGGGGCACTCCTGTTCGCTGCGGCGCTCAACTGTCGCCGCTCCTCGCACAAACTCAGGATGTCGCCGGAAGGCGGCTAGCCGGAATCGCGCGATTCGATATTCTGTTTGCCGCAATTGCCAGATCTGGCCCAGGGTGACCCGGGTTAGCGCACCAGCCTCCGCAGACGGACACTCTGTACGAGGCCCAGAAGCAGAAACATGGTCAACAAGCTTGAGCCGCCATAGCTCATCAAAGGCAGGGGAATTCCCGTCACCGGCATACGGCCGATCACCATTCCCACATTCACCAACAGGTGAAACAGAACCAAGGCGGCTACACCCATGCACAGAAACAAGCCCGCGCGGTCTGGCGCCATTTGGGCATTCTGCACAATCTGCATGAGAAGCACGAAATACAAGCCAAGCACTACCATCACACCCACGAAGCCATGTTCTTCGGCAAACGTAGACATGATGAAATCCGTGTGGGTCTCCGGAAGGAAGCGAAACTGTGTCTGGCTTCCCTGGGCAATGCCCTTTCCCCACATGCCACCCGACCCGACGGCAATCAGAGACTGAATAACCTGATAGCCGCTACCGAGCGGATCTGCCCCAGGGTCAGCAAAGGTCATGATCCGCGCCTTCTGATAATCCTTCAGGAACACCCAGCTTACGGGAAGGATGAGAGCAATCACCAGCAGAATCACAACCAGGTGCTGCCAGCGGAGGCCGCCAAGAAAAGTCCCAACCGCAAGAATCGGAAGAATCGTCAGCGCGGTACCAAGATCGGGTTCCAGCAGAACAAGCACCCACGGAACGCCAACCAGTGCGCCCAAGCGCATCAGGTCACTCAGGGACAGTTGCTCTGAGCGAACCTCCGCCAAGTACCGGGACACCACCAATAGTATCACTACTTTGCTGAACTCGGAGACCTGCAGATTAAAGCCACCGGGGAGGGGAATCCAGCTTCGGGAACCGTTAATTGGGGGAGCGAACAGAAGCACGCCGACAAGCGCAACCACGGTTACCAGATACAGCACCGGCACTTGCTCCAGCAGCACGTGATAGTCAATGCCGCACACCATAAACATCAAGCCGAGGCCCACCGAGAAATAGAGGGTCTGCTTCCACCATGAATCCGCCAGCGGAGTGCCACTGGTTGCGCTAAAGATCTGCAGGATACCCAGCAAACAGATCCCTACCACCGCCAGCAGCAGTAACCAGTCAAGGTCCCGCAGACTGATGTTGCGCGCGATCATGGCAGGGCCTCAGGGCTGGCTGCGGCATTCCCGGCAGGAACCGTGGTTACGGGACGAGCGGGGTCCGGCTGGCGGGACGCGGTTTCCAGCGTGGCCTTTGCGCCACTCGTTATCTCAACCCTGCGCTTCTTATCGAAATGCGCCTTAATCACGTCCCGCGCGATGGGGCCGGCGGTGCTGCCGTGCTCTCCCGCCTCCCAAAGTACCGCCACGGCAATCTCCGGCTGGTCACATGGCGCAAACGCCACATACCAGCCATTATCTTTGTAGTCGTCTTTGTTGGTGACGTTGGCGAGCGCTTCGTTCGATATCAACTGGGAAGTGCCTGTCTTGCCGCAGACAGGAACGCCAGGAATCCGGGCGCGTCCGCCCGTGCCACCTTCGTTCACCACGGCAAACATTCCACCCACTACCTGGCGCACATGGTTTGGGTCCCAATTTGCCTTGCGCACCGCCTCCTGGCCCGTTTGCGATTTCACCACGTGAGGCTGGTGCCATTCGCCGCCCACGGCCAAGCCGCCAATGGCATAGGCAAGTTGCAGCGGAGTAACCGTAAGCGCCCCTTGGCCGATGCTCACGGAAATGGTTTCGCCGGCGTACCACTTCTGCCGGAAGAGTTCCATCTTCCAGCGGGTATCGGGCACCGTGCCCGCCACCTCATGCGGAAGATCGATATTCGTTCTGGCGCCAAATCCGGAAAGGCGGGCATACTCAGCGATCTTGTCGATTCCAAGCATGTTTCCCACGGTGTAAAAGTAGACGTCGCAAGATTGCGCCAGTGCGGTACGCAGGTTCACTGAGCCATGACCACCGCGCTTGTGGCATTTGAAGTAGCGGCCGTAAAAATTACCGCCACCACCGCAGTTCACGCGAAAGTCTTCGTCAATGAGGCCCTCTTCCAGCGCGGCAATCGCCACGAAAGGCTTAAACGTGGAGCCAGGGGCAAGCTGCGCCTGGGTCGCCCGATTCATAAGCGGGTTAAACGGATCGTTGACAATGCTGCGCCAATCTTCAGCCCGGATGCGGCCGCTCATGCGGTTGGGGTCGAAGGTGGGACGGCTCACCATAGCAAGCACTTCCCCATTTCTGGGGTCAAGCGCAACTACCGCTCCGCGACGCCCCTCCATCGCAAGTTCCGCAACCACTTGCAGGTCGAGATCGATGGTCAGCACAAGGTCTCGCCCCGCACGCGCCGGCTTGGTGCCAATGTTGTAACGATGGTTGCCCCGGCTATCCACAACCACCTGGCGCTTGCCGTCTTCCCCCATCAGCACCGGATTGTAACTGCGCTCCACGCCAAATTTGCCGATAACATCGCCCTCGTTATACCGGGCATATTCCAGGGTGTCGAGTTCGCGTTCGCTCACTTCACCCACATACCCTACAAGGTGGGCTGCAATGCCATTGGCAGGGTAAAGACGGCGCTGCTCACGGATGAGCTCCATATCCGGATACCCAGGCATCTGCCGATGCGCCTCCACGAAAGCGACTTCGCCAGAGGTTAAGCCCTCCTTCACGATGATTGGTTCGTAACGGGCACGGCTGCGGAAGCGGTTCAGTCGCGACTGTAGTTCCCCGGCGTCTACCCCCAGGCCATCGGCAATCGGGTTCAGCACCGCTTCGTTCAGCCCGATGCGGGACAGAATAACGTTGAAGGAGGATCGGTTATCGACGATAATGCGGCGATCGCGATCGAGAATGCTTCCACGCGGAGCGAGGATGGGCAGGCTCTTGATGTGATTCTCATCGGCTCGCGCCGAATACACGTCCGCATCAATTACCTGAAGCTGCCAGAAGCCCTGAATCAGGAACAAGAGCACAGCAAACACGACGACCTGAAAAATCAACATACGCGGACCCGCGCCGCGAGCGGCGTTGGTGCGCATGAGGTCCCCAGCCCCAAATACTTTGCCGATATTGCGTTCGATGGGATCCATGGCGCTATCCCCGTCCAATCGTCCCCGGCCGGTCACCCGAGGCCAGAGCAGCTATCGTCGCTCTAAGCTAAACAGAGTCCCGACTCCTATCTAATATGTTAAACAAGAAAACCGACACCACCGCGTTTAAGATGGCGGAAATCAGCATCCGGCTGGGATCCAGTTCCAGCGGAATATTGAGCACGGAGTTTGACAGAATCCAGTAAAAGACCCGGTGGAAAGGAAAGAAGAAAAGCACCAGGAAGAATCGCACCAGCCAGTGGTCCACATCGAAGCGCATCCCCACTGAAGCCGCAAAGTAGCCCACCAGCGTTTTGGCCACACCAAACATGCCGATTGGGTGGTGTGAAAGGGTGTCCTGAAAAAGGCCAAGTGCACAGCCGAAGAGAGTGCCCGGAATGGCACGCCGCCACATCAGAGGGAAGTAGATAGCCAGCAGCAGGGGAATCTCCAGGAAATTGAGAAACCGGAAGATCACCGGGACATAAACCTGAAAGAGCAGCGCCACCAGCGGAGCAACCACAAGCACCCACCAAGGGAAGTGAACGATCTGGCGATCGCGCGCGGAGTCGATGAGAATGCGGCTGGTTTCAACTCTCATGGCTGCACTGGCAGGGGTGTGGCTGCGGCTGAAGGGGGTATTTCGGTTCCGGAGTCCGGAGCAGTTGTGGCCGAGCCGGCATCTGGCGCAGACGAGGTTGCAGGTGGAGTCCGCGGTGTGGGCCGGCGATTGAAGTCCGGCGGCGTGGAACCAGGCAGTCCGGTGCCAAAGACGTGCCCTTGGCCCTCGCCAATGCGCCGGTAGCGCTCAAGCAGACGGTCCGCATCCGTGGCTGGGGGCCGCCGCACCGGTACGGTAGGTGTTACGCCAGCGGAATTTGACTCAGGAGTCGCTGCCGGCTCGTCAAGCGCAGTGGGAGCCGCAGTCTCAAACATGCTCACTTCCGGGGAAGCGTCCGCATCCGGCTCGCGGGGCGGCACCAGAATGGTCGGCTGGGACGACTCCACCTGTGGCACCGATTGATGCATCGCCTCCAACACCACCAGCACCTCATCGAGCCCCTCTATCATGCCAGCGGGCTCCACCAGAATCTCCTGGAAGCCGCCGCCTTCGGCAACTTCGGCCACCGGACCCACTGGCAATCCGCGAGGAAAGACGCGATCATCACCCGAGCTATAGAACCACTCCCCTTTTTCGACAGTGAGGTGATTCTCGACATAATCCACCGCGACCCGCCGCTGGCCGAGGCCTTTCAGCGTACCCACCACGCGGCCTTTCTGGCTCACCACCCCCATGGCGAAGCTAGGGTCAGTTATCAGCATGACTTGGGAAGTGTTGCGATACACATCCAGCACCCGTCCCACCACGCCGGTGGCGCTAAGCACCGCCATACCGGTAACCAGCGCGTCGCTGGAGCCACGGTCAATGAACACTACCCGGGAAGCAGGTGCCGCATTGGCCCCAATCACCCTCGCGGCCACCGTGCGGGAGAGAATGCGCTGGCGGAATTCGAGCAACGCATCTGCGCGCTGGGCGGTCTCCAGTTCCGCACGCAGGAATTCATTTTGGCGACGGAGTTCCCCCATCTGCTTGCGCAAGGCGTCGTTTTCTGACCGGGCGCCACGCAGATCCACGTAGCTGGCAATGCTGCCGCCGATGCCCGTGCGGATGCCTTCCAGAATGATGGCAAACGGGGTAACCGCCGAAACCGCCCAAACCCGCAGCAGACGAACCTCACTCTGATTGCGAACCTGCAGGCCCAGCATCACCAACTGGATGGCAAGGACAGTTACCAGCACCAGCAGGCCTCGATACCGGGTAAGCAAGGTCTCCATAACTACTCAGCAGGCTCTTCGACGCTCTTCTCGATGCGCTATATCCGCGAATTCGCCGGCACGATTGAAGTGCCAAGGCCAGTAAAGACCGCGCTATCTCCGTGTGCTCATGCGGTGGACAAATGATGGCATGAGCTGCAACTACTCGATGGCCACGCGGCGCAGCAGCTTGAAGTCGGTGAGCATGCGCCCGGTGCCAAGGACCACGGAGGCCAGCGGATCGTCGGCCACAGAAACGGGCAGGCCGGTTTCTTCACGGATACGCCGATCTAGATTTTTGATGCGCGCGCCGCCTCCGGTGAGTACAATTCCGCGGTCGCTGATGTCCGCGCTAAGCTCAGGTGGTGTGCGCTCCAGCGCCACACGGATGGCGTTCATGATGGTATCGATGCACTCGCCCAGCGCCTCACGGATTTCGGTGTCGTTGATGGTGATGGTCTTGGGAACGCCTTCAATCAGGTTCCGTCCCTTGATCTCCATCGTCAGGGGCTTATCCAAAGGATAGGCGGAACCCAACTCGATCTTGATTTGCTCTGCGGTGCGCTCACCAACCAGCAGGTTGTATTTGCGCTTCAGGTACTGCATCACGGCATCGTCCATTTCGTTGCCCGCTACGCGAACGGAGCGCGAATAAACAATGCCCGAAAGGGAAATCACAGCCACATCGGTAGTGCCGCCACCGATATCCACCACCATGTTGCCCGACGGTTCGGTAATGGGGAGCCCCGCGCCTATGGCCGCCATCATCGCCTGTTCCACCAGAATCACTTCACTGGCCTTAGCGCGATAGGCGGAATCCATCACGGCCCGCTTCTCCACCTGCGTGATTTCAGAAGGAACGCCGATCACGATGCGCGGATGCACCAGCATCTTGCGCCCGTGGGCCTTCTGGATGAAGTAGTTCAGCATCCGCTCGGTGACCTTAAAATCGGCAATTACCCCGTCCTTCATGGGACGGATGGCAACGATATTACCCGGGGTACGGCCCACCATTTCCTTGGCTTCGCGCCCCACGGCCTCAATTTCACCGTTCACTTTGTTGATTGCCACGATGGAGGGTTCGTTTACTACAATTCCCTTGCTGCGCATGTAGACAAGGGTGTTGGCAGTTCCCAGGTCAATGGCCAGGTCATTGGAGAACAGACTAAATAGAGACCTTGCATTCATTCAGGCAATCTAACCTTTTGGAGAGAGTCAGGAGGCGGCGGGTCCGCTGGGATCCGGGAGAGGGGAACGTCCCGTTGGCGAAACCGGCGGAAGAAGCTTACAGGGATCCCGCGCGGAAGCCGAGGCAGGGTTCCGCCACTCGCGTCACCGCCTTGCATCCGCCTTCAATCATGCCCTTGGCGCGCCAAAAACAGCGCGCAGTTTGCCCTCGGGAGCGCGTCTCTTCCGGTCGCCGGAAGGAACCGTGCTCACCAATTGCAACTGTAGCATACTGTTCAAGCAGCCACTCATTTTCGCCAAGCAATTGTAAACATAAAGATTTCTGCAGTTGCTCAGGGAGTTTTTGGGCACGGGCGAAACGGAAAGGGCAAGCCAGTTGACATAATATTGAGGCGGCTTTGCGGGCAGATCCTGCGCCCTGAGAGCAGAGCATACGAACGGTGCCCTAATGCAGAACAAACCTTTGTCGGTCAGGGTGGAGTTAAGCGAAAGCGCAGAGTAAACCCATGGAAAATCAGCAATACGACTTGGCTGTCATCGGCGGCGGCATTATTGGAGCGGGCATCGCCCGGGATGCTGCGATGCGTGGGATCCGCTGCATTTTGCTTGAGAAAAGCGACTTCGGCTCCGGGACAACCGCGGGATCCACCCGCCTGATCCATGGGGGACTTCGCTATTTGGAGATGCTGGATTTTGGGCTGGTGCGTATGGACCTGCGGGAGCGCGAGACCCTTCTGCGGATTGCCCCTCACCTGGTAAAGCCCCTGCAGTTCTTTCTGCCCTACTACGGTTCGAACTGGTTCTACCGCACCAAAATGCGCATCGGGTTGTGGCTTTACGATGTGCTGAGCTACGACAAGAGCCTTCCGAATCGAGGGCTAAGCAGCCGCGAAGAGGTTATGGCTCGTGAGCCGTCCATGCGTCCGGAGGGCTTGGCTGGTGCCAGCACTTTTTTTGATGCACAGGTGAACCTGCCAGAGCGCCTTTGCATGGAGAACGTAATCGATGCAGCCCGCCACGGCGCCACTGTCGCGCGCGGTACGGAGGTTACGGGCGTTCTCCGCGAAAATGGCCGCATCATCGGCGTGGAAGCACGCCGTGAAGATAACACGGTGGAGCAGATTCTGGCGAAAGTGGTGCTGAATGCAAGCGGGCCCTGGATGAATGAATTGGCAGGCCGCATCACTCAGGATGCGGCGCCCCGCATCCGCACCACGAAGGGAATCCATCTCGCCACGGATGCGCTCAACCGCGAAGCCTGGGTACTCTTCTCGCCCGTCGACAATCGCCTATTTTTTGCAATTCCCTGGATGGGGCTCACCTGGCTGGGCACTACCGACACAGATTTTCGCGACGATCCGGGCCGCGCCTCGGCCACTCCGGAAGATGTGGAATACCTGCTGCGATCTGCCGAGCATTACTTCCCGGCTATCCGGCAGCAGCGCATCTGCTATTCCAATGCGGGCGTGCGCGCGCTTGTGATGCAGGGAGGCAAGGAATCGAGCGTCAGCCGCTCGCACCGCCTTGCGGATGGGGATCGCGAAGGCACCCCTGGACTGGTGACCGTGCTGGGCGGCAAGATTACCGGCTATCGCGCGATCGCCCAGGAAGCAACTGACCTCGTAGCACGCAAGCTGGGCCTAAACCAGTCTTCCAATACAGCCCGGCAATCGCTGCCTGGTGGCGGCCCGGTGGCGGAAGAGTCCGCGTTCTTGAAGGATGCGGCCGCCGTGGGAGTGCCGGCCGCCAGCGCCTCTTACCTTAGGGATTTCTACGGTAGCCGTGCAGGGGATGTGCTCGCAATCGCGCGCGCGGAACCCAGCCTCGCTCGTCCGTTCACCGACGGCCATCCAGAGATTGCAGCGCAGGTGAGGCTGGCCATCCGCGAGGAATTCTGCCAGCACCTCGATGATTTCCTGGTGCGCCGGACCGGCCTTGCGTTCTCCGCGGACCAGGGACAGAGGGCAGCGCCTGCCGTTGCATCGCTGCTGGCCGAAGAACTGGGCTGGGAGCCCGATCGCCAGCGCAGCGAGTGGCAGCGTTGGGAACGCTACCTCGCGCGCACGGCCCCAGGTGGCATCACGGAGTGAACCCCAACCCGCGGCGGAGTGGCACAACCTTGCCCGGCGCGCCATCATCAAGATATGGGAGATGCACTGGAACCGCTGCGCCTGGACGGGATTCCCGGTCGGCTATTCTTCCTCCCGGTTGTGCCTGGCCGCGCGGAGTTCGCCATGGAGGTGCGAAAGCGCCTTCTGCAGCAGATGCCGGACGTGGTGGCAGTGGAGCTTCCCGTCACTCTGGGCGAAGTGCTGCTGCGCGCAGTGAAGCGTTTGCCGGAAATCTCAGTGGTTGTCCACGAGGACGAAAACAATCCCGGGACCGGCATCTATCTCCCCGTGGAACCGGCAGACCCCTTCGTGGAGGCCATCCGCACAGGGCTGCAGGTGGGCGCCGAGATTGTCTTCCTGGAACCAGACGTCACTGGACGCCCTCACCTGGACGAGGATTACCCGGACAGCTATGCCGTGGTGCGCACCTCGTATGAGCAATATCTGCACGCCTGGAACGCCAACGCCGCGGGGCGTCAGGTACACCCACTAGTAAGGGAACTTGCCCGGGGCATTGCATGGAAACTGCAGGGTGCAAACCCCGAAGCTCGCACGGCGGTGGTGTTATCGCTTGCGCTTTTCCATCCCGTATTGGCGGCGCTACCGGAGCCTTGCGAGGAACCCGAAGACCGTTTTCGCCGTGAGGGCCTGCACCTGGTGAATGCTCACCCGGACTGTCTCGCCGAAATCCTGCAGGAAATGCCATGGATGCAGGCCCACTATGAGCGCATCCGTGTGGAGCCTCTGGACGGGATGCACTTCGACCGGTTGAAGTTGCAGTACGCCCTGCTCCAGGAAACGGAGCAGGTGTACAACCGTGAAACCGGGGAGACGGTGCAGGCGTGGCAGCGCCGCATGCTAGCCCGATTTTCGCGAAACCTGGCTTTGGTAAGCCACCGCCTTACCCCCACGCTTTTCGACCTTGCCGCGGGCGCGCGCAGCACGGTGGACGATGACTTCGCATACTGGCTCTGGGAAACTGCCAATCAGTATGCCGCGCAGCGCGAAACCGACCATCCGCCCACGCTCAACCTGAACGCCAGCGACGTCTATCTGAATACCAAGAAAATGCAGTTGCGGCGCCGCCAGCGGAGCAACAAACAACGCTTCGAAGCAACGGGACTGAAGCGCCGCCCAAAGGAAATGAAGAAAGGTGACTGGGCCCAGCAACTGGACGGAAACTCCATCTGCTCCTATCCGCCCGAGGATCTGGTGATTGAGGACTACGGCAAGTTCCTCAAGAGCAAGGCCATCAGCATTCTTTCTGAAGAACGAACCAGGGTGGAGCCGTTTACGACATCCATCCTGGACGGCATTGATATTCGCGAAACCATCCGCAACTGGTACAAGGGCCAGATCTACGTGAAGAGTTTCGAGAAGGTGCATGGCGACGTAGGCTCCGTGGTGGTGATCTTCGACGAAGACCGCGACGACCGCTACTCCTGGATGACCACCTGGTTGGGGGAGAACCAGAACGAAAGCGACATGGCCTTCTACTCCACAGATCCGTACGAGCATCTGGTCGGGCCAGGAATCGGCCGCGCGGAGTATGGCGGATTGCTGCTGAGCCTGCCTCCGCGGCGGATGTTCGACGTCTGGCGCGATCCCGATTACCGCATTGCGCTCAACAAGCCGGAACGCCTTCTGCTGGCGGGCATCGACTATTCCGTAAAGCGGTACGTCGTGTACGTGGCGCCAAAGCCACCCCGTACGCTTTTTCGCAGTATCGCCAGCCGGATGGGGCGGCAGGTGGTGTACGTCCCCATTGGCCAGCTTTCCCCACAAAAGCTCAAGCGGATTCGCGTGGTGCACATTCTGGATGGCCATCACCGTCGCAAGGATGCCCGCGACTACATCCCTTAGCAGTAGCGAAAGGCTCCGGCAGCCCGCCTGAACGCTTACACTGGTATGGCGATGGCCGATACCACGGTACAAACAACACGTCAGCGTCTGGAGGAATTCCTCCGCATAGACCCTCGGTCAAAGCCCCGGCTCTACGCGGCCATTTCGGAGGCGGCGGACGTGGCCAGCCTCAATTACTGGCTAGAACTTATCTTCTCCGCCGGCATTGCCACGCTGGGTCTGGTATTGAATAGCCCGGCGGTTGTGATTGGCGCGATGCTAATCTCACCGTTGATGGGCCCGATCCTGGCCGCCGGCTTGTCGCTGGCGGTGGGCGACCTGTACCTGGGGATTAAGAGCGCCGTCAACCTGGCGGCCAGCATCGTCGCCGCCGTACTTTTCTCATCAGCTATCGTGTGGATGCTGCCCTTCCATTCCGCGACGAACGAGATTCTCGCGCGTACCAGCCCTAACCTGCTGGATTTGGGCGTGGCCGTTTTTTCCGGCCTTGCCGGCAGCGTGGTGGTGTTCCGGGGCGGAGGTGGAGGTGGCGTTACCGCGCTTCCCGGAGTGGCCATCGCCGTCGCGTTGATGCCGCCCCTTTGTACGATCGGTTTTGGGGTGGGCAGCGGTTTCCTATGGCCCATCATTTACGGTGCCGGCCTACTGTTCCTCACCAACCTTGCAGCCATCGTGGCTAGCGCTTTTGCCGTGTTTCTGGCGGTGAAGATGGATTCCTCTGATGTGCGGCAGGAAATTGATACCTCCATCCGGGAACGTGCATCTGGAGACCGCCTCTTCCAGATACTGCGCCGGTCCTTTCTGGCTGGGTCTTTGGCTGACATCGGCAAACTACGCTGGCGTGTACTGATGCTGGTGTTGGTGCTGGGCGTGCTGTTTGTGCCACTGAGCCAGGCACTGATTGAGTTGCGGAACGAGTCTCTCGCCCGGGGAGCCATTCGCGACGCCATACGGTTGATCGCACCGCGCGACTCCATCGTGTCTGAGGTGGTGGACCTCGGAGCGGAGCAAATCCGCATCCGCCTGATCCTCACCGACGCGGTTGCGGCGGACCGCGTGGAGCAAGCACGTAGCCTCATCCTTAGGCGTACAGGCCGCGATGTGGATTTGTTCGTCCGCAAAGTGGCCGGAGACGACGAACTGGCACGGCTTCAAGAACGGTTAACAGCGCCGAGGGTAACGCGCAACCTTGAGGAAGTGCGCCGTGAAATGGTGGCTCGCCTTGAGGGTCCCCTGCAGGAAGTCTGGCCCAGTGACCTGGCAGACTTGAAGGGCTACGAGTTAGGGTTCCAGCGCGACGGCGTGGTGGTTCGGGTCCGCTACCAGGCAAGTACTGCTTTTGATGAAGTTACCACCACCATGCTCCGGAGGTTACTTCAGAATCGCCTGGGCGTGAGTGACCTACAGGTAGATCTACAGTGGTGGCCGCCGGACCCCGCCCCACCCAAGACAACAGAGGCCAAAGGGGCGAAGCCCCGTCGCTAATCCGCGGCAGGGGGAAATGCTGGTATGCGGCGCGTGTCGAGAATCTTCTCAATCGCCACCGCTTTTTTGTTGCCTTGGGTGGTAATGCGGGCAGCGTATTTGTGTTTCCCATTAATCGTGAGGTGCAGGGGGTGCTCCACCGGGTAGTCAAGCGCTATCACGTCGCCAACCTGCATGCGGATAAGCGATTTCAGAGCAATGGTAGTTCCGTCCAGCAGCGCATTCGCCTCCAGTTTCACGGGTTGCACCAGGGCAAACATCCTCGCCTTTTCATCTTCGCTTGGGTTGGTTTGCCTCTTGTTCCAGCGCTGATCGAATTGCTGTCGCAGCATTTTGATGATGATGGCCGGAACGCCGAAGTTCAGCATGCCCATGCATTCGCCCACCTTCACTTCCACGCCAACCGCTACCACAGCCTCGTTGGGAGATAGCGTTTGCACGAGTTGCGGCTCTGTCTCACTTTTTTCCAGAGTAAGGTCGAATTGCGCCACGCTGGTCCAGGCTTCTCGAAGATCCCGCACAATCAGCCGCAGGGCTCCCTCGAGAATGCTTTGTTCGATCTCGGTGATCTCCCGCTTGGGCGTAGAACTGGGCTTCCCTTGGCCACCCATAAGAATCTCAATGATGGGGAAGACTAGCGACGGATTCAGTTCCAGAACCCCCCGTCCGTCAAAAGGACGCAGCGACAGAATCGAAATGGATGTGGGAGACGGAAAGCACTGCAGAAACTCGGCATAGCTGAGTTGCAGCACGGAAATGAGATTCACTGTTACGTAGGCCCGCAGGTACGCCGAAAGACTACCGGCGAGGTTGCGGCAAAAGTTCTCGTGCAGCAGGTGAATCTCGCGAAGTTGATCCTTGGGAATGCGGTCGGGACGGCGAAAGTCATAGGCCATCGCCTGAACCTGATCCTTGGAAGTTGCCGATTTCCCCGACATCTTCTTGAAGACATTGTCGATTTCTTCCTGCGTCAGTACGCGGTTGGTTCCCATCGCCAGCAAGCCCTTCCCATGGGCTCAATCGGCGGCGGACGCAGGAACTTTAGCGGAGTAAGTACTCAAGCAGAACAGCTATGGATTGGCGTCGGAAGCAGAGAGACTGGCGGAGGGAACGGAACTTCGAGTTGTCGCCGCGCGGCTGGCATCGTAGGAGGCCGTCAGGGCATCGGTGACAATCTCAAACGCCCGCTCGATGGTACGCATCCATTCGTATTCCTCGTAGACTTCAATGACGCCGAAGGAGGGGTCACTTTCTAGCACCCGCCGGGCCAGTTTCTGCTTGATGATGGCCATTTTGTAGATCACCTCATGCAGTGGGATTCCCTGCTGGCAACGGATATCGCCAAGAGCACGGAAACGCGCAGCCAACACCTCGTCG
The DNA here is from genome assembly GCA_964618435.1 of uncultured Solibacteraceae bacterium. GTDB lineage: Bacteria > Acidobacteriota > Terriglobia > Bryobacterales > Bryobacteraceae > JACTMJ01. Next base: position 18,217 of record CAZUAX010000030.1, read on the forward strand.
TTCTGATTGGTCATCCACTGCTGCAGGTGGCGCACCACGTCCCGCACACGCTCTCGAATCTCCAGGCGGCTGAGTGACTGATAGTGGATCACATGCCCGTCCGTTCGCAGTTGCGCCTCCACATCCGCAGCCACAGCCTCCCAAAAGCGATCAAGCCGTTCGATCTTTTTGGCGGAAATCATGATGGTGCGCAAAGCCTCCTTTGGGATTGCCGGCAGAGCCGGTGCATTTAGGGGAATACCCAGAAGATGCATGGTACGCCATCAGGTTTCGGGAATCGAAGCTCGCGAAGCAGGAATCCCGCCGGCGGCACTCCAGCGCACTGCCCAGATCACTACTTAGTTGCTGCGTTGCTGCGCCGAGGCTCATAGAGCCGGGGTGAGAGTGAGAGCAATCAAGCGAGTCATTCCCTGGCGCTATCACATGTCTTTGTCCAGAGAGGGTAATTTCCGGTAAACCGCCCTCCCGGAGCTGTGCTGCGATATGCTCTAGCGAAGAACGAGGCCGGGGCAGCCATTTGGCTGCTCCGGCCCAAAGTACCAAAGGAGTATGTCGCCATGATGCGCCGCCACCTGCTTCCACTGCTTGTCGCGGGAGCGCTTCCTGCGCTGTTGCTGCTGGGCAGTTGTGCCTCCGAAGCCCCGAAAGAGAAAGCCGAGGCGGTTCCCCCACCTGCCTCGGAAGTAAATGAACCAACACCCGTACCCCAGAAGTACAGGGCAAAGTTCACCACCACCAAGGGCGAATTTGTAATTGAAGTCACCACGGCTCAAGCTCCACTGGCGGCCGAACGTTTCTTCCGGTTGCTTGAGGAGGACTACTACAGCGGCTGCCCGGTTTACCGTGTGCGGCCGGGCTTCGTGGTGCAGTGGGGCATCAGCAATAGCCCGCGCAAGACCGCCAAATGGAATCAGGAGTATCTGCCCGATGAGCCGCCGAAGGTGTCAAACACCCGCGGCACGGTTTCCTTCGCTGCTTCTGGGAAGGACTCTCGCACCATGCAGGTGTTCGTAAACCTCGGCAACAATGCGCCTCTGGACAAGCAGGGTTTCAGCCCGTTCGGCCAAGTGATTAGCGGAATGAATGTGTTTGCGAAGTTCCAAACTTACAAGGAGGACATCAATCAGAGCCAGTTGATCCGCGAAGGCGGCAGCTACATTGAGATGTTCTTCCCGAAGATGGACCGCATCACGAAAGCGGAGCTCATAACTACGCCATAAATCGGACCAGCAGAATCATTTCCGAGACGTGCGAGACTGAAACGAATGCTTGCTGACGGTCTTTCATAAAGCATTTGCTTCCATCGCGTATTGTGCTTTCGAGGAACCTCACAGGTACGCGATATCGTATCAATTTCTACTGGGGTTCACCCCGATCAAGGAGATTTCATGATCCGCAGAACCATGTGCAAGTTAGCGCTGGCTGTCGCAACAACCGCTTTGTTTTCAGTAGCCACCATGGCGCAGCAGCCCAGGGTGAGCCCTCCTGGCACGGCGGAAGCCACCATTGGCGGCACCCAGGTTTCCATTAGCTATCACCGCCCCTCCGTGAAGGGACGCCAGGTCTTGGGCAACCTGATTCCATTTGGCAAGGTCTGGCGTCTTGGCGCAAACGAGGCCACCAAGCTCACCACGGCCGGCCCAATTGAGCTGAATGGGCTCAAGATACCCGCTGGTGAGTACAGCTTGTTCATGCTGGTGACGGAGGAGGACGGTCCGCAACTGATCGTCAACAAAGTCGCCAACCAGTGGGGCGCGTTCAAATACGACCAGGGGCAGGACCTCGGCCGTGTGCCGATTGAGGGAGAACAGGACATGCCGCACACCGAGCAGTTCACCATCACGATGGATTCCACCGGCCCAAAGACAGGCCGTATCACCTTTGCCTGGGGTGACGGCAAGGCCTACGCGCAAGTCCGCGTTCCCTAAAACACAGTCGCTCGGGCCCAGGCCGATTCGGAACCGCGCGGGAACATCTCCAAAAGAGAGTTGTTCCCGCGCTCTTTCTTCCCGTACCCTCCGCGTTGCACCCCCGCACCCCTTGCGTCCAGGAGCCTGCGCCACTAGCACCAGAGGCGCGAATACCGCTGCCCAACGTCCTGCCGCACCAACCCATCCATTTCCAGTTGGAAGAGGGCAGCAATGATTTCTGATGAACTCATGAAGGGAAGACGGTCCATCAGATCGTCGAGCAGCACACCCTCGTCCACCCTCAACTGCGCAAGGACCTTGGCCTGATGGCTGTCGGCGGGGACGGCTGGAGTTGCTTCCACGCTGGAAGGGGAGTGCGATTCAGACGCATGGTTCATCTGTCGATAGAGCCGAACTCGCACCTGCGTGGGCAACTGGCTGAGCACGTCGGAGGCATCCTGCACCAGGGCAGCGCCTTGCTTGATCAGCAGATTCGGGCCCCAGCTTGCCTGGGAGGTGACATTGCCAGGAACGGCCAGGACCTCCCTGCCCTGCTCCATGGCATATCGGGCGGTGATGGCGCTGCCGCTATACTGTGAACCCTCCACCACCACCACACCGTGACTGATGCCGCTTACCACGCGATTGCGCAGTGGAAAGTTCTGCGGGTAGGGTGAAGCACCAATTGCAAATTCGGAGACAATCAACCCTTGGCTGGCAATCTGTCGGGACAACTCTCGGTTCTCAGCCGGGTAGACGTGGTCAACTCCGCATCCAAACACCGCGATCGTTTTGCCGCCAGCATTGAGGACGCCGCGGTGCGCATGGGTATCAATCCCGCGGGCCATGCCACTTACCACGCAAACCTGCAGCGTGGCAAGATCGCGCCCAAGTTTCTCCGCGACATTTTTACCGTACGTGGTTGGACGGCGAGTGCCCACAATGGCCACATTCACATCGTGCAGCAGGTCAACGTTACCGAGTGCAAACAGAATCAGCGGAGCGTCCAGCACCTCACGCAGCGAAGAGGGATACAGTGGGTGGCACTGCGGCAGGATCTGGCAACCGATGGCGCGGGCGCGCTCCTGCTGGCTGTAAGCTTCCTCAAACGTACACCCGCTCACGATAGACTGGGCCACAGCACCGCTGAGCCCGGCCGCTTCCAGATCTGCGCGTGAGGCGTTGAACACGCAACGAACATCCGCAAATTTTTCCAGCAGCCGTGCGCCCTTGCGGTGACCCAAACCAGGCACCAGAGCCATCGCCAGCCAGTATAGTTCGGTTTCTGCATCCAGGACTTCGCGTCTGGGCACCAGAGTGGGGAGTTTAGGTTGTGCATCGGCCATGAAAGATTCACTCAGCACGAAAGATTCACTCAACGTGAAATATTCGCTCAGTGAATTAGTAGCGGAATCTGGAAAAAATCTCACAAAATCATAAGAGAGTATGGAACGAGGGCTCTAGATTGCGGCAAACGGCGGAGTATTTCAAAGATAAGGACGTAGTGTTGATCCATATCGCCAAGCGGCTGCGAGAAGCGCTGGCCGCGGAGCAGGCACTCACAGAGAGCGGAATCTCATTCTGCGTGGAGACCGATGAATACGAAGGCGGGCTTCTCTTCCGTACTACCCGCACCGGCGCGTTCTTCTACGTGGGGGTTCCAGACGAAGCGGCAGCCGTGGAGGTACTAGAGCGGGATGGCCACAAACCGCTGCCTCCCGATCTGCGCAGCCATCACTGAAGCCTGCGCAGCCATCACGGAAACCCGCGCCATCACAACAGAATGCCAGCGCATTATCCCGACGCGTGTCGGTGTCTAAGGATTGGTATCTACGAACAGCACGGGCGGTGAAGCCACTGCCCCACCGCCGGTGCTTTCAGCCGGATTGCACGGCGGACGACTCTACGCGGCTAATTCCCGCCTGCCGCATCATCATCGTCATCTTCAGGCAGCGCCTTCGTAGGGACCGCGGCAATGTTGCTCACGTACCAGCTTTGGAAGACGGTCAACTGCGATAGGGGGTCAGTGCCGACGCTGGCATTGGCCTCCAGGGTGATCTCATACAGCCCAAAGGTTCCCGGCTTCGCCACCGCTCCCACAGTGGTTGCCGTGCGTCCCGCAGCCAGGGAGTCCAACTGTTCCGTGGTTTCGTGGAACGCCTCACCCAGGTAACGTTCGCCGGTTTTCAGCAGCGCGTTATCGTCCCCGGTAATGGTGCCCAGCCCGGTCGCGTAGACCACGAAAAGCTCTCCGGCTTCCAGTGGATTCTCATCGGTTACCAGAGCGCCAGCAACATTGGCACCACCCATGGTCACCTTGCTGAGGGTGAGCGAGACATTGCCATTGGGCTCCGCAACCTCAAGCTTAATGGTGCCATTCACCTCCGGCCCTTCCTGGCGGGCCAGCAGCAAAACGCGCGTAAAGAACGGAGTGGGGAAAGCTTCCACCTCAGGATCCGCGTTGATCAGGTCAATAAACTTCTGGCGAATGATGCGATTGGTGGCGTTGATTTCAGCAATCGAGCGATTCTCCGCGTCGTCATCGAGCGAGACGACATCCTCGGCCACCACCGTGTATTCGTAAACGCGATCCCCTTGAATGGTGAGCTTGATGATGTCTCCGGTCTTGGCCGGGCCATCAATAAACACGAGGGCCGAAGCGCGGCTGGAGGCGTGGAAGGCAATGGCGCGCCGGGGCTCTTGCCCGAAGAACGAGAAAATGCCGGGGTTCTGGGCAATTAGCGGCGCGGCAATGGCGACGCTGGATTCCACGCGCCCATCTGCATACTCCGTACGTACGTAGCAGCTCGCGCTGAAGCTGTCCGCGAACTCGAAGGGCATTTGGGCATTGATCTGGCCCTCAGAAACATACATCAATGGAATGGAGTGGCCGTCACAGATCACCTCTACGCCGCCAAGAGAGCGAGGTAAGCTATTGCCCGACATATCGGCTGCCACCTCCGCCTGGGCAAGACGCTGGCCAAACAATGAAATCAGGGAGCCCACGCCCAGTTTGGCGGCATCCTTGCCGCCTCGAAGTTTAGCGCCGCTGGTGGTTGCGGCTAGGTTGGAATCTGCAGCGCGGTCTATCGCCATCGTGATGTCATCGCCCTGCTCGCCACCCTCACGGGCCGTAAGCACCAGGGCATTGGCATTCACATTCGACGTAGCCAGCACCAGGGGGTCGCCACCATCTTTGTTGATCTCGGCCACGAGACCGTCAATCAACTCGGCGAACTTATCTTCGTCAGGAGACTTGAACTTGTATTCCTTTTCGTCGGTTACAACCCTTTGGCCTACCGAGTTGAACACTTCGCGGCCAATTCGTACAGTGACTTCCTCGTCCTTCTTCAGGGCGCCGGTGAACTCAATAGTGCCGATGGAATTCACCACAAGACTAGCTGCGTTGCGGATCGCCGTCCGGGGAACCTTCAGGTCTCCGGGCGAATACACCAGCACCCGGCGATTGAAGGCATCGGACACAAAAAGGTTAAAGCCATCGGTGGCAAGCCCAATCGGGGTACGAATGATGTCTACTGCTGAGCGAAGTTGCTCGTTGACGTTCTCGCCGAAAATCGGACTCTCGTCGGAGACGATGTTGCGGAACTCATCCGGCTGGCCAAGAATGACATCCGCCCGGGCCGCGTTTTCAACGGGGATGTTATTGAAAACCAGCACCCGGTCGTTCCCGGAGTCGGCCACAAACAGGCTCTGCCCATCGGAAAGCGCGAAGCGCGGCAGACTCATCGTTGCAGCGCACCGCGCCGGAAATGTGGGGTTGTCGTTGACATCCACCCCGTCGGACTCACATAGCCGCGACGAGTTATTGGAGAAGCGCGAGAAATCGGAAGTGAGATCCGGCTGTCCAACCACGACATCCGCCGGCTGGTTGTTGGATGTGGGGATCTGGTTCCAGATGAGCACACGGTTGTGGCCGAGGTCCGAAACTATCAACCGCGTGCCATCGCTCGAAACGCCTACCGGATTCAGCAGATTGCTGGCAGAAACTGGAATATCGTCATCCAGCAGGTTGGACGGCCGGGTGGTAGTGAAGTCCGGCTGACCCAGCACCAGATCCGGTGCCTGATTGTTGGACGTAGGAATGGTATTCCAGATAAGAATCCGGTGGAACAGTGAGTCCGCAACGAAAAGGCGGCTTCCCTGGATCCAGACGCCCTGCGGGGCTCGCATGCGTGTGGCGGTAGGAATCAGCGCCGTGCCTGCCGAGGTGAAATCGTCCTGCCCCAGGACAAGATCCGCGGGCACCCCATTTTCTGTCGGGATGGAGTTCCAGATCAGCACGCGATTGTTTTCAGTATCGGCTACCACAATGCGCTGGCCGTCGGAGTGCACATACGTAGGCTGGCGCAGCCCGGATTGCGTCAAGTTGAAATCGCGCGTTTCAAAATCGGGCTGGCCTAACACCACGTCCGGCTCCCCCCCGCATACGCGGCAGCGACGCGGGTCGCCTTGGGGGAACTTCGCCGTGGGCTCTGGAAGGAAGGACGAAAGCGTGTACACACCCACCCTGTGGTTCACCGGTTCGGCAGCCACGCGGTTGCCCTCCGCGATGATCAACCGGCCATCAAAATAGGCCACGCCGCCCGCCGCCCCCAAGATGGAGCGAGATGCCTTAAGCGTGTTGTCGTTTACGTCGATGGGCACAGTGGCCTGCGCATCAAAACGCGGTTGACCAATCACGAAACGGGCACCCTGCCCCTGGTGGAAACCCAGGGTGCGCGGACTGCCTTGCGCAAAAGAAAGAGCCGTGAAGGTAAGTGCGAGAAAACAAACGGTGAAGCAACGCATGTGAAAAGAGCCCAATCTTCAATGATATCAATAGAATCGCAGCTGCCCCAGGCAGTTAAGGTTTGCGCGCCGCGACAGAGTAGTCCATGGAGCCGAAGAATTGTTGACGGAATGCATCAGGAAGCGGTTTCAGGCTCTCAAATTCAACCTCGGCGGGATGCATTCCCGTGACCTCAACCTCTTGAAAACCAGCCTCTTGCAGCAAATACGAAACGAACTCAGACGGCACCGGACGAACGTGAGTGGGGTCTAGGTAAAAATAGGTTGCAAAAATCGCCAGGCAAGCCGGATTTGGCGTTTCCAGCACGAGCAGCCCCCCCGGACGCAACACCCGGTATGCCAAAGAAACCAATCTGGCCAGCGCATCCGGCGGCATGTGTTCAATGACATGCGCGCAAAAAACCCCACCCACGGAATCGGCAGGCTGCTCATCGAGATAGGCGAATAGATCGGCGGCAACTGCATGCAAGCCCTTAGCCTGGATCAGCCGGACCAGTTCGCCGCTGGATTCCACCCCGACAGCCTCCACCCCAGCCTGGCGCATGAGTTCCAGGAACTCACCACGGCCGCAACCAAGATCTAGAACCGGCCCAAGGCCGCTGAATGCGGACACATAGATGCGAAGCTTGTCGCGAACCGCTTCCTCCCCACCCCGGAAGCGGTCAGAAAAACGAAGGGAATCAAAGTAGCCTTCGGGTGGAGCCAGGGCAGAGGCGGCCTGCCGCAGGGGATCTGCCGGGTGGACAGCACTGAAGGAATCCCGCGCAAGTATGGCTCCCACACGCTGGCGCAGCAGACGCACTTCTTCGTGGATCTGGTTCTCCAGACGGGCGAACCCCTGCGCGAGTTCTTCCCGGGCGGCGGCCACTGCCAGTTGGCTGGCGGCACTGGAGCGCTGCTCCAATGCGTGGCGCAATTCGGAATCGAGCAACGCGATCCGCTGCATGAACGCGTTCTGCAGGTCCGCGAGGGTCTTCAGCACGCGAATCTCTTCGCGACGCTGTTCCTCAATGCGCCGGACAGAAACCTCTTCGATGGATTTGACTGAGTCCGATAGCGAAGCAAATCGCTCTTCGTTCCGGGTGTGCTCCTCCCAAAGCAGAGCAGATCTGGCCTCCAGTTCAAGGCGCTGCGCCTGCATCGCTTTGCGATCGGCTTCCAGGCGCAAATCAAGAGCGGCCAGTTCCGCAGCTACCTCGCGTGTTTGCGCGCTAAGGGAGTCCGTGGCCATCCGCAGTTCGGGACGTACGGCTTCCACAGGATCCGCTTCCTCCAGGGCCTGAATGCGCCCACCGGCCGCAACCAGAGAACGGTTCACCGCATTCAGCGCTTCCAGTGTTTCGGTGAGCGCCCGAACCGAGGCTTCGTTGAACTCCACCTGATCGCGCACGAACCAGTTCAAGGCGCGGGCAAGGCTCTTCTTCACGAACTGGATGGAAGAATTGACAAGGCCAGGCGGGCGCGGATTCACTTTGCCGATCGCCGCCACTTTTCCACTGGCGGCGTCGCGCGCATGGAAAAGCGGCAACAGATCCGCCAGGGGCAAAGGGTGCTGGTCATCCGCGGATGGGTACTGCTCCGCCACACGCTTACGAAGCGCTGCGATTTCAGCGATCACCATCTCCGGAGTTTTGGCCAAATCTGTTTGTCCTTTATGCCCATGCGCGGAGGCGCCGCTATCCGGCAGCCGGGGCTTCGCGCCGCCAACTGGCAGTGACCTTGGTGGCGATGCCACCACGGGGAGTAAACTCACCCACCACCGTGATGCTTACCGGATTCATGGCTGCCACCAGATCCCTCAGAATTCGGTTCACTGCATTTTCGTAAAAGATGCCCAAATTGCGGTACGCCAGGATGTACATTTTGAACGACTTCAGTTCAAAGCACACTTCCCCGGGCACGTAAATGACAGTAAGTTTCCCAAAGTCCGGAAGACCGGTTTTCGGGCATACCGAGGTGAATTCCGGGACAACCGTCTCTATTTCGTAGTTTTGGAACTGGCTGGGCCAGGTATCGATGGCGGGCAAGGGAGCGTCAATGCCGCTGCGTGCGTGCGAATCGTTGTATTCAGTACTCATTCCATACTCCCGGTTAGGTCAAGGTCTGCGGCTGGCGCTAGGGCACCGCCGTCGGTATGGCGGGCCAGCAGGTCCAAAAATAAGCCAACGTCGGTAATTACCGGCAACAACTGGCCAGTGCCACGGTCAGAAATCTTGGTGGCCACGGCGGGGTTGATGTCCACGCATACAATTTTCACCCAACTGGGCAGCATGTTGCCCACGGCAATCGAGTGCAGCATGCTTCCCAGGCATAGCACCATGCCCGCGCCACGCAAATGTTGTGCGTAGAGATCCTGTGCGCGGTTCATGTCCGTGATGGTATCGGGAAGCGGACCATCGTCGCGAAGGCTTCCAGCCAGCACGAAGGGGACGCGATGCCGCACGCACTCATAAAGAATGCCGCTGGTAAGGACACGCTGTTCTACTGCGCCAGCGATGCTGCCGCAGTGATAAATGCGATTGATGGCGCGCATGTGGTTGCGGTGCCCATGCTCTTCAAGGTGGCCGTCCCGAAGCCTTACGCCCAGGGAAGTACCCAGCAGCGCGGCCTCGATGTCGTGAACGCCCAGGGCGTTGCCCGCCAGCAAAGCCTGCACTAAACCAGCGCGGATGAGGCGGCTCACCGGCTCCACCCCGCCGGTATGCACCACCACGGGACCCGCCACCAGTACGACATCCTTACCGCGCTCGCGCGTGTGGCGCATGAGAGCGGCGGTCTGACGAACGGCCATTTCCACTTGCCGCTCGGAACTCACGCCGTTAGACATGAAGGCGAAGGCATGACGATCCCGCTCCTTGGCGCCGGGAATCACCCGCACGCCGCGCAGGCCCACCACCACCTGATCTCCCGCACGCAGATCACGGAGTCGGCGCGCGTACACAGCACCGTCGCGCAGCACCAGCAGCGCATCCATGCGCTGCTCGCGAACCTCCACCCATTCTCCAGCCAGGCGCACGAGGGTCCGGTGGTTGGTAGAGGAATAGAAGTGTTCCGGCGCACAGCAATCGCGCTCCACCAGAGCCATCTCGGCATCGCCGCCCAGCACTGGATAGCAGCCATTCGCGCTCAGGTTCAGCAGCAGGCGCCGCATGGCGTCCTGTGTGGCGGTAGCGACGCGGAGGCGCAGGTAGGATGCCTCTTCATTTGTCCGTCCAATGCGGAACTCTTCCACCTCGAACCGGCCCCCATATTGGACCACTTCATCAAAGACGAGTTCCAATATCTGCGAGTCGATCAGGTGGCCCTCAGCTTCCACGGTTTCCTGGAAGGGGAAACGCGGGTGCGGGGTAGCGGTTTCAGCAGCACTGTTCATAAAGGGGGAAAGCAGGGAATAAGCGATGGGGGCGACGGATTGATTCCGCCGCCCCCATCAGGTTGCCGGTCTTGTGAGCTACGCCTTTACCAGGAAGATGGGCAGACCGATCTTGTTGGCATAGTTAGGACGCATGCGCTCAGCGTTGTACATGCTATCCACTTCCACTGCCCTGGGCCCAAGTTTTGGGTCTGGGATTGGAACCATTGCGTATTTGCCGTCAGAAATCGCGGTCATCAATCCGCTCTGCCCAGTGTGGATGGCGTCAATGGCCATGTTGCCGAAAGTGGTGGCAATCATCTTGTCCACAAAGTCTGGCTCGCCGCTGCGAAGATCGTAGGTGAGATCGCTCACCACGGTTTCTTCCTTTACCTTTTTCTTGATGTATTCGCTCAGATCCTCGCCCACATTGGCTTTCTTGCGGTGGCCGTAGGCGTCTGCTTCGCCGTAGTGACGAACTTCATATCCCTGCCATTCCGCGCCCTCGGAGAGAACTACCAGCGCATAGTTACTGGGGTTCAGGCTCTTGTCACGCAGCAGCAGTTCCACCAGCTTGTCCACGTCGAATTTCACTTCGGGAATGCAGCAACGGATGGAGGTAACGTAAGCAGTGTAGAGTGCGGTGTGCCCGGCGTCGCGTCCGAACACGCGGAAGATACCCAGTCGCTCGTGGCTTCCGATGGTGGTGCGCTGCCGCGTGATGGCATCGGTCGCGCGGGTGATGGCAGTGGAAAACCCGATGCAATACTCGGTGTTGCGCACGTCGTTATCCATCGTCTTCGGGATAGCGATTACCTTGAAACCAAGCTCATGCAGGCGGGCAGCGTAGCTGAGTGTGTCGTCGCCACCGATGGCAACCAGGTAGTCCAGCCGCAAATCTTCAAGCGTCTTCAGTACCTTTTTGCTGAGGTCGCGCGCCGTGAAGGTTTGTCCGCTCTTGGTGACTTCCACCGAAGGGTAGTCATCTGCATTCAGAAAGTCGGGAACCGCCTTCATCTTCGAAGGGTTGGTGCGGCTGCTGTGGAGAAAAGTGCCGCCCGTGCGGTCGATGGTGCGCGTATTCTCGCGGTTTAGGGGCAGGATGTAGCGCTGGGTACTGGCGAAATCCTCGAGGTTCACGTGGGTGAGGCCTTCCCAGCCCCGGCGAATACCCACCACTTCGAGGTCATGCTCGCCACCGCGGTAAACCACGCCCTTGATGACGGAATTCAAGCCCGGCACGTCGCCGCCGCCTGTCAAGATGCCGATGCGTTTGATGGCCATTGAGTCTCCTTAAATCGATTCGGGCAGCAAATCTATTCGGGCAGCGGACACACCGCTAGCGCCCTGCTGGCGTTTCATCGCAGAAAAAGATAGCAGATCAATGCGGATGAAATCACGGAACGCCCGCTAGTATTGTATCGCCCTCGCCGAGGGCTGTGCGGACCGATTACAATCTGGCGGCTCACGCCGCTGCTCCCCGGCTAATCCCAGCGCTGGGCCATGTGTTCCTGCAGAATGCAGGCATCCATCACGACATGTAGACCCGCTTCACGCGCCCGCTCAGCAGCCTGCTCATGCACTACGCCCTGCTGCATCCACACCACCCTGGCACCGATGCGGATGGCTTGGTCCACCACCGCGGGAACGTGCTCCGAGCGCCGGAAGATGTTCACGATCTCCACCGGACCCTCAATCGCCTCAAGATCCGGCACCGCGGGAATCCCCTCAAACTCCTCAATCTGTGGGTTCACGGGAATCAGATTGTAGCCGTTCCTTAGCATGTAGCGCGATACCCCGTTGCTCGCCCTCGTCGGGTCGTTCGAGATACCCACTACCGCAATCCGCTTAAAGGTGCGGAGAATTTCTTTGGTGGTCATGGTCTTTCACCATAGTAACGTTGCTGGAAAGGGCGCAGCAGATCACTTCTGGCGGTCCCGGATTGGATAGTCCGGCGACGGCACCATCGCCTTGTCCATCAACTGGCCCATCTCCAACGCAAGCGCCGGATTCGAAGCCGCGAGGTTAGTGGATTCGGCCGCGTCCACTGAGAGATCGTAGAGTTCGATGGCGCTGCCGGACCCGTTGCGCACGGCCTTCCACTGGCCCTTACGAACAGCTTGGGAGAACTTCGCGCGACCGTGGCCATAGTCCCAGTAAAGATACTTGTGCTGGCGGCGGCTCCGGCCAAACATCGCGGGCGCCAGCGAAATGCCGTCGATCTCTTTCGGGACCGGCAGGCCCGCAAGCTCAGCGACGGTGGGCAGAAAATCCCAGAAGGCACAAATCTCGTCGCTAACCGCGCCAGGCTGGACGGTTCCCTTCCACTGGGCCAGCATAGGCACGCGGATAGCGCCCTCATACATTTCCCGCTTTACGCCCCGGAAGCCGCCTCCGCTCTGGAAAAAGGCGGGCCGGTGAAGGGCCTCAGCCGATGGCCCGTTATCGCTGGTGAACAGGACAAGCGTCTGCTGCTCAATTCCCAAGCGCTGCAGTTGGGCAAGCAGTTCGCCCACCTGGGCATCAATCAGCGAGACCATCGCCGCGTAGTTTTTTTCCACCTGCGGCCACGATTCCTTACTGTACGGTTCATCGGTGGGGATGTCCTGAGAGAGAGGGGAGTCCCTCGGGTAGTCTGACCAGTGCGGAAGCGTTAGCGCGTAGTAGAGAAAGAACGGATGCCGCGCGTTGGCTTCCACAAAAGACAGGGCACGCTTCTGGAGCAGGTAGGGGGAGTAACTGCCGCGCCGGTTCGCGCGATTGCCCTGTTGCAGCACTTCCCGGTCGTTGTCCCAAAGGAACTCCGGATAGTAGTTGTGCGCGTGGTCCTGGTCAAGGTAGCCAAAGAATTCATCGAAGCCCTGCATGTTGGGGTGCCCCCAGGACCCAGGACTGCCCAGGCTCCACTTGCCAAGCGCACAGGTGCGATAACCCGCGCGCTTCAACACTTCGGGAGCGGTAAGGTCGTCTGGCTGCAGAAAGACGCCATGGGGGATGTTGTCACGGACCCGTCCATGGCCATTGTGCAGCCCGGTCATCAGGCAGCAGCGCGAGGGCGCGCACACGTTCGATCCGGCATAGGCTTGGGTGAAGCGCATCCCATTGGCTGCCATCCGGTCGAGATTCGGTGTTCGAATCTGCTTCTGCCCGTAACAGCCCAAGTCTCCATATCCAAGGTCATCCGCGAGAATGAGGATGATGTTCGGACGGGATGGAGCGGCCTGCAACAGCGGACTTGCAAGTGCAGGAAGCGAAAGAAAGGTTCGGCGGCGCATTGCGGCCAAGTATATCCCAAGCATCCCCATAGGCAACCGCAATGATGGCGTCTCGTTGCAGCAAAACACTCATTGTCAACGCAAAGTAGAAACTTCCTATTCCCAGCAGAGTAGAACCTTCCTGTAGGGGGGGCTGGTGGAGGGAGCCCGGAGGGCGACCGGAACCAGCCCC
>CAZUAX010000031.1:0-13930 GCA_964618435.1 uncultured Solibacteraceae bacterium
AATCGCATCCGCTACCTGGGATGCCTTCCATGTCGGATGCTCCAGACGGATGCTCACGCCCATACCGTTCATCGCCACGCTGGCGTTGCCTACGGATATTAACTGGTAGCCGCTGTAGAGGAGGCGCTGCAGGGCCAGCCCAAACGAGGCAGCGGCCTGTCCGGTGATGGGCGCAAAGATAATCGATGACACCACCAGCGAAATCCAGAAGCTATCCACCACGTCGCAGGCTTCCATCCCTTCATTGCAGGTAAGCAGCGTGCGGATGTGCAGAACTTGTTCAGTGGAAAGATGCATCGCGCCCGCCAGCCGGGCCTGCCGTGCCGTGGGGGCTGTAAGCTCCAGGTAAGGCTCGGCCACCTGCCCATAAGCTTCCAGTTTCACCTCACCGCGATGGGCATTGATCTGCAGAATGGTGCGTTCAATGAACTCCACGGGGGTGGTGCAGGCAAGGCTGTTCACAAAGCCGATGACACTATGTTCGGGAGGCCCCCAGTTCACTACCAGCGCTTCGATGGGGTGCATGTCGTCGGTGTACTGCACGGGCAGCGTGATTACCTTCACGCCCTGAGAAGTGGTTTGCCGAATACGCGCCCGAAGAATAAGCGCTTCCTCAGGGTCGGGTTCCTCCACCTGGATGGTTCGCCATGGCTTATTGGGGTCCGGTACCGTCTTGATGATGGTGCCACGCCATTCGGTGGTAAGCCCCTGAAAGTCACCGTTGGCATTGGTGGTCGCCAACATAATAAGGTCGCTGCCACGGGCTTGGTCGTCACCGCTTAGAATCTCAATGCGGGCGCCAGATACGGGCTGGCGCTCTCCCCAGGGTCCGGGCTCGTGCAGCACCTGTCCCTGGATAAACAATTGGCTCATAACAATAACCTCCGCCGGAGTTTCCGGCCTGTAGCGGGGTTGTCCGTAAAAGCCGCCGGTGAGCCGCTCACATGCAACCCTTCCCCATTCTCCCTCGGAATCCGCGGGCATGAAGGTTTGTACGTCCGCTTCTCTGCAAGCGGTCCTCCGGGCCAGCCCGTTAAGCGGCAGGCCTTCGATAAACTGTTGCCGGAGGGAGAGCACATGGGGGACTGGAAGCGACGTAACTTCTTAGCAACTTTGGCTACCGGCTTAAGGACGGTGTCTGCCGGGGGTTTGGCCCAGGCTTTGCCGGATGTAAGCGCCTATGCGCAAACCATGGATCGGCCGAACATCATTTACATTCTGGCCGACGACCTGGGATGGGGCGATCTTGGCTGTTACAATCCGCAGTCCGCCATTCCCACCCCGCACGCAGACCGCATGGCCGCCGAAGGCGCGCGCTTTGTGGATATGCACTCGCCCTCCGCCGTCTGTACGCCTACCCGCTATGGTGTCCTCACCGGACGCTACGCCTGGCGAGGGCGCTTGAAGCGTGGTGTGCTTTGGGGCTACTCGCCCAGCCTCATCGAGCCTGGGCGGATGACCGTGCCACGCCTGTTGCGCGATGCCGGCTACTTCACCGCGGGTATTGGCAAGTGGCACCTGGGCCTGGGACACCGTGAGCCGGTGGACTATGCGCAGCCTCTACGCCCAGGGCCGCTCGACCATGGCTTCGTTTCGTATTTCGGCATCCCCGCCTCGCTGGATATGCCTCCCTACGTCTACCTCGATGGCGATCGCGTAGTGGAAGCACCCACCGCGATGATTCATGAAAGCACCCGTCCCCGAGGAGTTTTCTGGCGTGGCGGCGCGCGCAGCCCATCCTTTGCGATCGACCAGGTTCACCAAACCTTCACGCAGCGCGCTGTGGACCTCATTCAAAAACTCGCGGGAGGTACGGAACCGTTCTTCCTCTATCTGCCCCTGGCTTCACCGCATACTCCGTGGCTGCCGGGCAAACAATTTCGAGGCCGATCCAGAGCGGGCGATTACGGAGATTTTGTTGCCCATGTGGACGACACTGTAGGCCAGGTGATGGAGGCACTGCGCAAGACCGGGCAAGACCGTAACACGCTGGTGATCTTCACCAGTGATAATGGCGCGGACTGGAAGATTACGGACAAAGAGCGCTACGCTCACCAAGCAAACGCAGCCTGGAAGGGAGAAAAGGCCGACGTCTGGGAGGGCGGGCACCGTGTGCCTTTCCTTGCTTGGTGGCCGGGGCGCATTCCAGCGGGCAGCGTGAGGCAAGACCTCGGTTGCCTTACGGATCTGATGGCCACGGTAGCCGCGCTGACCGGCAGGCCATTGCCGAGTAATGCTGCTGAGGACAGCTTCAACCTGTTGCCCGCGATGCTGGGCAAAGCCACTACCCCGGCACGCAGTTCCGTAGTGCACCATTCCATGAACGGCATGTTCGCCATCCGGGAAGGCGACTGGAAACTGGCGCTGGGCCTCGGCTCCGGTGGCTTTACCGCACCAGCGGTGGTGGACCCCGCTCCGGGCGGCCCGGCGGGGCAACTGTTCAATCTGAAGGAAGACCCTGGCGAAGTCCACAATCTTTATCAGAAGCGCCCGGACATTGTGGAGCGTTTGACGGCAACGTTACGCCGCATCCAGGAGCAGGGTCACAGCAGGGCAATGCAGTAGCGTTGGAGAGGGCGACTCGCATCCGTGTTGCTCCGCGAGCCGCCCACCAGCGAGCGTCGTCAGTTCACCGGAAAGCCCCGGTCCCGCATCAGGGCGTTGGTATCCACGCCGCGGCCGCGGAACTTCAGGTAAGCCTCTGCGGGGTCCATCGTGTTGCCTTTGCTCAGAACCCAGTCGTAGAAGCGCTTCGCCACTTCCTTGTCATAAGCTCCCTTGCCTTCCACAAACGCTTCCCAGGCGTCGGCAGTAAGCGCGTCGGCCCAGAGGTAGCTGTAGTAGCCCGCCGCATACCCTTCGCCCGAAAAGATGTGCGCGAACTGTGGCGTTCGGTGGCGCATCGGCAGTTCCTTCGGCATCCCGAGTGCGGCCAGGGTTTCCTTTTCGAACTTGTCCGGATCAAGGTTGCCAGGGTCAGCCATGGTGTGTAGCTTCATGTCGATGAGTGCGCTTCCCAGGAACTCGGTGGTGGCGAAGCCCTGGTTGAATTTCTCCGCGCGCTCAATCTTGGCGAGCAGTTCCTCGGGCATCGCGGCGCCCGTCTGATAGTGCCGCGCGAACTCGTTCAGCAATTCGGGAGTTTCCACCCAGTGTTCGAGAATCTGCGAGGGCAATTCCACGTAATCCCGTGCCACGGAGGTGCCGGACTGTGAAGGATAGGTGACGTTCGAGCTCAGGCCGTGCAGGGCATGGCCAAACTCGTGGAAGAGAGTACGTGCGTCGTCCCACGAAATCAACACCGGCTCGCCGGGAGCACCCTTCACGAAATTGGAGTTGTTGCTGACGATGGGCGTGATGTTGCCCGCCAGTCTCTGCTGCTTGCGGTAGGCGCTCATCCAGGCGCCGGAGCGTTTGCCTTGGCGTGCATAAGGATCAAAGTAAAACAGTGCCACGTGCTGGCCGCCCTTGTTTACGGCCCACACCTTTACGTCGGGGTGGTACACCGGAATTTCAGGACGCAGCTCAAACTCATAGCCAAACAGTCGGGTGGCCGCCCAGAACATCCCCTCGCGGAGTTTGTCGAGCTGCAGGTACTGCTTTACTTCGTTGGAGTCCAGGTCGTACTTAGCCTTGCGAACCTTTTCAGCATAAAAACGGTAGTCCCAGGGCTCAATGGTGATCTGGGCGCCTTCCTTGTTCGCAAGGGCCTGCATATCGGCTACTTCTTCCTTCACACGGGCGGTGGATGCCTTCCACACCTTCTCCATCAATTCCATGGCGGCTTCAGGCGTCTTGGCCACCTGCTTCTCAATGGCGCGATGGGCAAAGCTCTGGTAGCCCTGCAGCTTCGTGCGCTCCGCGCGCAGCTTCAGTATCTCGGTGATGATTGCCTTGTTATCGTAGGCGTCGTTGTTGTCACCGCGGCTGTAATACGTGCGCCAGACTTTCTCGCGGAGCCCGCGTTCCGTGGAAAACGTAAGGAAGGGGTCCATCGATGACCGCGTATTCAGTACCGCATATTCGCCCTTCCGCCCACGCGCGGCGGCAGCTTCGGCGGCAGAGGCAATGTATTGCTCGGTAAGCCCCCCCAGCTGGTCCTTTGTGAGGTAGAGCACATACTCCTCCTCGTCGTGGAGCAGGTTGTTGCTGAACTTGGTGTAAAGGGCGGCAAGGCGCTGGTTGATTTCCGCAACCTTCTGCTTCTGCTCGGCGGAGAGTTTAGCGCCGGCGCGCACGAAATCCGTGTAGTAGTCCCATACCAGGCGCTGCTGTTCGGGTGTCAGCTTCGCCTTTTCGGGTGATTCGTAGACGGCTTCGATGCGCTTGAAGAGCGCAGTGTTCTGTAGGATCTTGTCACGATAGGCGGCTAGCTTGGGGGCCATTTCCACCTGTACGGGACGGAACTCATCCGATGACATCGACCCGGACCAGACGTTGTAAATCGCAGACACGCGAGTGTACTTCGCGTCAGCCGTTTCCATCGCTTCGATGGTATTGGCGAAGGTGGCTGGCTGCGGATTGGATGCAATCGCCTCGATGGCGGCGAGGCTCTCGGCCATTGCCTGCTCCAGCGCAGGCTTAAAGAGATCCACCTTTACCTGGTCGAACGGAGGGACGCCTCCGTGGGGTCCGCTCCATTCCTTCAGCAGCACGTTGTCATTCATTGTGGAAGCAGTCCCTGTAGAGTTTGATTTCGATTGCGAGCTGCCTGGCTCAGCCTGTCCGGCGGTGGCCGGAAGCAGGCTCAGAGCCATGCACAATCCCGCAACTTGAAGCGCTTGAAACGCTACCGGCACCAGTGCGCGCCGGAAAGAAGAGGATATGTTCATGGGTCACTCCAAATGGATGGGGTGGACCGAACCGAGGGCCCAAGTGCATGGGCCCGTGCCTGCTTGGCTAATCGTCAGGACTGTGCATCAGTGGTTCGGTTGCATGCAGCAGCCTGATGGTACGCTGCGCAAACTACCTCAACGGTGGTCACCCCACTTTTCCCATTGTACCTACGCTGTTTTTCGTCGATAATACGGGCGAGGTAGCCAGGCATCTACAAGCAACACGTGGATTTCGCCTTCCAATGGTACGAACGGAACCGCCGTGGAGTTTCGCTCGCCGGGATGCTGTTTGTTGCTTGCTTCGCGCTGCTGCCGGCGCAACCTCCTGCTTCCCTTGCGCTCAACGTTTCCGTTCCCCTGGAAATTCACGACCTTGCCTGCACAGGGCCCTTGCTGGCTGCGTCAGACGTCCGGCAAGTGAAGCCGCTTGCCAGCGTGCCGGGCGCTCTCACTCAGAGCACAAATCACCTTCCGGAGCCGATAAGCACTCCCTATCTTTGGTTGCTCCGCCTCCCGCAGGCGTTTGATCTACAGGGTACGGGCCTCGGCAGCCGCGCGCCGCCAGTTCCTTCAGCCTGAACCATGTTCCCTCGCAAGTGAATCGAGCCGTCCGCCCGCTGGCGCACGTGCTCTGGCATGGTCGCGTGTTTACCAGAGAAGGAATTCATTCATGAAATCGAACAACAATGCCACCACCACCAAGGTGGCGGCGGAAATCGCTCCGGCCGAGGTGCCGGTTGCGACGAAGTCCGACACCGCACTTGCCATCAAGGTTTTCCTGATTGCAGGCGGGTTTATCGGCGCACTTTGGCTGCTGGAGAAGATCGTTTCCGCCTCCTAATCGGTGGCTGTAGGCGCTAGGGACAGGGCCAGGTCTGCCGGGGAAGCCCACGCGGGCTCCCCGGCAGGCCTCAACGCAGGTTTTGGATGGCTCCCGCTTCGTCGACATCCAGGTGGGCGGCCTGAGGGTCGCGTCCAAGGCCTGGCATGCGCATGATGTTGCCGGCGATTACCACCACAAAGCCCGCTCCCGCGGCCAGATGCGCATCACTAACCGTGAGCGTCCATCCGCGTGGTGCGCCATACGCCTTCGGGTTGTCGGTGAAGGACGATTGGGTCTTCGCCACACACACCGGAAGGCGTCCAAAGCCCAGTCTCTCAAAGCGATCCAGCTTGCGCCGGGCCTCGCGCTCCACATAGACACCGTCTGCACGATAGATTTCGCGCGCCACGGTTTCCACTTTGGTGAGCAGAGTAAGGTCGGGGGTGTAGAGCGGCCGGGGGTCGGCTTCCGGCCCCTGCTCCAGTTGATCCAGCACGGTTTGTGCCAGTTCGATGGCTCCTGCGCCTCCCTGGGCGTAGACATCCGCCAAGGCACAGGCCACCCCGCGTTCACGACAATAGGCGCTGATTTCGTCCAGCAGATCCTGGCCATCCGCGGGAAACCGGTTGATGGCCACCACGGTGGGCAGATGAAACTTGCGCAGGTTCTCCAAATGCTGGCCCAGGTTGCAGAGGCCCTTGCGCAGAGTGGGGACGTCGAAGGGGCCGCTCTCATCGCCGCTCCCCTGGGTGCAGAGCGCCCGGGCACTGGCGATCAGCACAGCCAGATGCGGCTTCATGCCGCTGGAGGGCATCACGACGTTGAGGTACTTTTCCGCCCCCAGGTCCGCCGCAAATCCAGTCTCGTTCACCACATAGTCTGCCAGCCGCAGAGCCATACGCTGACTGATGATGCTGGAAGTCCCATGCGCGATATTGGCGAACGGGCCGGCATGGACCAGGGCAGGGGCGCCTTCAGTAGTCTGCACCAGATTGGGCATGATGGCTTCGTTCAGCAAGACCATCAGCGCACCGGTACATTGCAGGTCCGCAGCACGCACGGGTTTGCCGTCCAGGTTATTGCCAATCACGATCTGGCCCAGGCGCTCGCGCAGGTCGGCGCGGTCACGCGCGAGGGCGAGGATGGCCATCATCTCGCTGGCGGCCGTGATCACAAATCCGGTTTCGCGGGGGATGCCGTTTACCTTGCCGCCCAGGCCTACAATGACATGGCGCAGGGCGCGGTCATTCATGTCCAGGGCTCTCGGCCAGGCAATCTCATCCACGTCGATACGAAGCGCATTGCCATGATGGAGGTGCGCGTCGATTAAGCCCGCCAGCAGATTGTGCGCGGAGGTGATGGCATGGAAATCCCCGTTAAAGTGCAGATTGATCATCTCGCTGGGGATTACCTGCGAGTTGCCGCCACCGGTCGCGCCACCCTTCAGTCCGAAAACCGGTCCCAGTGATGGTTCCCGAAGTGTGGCTACGGCCTGCTTGCCAAGTCGCTGCAGACCTTGTGTCAGGCCGATGGAAACCACGGTCTTCCCCTCGCCATGGCTGGTAGGGGTGACTGCGGTCACCAGAATCAACTTGCCTCGGGGCTCCATGCGGTCAAGTAATTCCAACCGCAGCTTGGCCGTATACTTCCCGTAATACTCCAGATCGTCTTCATCAATTCCGAGTTTGTCTGCAATGGAACGAATCAGCAGCATGACGGCGCCTCCGCTGGCATGCTATCGCGAAGTATGGGGGAAGGGAAGGGAGTATGAGGTCTGAAAAACTTGGGCTATTCTAATTCGCCTGGCCCGTCCCCAGGGCCGTGCCCAAGTCACAACCAGAGGGCAGTTCGGAGGCAATCCGCTGCACTCGGAAGCCGTCAGCCTGCCGCTTTAGAATGCCATAGACGTTCTGGCCTGTCGCCGTTTGTCCGCGATCCGGCTTCTCCGTGTGCAGTTGCACAAAGAAGGTCGTGGGGTCGCCCTGGCAACCGCCTTGGCCCAGCAACTCGGCAGCAACCCGCGATGGGGAATTGGGCGATAGCGAGTCGTGCCAGGTGCGGAGGGCGTTCAGGTTTTCGCCGGTAGTCCACGCACGGGACGTTGTCCAGGGCTCGGTTAGCCAGTGGTCCAGGAACAGCGCGGGGTTCTCGTCCAAGGGCGCCATAATTTCCGCGTGACCGCCTTCAATGCGCAGATCAATCCGCTTTACGCGGCTGTGCTGCCGTGGGTCCAGCCAATACTGACTGAGGTAGTGGAAGCGGAATCCGCTGGCCGTACGCTCCACCGTAGGCGCGTTGTCAGCCCCCACGAACGCGAGTTCATCATGAGTGAAGATTCGCTCCGGGCGGTACGGGTGATCACTGCCGCGCACCACTTGCAGCAGAGCTTTCCGCCATTGCGAATTACACCAGACTCCGGTTTCGATGGTGGCAAGCTGGGGGACGCCGTCCGGGCTGTCGAGCCGGGTGGCCACATGCAGCGTGCCCGTGCTGGTGGCAAGGTCAGTGAGCGGGCTCTCCCTTGCAAAGGTGAGTTCCGGCACAAGCCTGCCGGACTCCTCATCGTCATCGAGCTTCCAAAGATACAGCGACACATCCTCCCCGCAGGGAATTCCCACGTGGACTCGCGCGCCCACCCAGGAGTTGGCATCTTGCACTGGAAAATACTGGATGCGCACGGAAGGGGAAAACTGGTCTGTCATCCATGCCGCTTTGCCGCGGAGTGGGATTCCCGCCTGCAGTGTGCGCTGGCGGGCTTTCGTTAGCAGCGACGCCCCATCCCTAGTGTGGCGTGCGGCGTCCAGCACGCTTCCAAAGGCAAAGTCTCGGGCGCGCCGCCGCAGCAATTGCAGGCGCGCTGCCAACTCCGGAGAAAATGCCCCGTGCTCCTCACCCTGAGTCTGATAGGAGGCAACGCTATCCAGAGCCTTGCGGACATCCTCGGGCGTCGTAACTGCACGCAGCGGCGCAACCAGGAAAAGGAGGCTCAGGATAACGCAGGCAAGTTTCTGGGCGGGGGCCATCGTTAGATCTAAGGGTAAACGAATTCGGGCGCGCTTGGCATCTGGTTAGCCGCCAATGGCATACATCGGCCGGGGTGGCGGCACAAACTTCGCGGAATTAATCTCGTGGCCAATCCATTTGCGTTGCACGGTGTCGCGAATCACATCAGCGATGGTCGCATCGGAGGCGCTCCCGCGCAGCAGGTGCTTCACGTCGGTTTCCTCAATGGCGAAGAGACAGTAGCGAAGGTGGCCGTCGGCAGTGAGGCGGATGCGGTTGCAGTTCAGGCAGAAGGGCCGGGTGACGGAGGCGATAAAGCCCACGCGGCCCACTCCGTCAAGAAATCGGTACTCCGTTGCGGGGGCTCGCAGGTCTCGGTCGGGAATTTCTTCCAGCGGGCCAATCTCTCGCGTCAAGATGTCTAGCATGTCTGAGGCGCTCAGCACCCCGTTGCGATCCCAGATGCCCTGCGCGTCCAGTGGCATGAACTCGATGAATCGAACCTCAATGTCGCGCTCGCGTCCAAAGCGGGCAAGGGGAGCGATGTCATCCTCCACCAGTCCCTTCACGGCAACTGCGTTGAGCTTCACCGGAAAGCCTTCGGCTTGGGCAGCCTCAATCCCCCGCATCACCTTCTCGAAGTCATCACGGCGTGTGATTTCCCGAAACTTGGCGGCGTCAAGGGTGTCCAGGTGAATGTTTAGGCGATGCAAGCCCGCGCGGCGAAGCGGGGCGGCAAGGTCCTTCAACAGTACCGCGTTGGTGGTGAGGGCGATATCGCGAATGCCAGGGATAGAGGCAAGCATCTCCACAAGGTCCGGCAGATCCTTACGTACCAGTGGCTCGCCTCCAGTGAGCCGCAATTTTGTGATTCCCAGCTCCGCCGCAATTCGCACAAAGCGGGTAATCTCTTCAAAACTCAAGATTTCCTGGCGGGGTTGGAACTGTACGCCCTCTTCCGGCATGCAGTAGAAGCAGCGGATATTGCAGCGATCAGTCACACTGATACGCAGGTTGTCATGGACGCGGTTGAAAGTGTCCACCGGTGCGCCCGCAGCCGTTGGCCGGTGCGCGGTCGCATGAGAAGGGGGAGAGGCTCCCAAGGTTTCTGGTGTCATCGAAGTGCCAGCATGCGCTCAATCGGTAACCGCGCGCGCTCAATGGTCTCATCGGAAAGCTCAACCTGCGGTTCCAGGTGAAGCAGGCAATCCCGCAGTTTCTCAAGGCTGTTCCGCTTCATGTACGGACACTCGCTGCAATTGCACATTTCATTGGCAACGAAATAGAAGGTCTTGCCGGGGGCTCGGCGCTCCAGCGAAAATCGGACGCCGGATTCCGTCATCACAATCCACTCAGGCTCGCTTGCCTCCACGCAATGGTCGATGATCGCGGAGGTGCTGCCGATAAAGTCCGCCATACGCAGGACGTCAGGCGGACATTCCGGGTGTGCCGCAACCTTGGCATCCGGGTGGGCCATTTTGGCTTCCGTCACCTTACGCGCGGGGAATGTGGCGTGAACAATACAAGCACCCTGCCAAATGCGCATGTTGTCTCGTCCCGTTTCCCTCTGAACATAGTTGCCAAGGTTAATGTCCGGACAAAAAAGGATCGGCTGATCTTTTGGGATGGAGTTCACTACTTGTACGGCATTGCGGGATGTGCAGATGATGTCGCTTTCGGTTTTCACATCCACCGAGGTGTTGATGTAACTCACCACCTTATACTCGGGATGCAACTGCTTGAAGGCGCGCAGGCGGTCAGCAGGGCAACTATCCACCAGGCTACAACCGGCCTCGCGGTCTGGCACCACGACGGTCTTCTTTGGATTCAACACCTTCGCGGTCTCGGCCATGAACCAGACTCCACAGAAGGCAATCACATCCCCGTCAAACCGCTGGGCGGCTCGGGCCAGTTCCAGGCTGTCGCCCACGCTGTCCGCCAGTTCCTGGATCTCAGCATCCTGGTAGTGATGTGCCAGGATCACCGCATGGCGCTCCCGCTTCAACTCCAGGATTTCTTCAGTGATAGTGGCAATCGCGGGCATAATCCCCTCTGGGGTGTCAGTTCATCCGATTGTAGCAATCGGCTGTCTGGTTATCCGATGTTTCGGGGGTGCCTGAAGTTGCATCAGCACGCGTCGTAACTTCTTTCTACCGCTTCAGATTCGCTCCTTCACTTGGTCTGTTACACTCGAACGGAAATGCCGTTCTATCTGGTTTTGCTAGCTATCGGTTTGGGTGCGGGCGTTTGCGCGGGATTGTTTGGGATTGGAGGCGGCATCGTCATTGTGCCAGCCTTGGTCTTTTTCGCCAAGTTGAAGCAGGTGGATGCTGTAGGCACCAGCCTTGCCGCCCTGATTCCACCCGTAGGAATTCTGGGCGCGCTTGAGTACTATCGAAACGGCCACATCAACATTAAGTATGCGGCGCTCATCGCCGCCGGGCTGGCTGCAGGGGCGTTTTTTGGGGCCAGACTGATGATCAATCTGCCTGCGGGAATGGCCAGAAAGCTCTATGCCGTTTTCATGATTGTGATTGGGCTACAGATGCTGCTGGAAAAACGAGGTTGAGCCATTCTGTTGCGGCTTCGCGCATGCTTTAGCCAGAGAGCGGCCTTCAGTTTCGAGTTACGGAATCTGAACGCAGCCGCGAGTTCCGTCGCAAATTGGAAAATCGCGGCGCGGAAACAATGAAGGAGAAGACCATGGGAACGCCGAATCAAGGGAACTTTCAGCAACCAGGAGGGGCAGCGCCGCCTCCCGGCGGCTATCCGCCTCAGGGCAGCTACCAGCAAGGGCCGCCCCCGCAGCAAGGGCCTTCCACAGGCGGGATGGACGACAACATCTCAAGCATGCTCTGCTATTTGCCCTTCGCTCTTGGGATCATTGCCAGCATTGTCTTTCTGGTGGTGGAGCCTTACAACAGAAACTCGCTAATCCGGTTTCACGCCTTTCAGTCGATCTTCCTGGCCGTCGCGCTGATCGCCATCTTCTTCACGCTTGGGATCCTCAGCGTGATTGTGGCGCTCATTCCGGTTCTGGGCTGGCTGGGCTCTTTGCTGGGAACTCTGGTGACGCTTGTTCTCTCGATGGCGGCATTCTTCCTGTACCTGTTTCTCATGTACAAGGCCTACAATAACGAGCGACTCGTGCTGCCGATCATTGGCGTACAGGCTGAAAAGCAGGCCACAAGAGCGTAGTAGCCAAAAGGGCGCCGGGCGCGTATCACGTTTGGCGCCCTGCGCCCTTTCCTATGTTCAAATGCATCCACTGCTTGCTGGTCGTCCTCGCGTTCACGTGTGGATTGTCCGCGCAGGCCCCCCGCATCGGGGTGGTCGAAACTTACGGCTACGAGAAACTGAACCCGGATCGTTTAGCGCGCCTCGCGGGCCTGCGACCGGGGGACCCGCTGCCATCCTCGAAGCGGGAAATCGAAGAGAAGATCGAGACCTCCAACGACGTGGTGCGCGCGCACGTTGAGGGTTACTGCTGCCTGGCTGACGACATCGTCCTGTACATAGGCGTGATGGAGTCGGGAAGCCGCCCCTTCGCCTTACATTCTCCCCCGGGCGAGGATCTGCAGATCCCTTTGAAACTCGAACTGGTGTATCAGCGCCTCTTGCGTGCCCTGGAAACCGCCCACGAAAAGGGACAAACCGGAGAGACTTACGAATACGGCTATCCGCTTTCTGTGGACCCAGACGCAAGGCGGGTGCAGGAAACGCTCGTGTTGCTTGTGGACCCTTATGTGGGCGAATTAGGGCAGTTGCTGCGGCGTGCCGCCGATGATGAGGTGCGTGCAGCGGCCGTGAATATCCTTACCTATTCCAAGAACCGTCGCGCGGTAGAGGGGCATCTCCAGTACGCGTTGCGCGACTTCAACCCGGATGTCCGGCAAAACGCACTACGCAGCTTGGAGTTGGTACGCCAGCACCCAGGCGACGGCCAGGATGCCGTCACGGAGATTAGCAGTACATGGTTTATCGAGATGCTGCATTCGGTTGTTTGGGCAGACCGGATGGAGGCCGCGCGCATGCTGGTGCGGCTTACCCAGGATCGCCCGGAAGCGGTGTTGCTGACCCTGGAGGAGCGCGGGCTTACCCCCCTTGGGCAAATGGCCGTTTGGAAAACGCCGGAGCATGCAGAAGCCCCCTACCTGTTGCTGGGAAGAGTGGCAGGATTACCGGAAGATCAGGTTCTGGCTTCGTTTCGTGAGGGGAGACGCGAATTCGTGCTTGACGCCATCCGAAAGCGGGCGCAGGAGAAGCGGCGCTTCCTGTTCTTTTAGTGTCTTCCGGGCTATCCTTCCGCCAGCACAGCCCAGATTGCGCGATTGGCGCACTTCTCTGGGCCGCTTGGGTGAAGAGCCTTCGATTTTGAAGCCATGATGCACGACCGGAGCCTTGCTTCATGCTAGAATTCAGAAGTTTGTGGACCTTTTTGGAGGATCGTGATGACTGCGGAGCAAGTTCAAAGCAAAGTCAAAGAAATTATCGTCGAACAACTCGGCGTTGACGAGGGACAGGTAGAGGGCAAGGCCTCCTTTGTGGAAGACCTGGGTGCTGACTCCCTGGATATCGTGGAACTGGTAATGGCCTTCGAAGAAGCCTTCGAAATGGACATTCCGGACGAAGACACCGAGAAAATCACCACTGTCCAGAACGCGGTGGATTATATCTCCTCGAAGAAGAAGTAGCTGCCCCGCTGGTATCCCAGTGACCGGTGCGGGGTGTTCGGCATGCTGTGCTTGGGCAACGCTCCTGTGTTGAGGCACCGGGGTGTGAAAAGCTTGGCCCACTCTCTTCCATGGGGTTGATGCCTGCTCTGGCGCTTGGATCATCCAAATGCCGCATCGGCCTCTCAAAATCTCTTTGGGACTGAGTGCAAGGCCGGTCCGGTGGACTGAGTGCAAAGCCAGTCCGGCTGTGAAGGAGTGATTCGATTGTCACGCAGGGTTGTAGTAACAGGGATCGGATTAACCACGCCTGTAGGGGAAACCACCCCGGAAACGTGGAGCGCCATCCAGCGCGGAGATGTGGGGATAGGCCCGATTACGGCCTTCGATGCTTCCCTGTTTGCCTGCCACATCGCCGGAGAAGTGACAGGCTTTGATGCCACCCGGTTCCTGGAACGCAAGGAAGCGCGCAAGATGGGCCGCTTCATCCACTTCGCGGTGGCGGCTGCGGACGAGGCTGTGCGTCAATGCGGCATCGTGGTAACCGAAGAAAACGCTGAGCGCATAGGCGTCTACATCGGCAGTGGGATCGGCGG
>CAZUAX010000031.1:14030-28970 GCA_964618435.1 uncultured Solibacteraceae bacterium
GGCTTCGTCGTGGGTGAGGGTGCGGGCATCCTCGTGTTGGAGGAGTTAGAGTCCGCGCGGGCGCGGGGTGCGGAGATTCTTGCCGAAGTGGTGGGCTATGGCATGAGCGGTGATGCACATCACATGACATCGCCTCCCGCCGATGGTGAGGGCGCCTACCGCGTAATGCGCAATGCACTGCGAGATGCTGGCCTCGAACCCGAGCAAATTGGTTACATCAATGCGCACGGAACATCTACGGAAGTGGGCGACCGCATTGAGGTAGAGGCGATCAAGCGTTGCTTTGGCGATCATGCCTACAAACTCTGTGTGAGTTCCACCAAATCCATGACCGGCCACCTGTTGGGCGGCGCGGGCGGCATTGAGGCAGGCTTCACCGTGTTGGCGCTGCGAGAGCAGATCCTGCCCCCCACTATGAATCTGGAAAACCCCGACGAGGGCTGCGATCTTGATTTTGTGCCGAACGAGGCGCGGCAGGGGAAGTTTGAGTACGCGCTATCGAACTCCTTTGGCTTCGGGGGAACCAACGGTAGTCTGATCTTCCGCAAGTTCTAGCGCTGGCCCTCTGCTAGAATCGTGGATTCATGTCCACGCGCGTCAGTATCTTCGTCACCTGTCTGGTTGATCAATTGTTCCCCAAAGTGGGGTTGGCCATGGCTACCGTCCTGGAACGCCTTGGCTATGCCATTGATTTCCGTGAGGACCAAACCTGCTGCGGGCAGCCGGCCTTTAACAGTGGATTTAGGGACGAAGCCCGCACCGTGGCCCGGCACTTCCTTGATGTGTTCGAGGACGCCGAATACATCGTTCTGCCCAGTGGGTCCTGCACGGCAATGTGCAGCCATCACTTCACCGAGTTGTTTCGCGACGACGAGGCCGGTCTCCGGCGCGTCCATAGCATGGAACCGCGCATCTGGGAGTTCTCCCGTTTCCTGTTGGAAGTAGCGAAAGTGGAGGACGTGGGCGCCACCTATCCTGCAAAAGTCACTTACCACGACTCCTGCCACGCGTTACGCGAGTTAGGAATCAAACAGGGTCCCCGCCGGCTGCTTAGCCACGTGCGCGGCCTTGAACTGGTGGAAATGGACACGGCTGAAGAGTGCTGTGGCTTCGGGGGCACTTTTTCTGTGAAGTTCGCCGAGCTTTCCGGCGCAATGGCTCACACCAAGGTGGAGAGTATTCGACGCACGGGCGCTTCTGCGGTGGTGTCGATTGATTCCAGTTGTCTGATGCAGATTGAGGGAGCCATGCGACGAGAGGGTCTGGACATCCGCGCGTTACATCTGGCGGAAGTGCTTTCGGGAGGCGCAGCATGAAAGAGATTACTGCCATTCAGCCTCAACTGCATCCCGCGCTGGATAATCCCAAACTCCAACTGGCTATTTATACTGCCACCGGGCGCCTGGTAGACAAGCGTAAGGGCACCGTCACGGAAGCAATCCTCCCCGACTATCAGGAACTTCGGACGCAGGCTAACCAGATTAAGCGCCATGCCATTGACCATTTGGACCATTACCTCGAACTGTTTGAGCAGAATGTGGAAGCCAACGGCGGCAAGGTGGTGTGGTGCCGCGACGGCAAAGAAGTAGTGGACTTCCTGCTTGGGCTGGCCAAGAAACGGAAGTCAAAGATTCTGGTGAAATCCAAATCGATGACTACCGAGGAAATCCACCTCAACGACCACCTCGAAGAACATGGCCTGGAACCGGTGGAGACGGATCTTGGCGAGTATATCCTGCAACTGGCGCACGAGAAGCCTTACCATATCGTGGCTCCCGCCCTGCACATGACCCGTTACGAAGTGGCGGACATCTTCGAAGAAAAACTCCATATTCAGCGCGAAGAAGTACCGGAGAAACAGACGCAGATCGCCCGTGGCATCCTGCGCGAGAAGTTCCTGGAAGCTGACATCGGCGTGAGCGGGGCAAACTTCCTGGTGGCTGATTCCGGAGCTGTAGTGCTGGTGGAAAACGAAGGGAACGCGCGTCTTTCGACCACCGCTCCTAAGGTGCATGTGGCCGTGGCCGGCATAGAGAAGGTGATTCCCCGTGCGCAGGACCTCGCTACCTTCCTAAAGTTGCTTGGGCGCAGTGGTACCGGCCAGCCCCTGACGGTGTACACCTCTTTCCTGGGAGGACCCCGGCGTGAGGGCGAGATCGACGGTCCGGAAGAATTCTATGTGGTGCTGCTGGATAACGGCCGTACCAAGGTGCTGCGAGATGCTGACAAACGACAGGCGCTGTTCTGCATTCGTTGCGGTGCCTGCCTCAATATCTGCCCCGTTTACCGCCGTATTGGAGGCCACAACTATCCATGGGTTTACTCAGGGCCCATTGGCGCGATCCTTACCCCGCAGTTTGAAGGGCTCGATAAAAACCCCTGGCTTCCTCATGCCTCCAGTCTCTGCGGGGCGTGTGGCGAAGTATGCCCCGTAAAGATAGAAATTCCGCGCATGCTGCTGGAACTGCGAGGCGACATTGAAGCGGCAAAAGCAGCGAAGGGCGAAGATAAGTTGGAGAAGCTTGGTTTTCAGGCCTGGGCAAAGCTAATGAGCAGTCCGCAACTGTATCGTGCTGCCGGTGCCGCGGGAAGTTGGGTATTGCAAGACGCAGGGGTGGGCGGATGGTCCTCCCAGTTGCCCTTCTTTATGAATCTGGGGCCCGTCAAGGGCTGGTTATCCGAGAGGGACCTGCCACTGCCTCCGGGCAAGAGTTTTCGCCAACTCTGGCGGGAACGACGCAGCCAGCAAGGGCAGGCGACGCAAGCTCCGGCAGATCCGGGCGAGACGGAAGGGCAGATCCAATGAGCCGTGAAGCGATGTTGGCGGCGATCCGTGGCGCGTTGGGCCGCGCACCTGGGCAAGGAATCGCTAACCCTCCCGAGGCACGCATTCGCGTCCCGGTTGTGGACCAGGGAGCCCGCATTGATCAGTTCGTCAATGCACTGGAAGCCTTGAACGCCCGCACGTTTGTGGCGCCCGATGCTGAGCAGGCCTGCGAATTTGTGGGCTCCTTGATTGATGGCAAGCGCGCCCTGGCTTCCAACGCTCCGTTGTTAAAGGAGTTGGGCATCACCGACATCCCCGGCGTGGAGAGCGGCATCACCGATCTCAGCCAACTGCGCGAAGCCGCCGCCCATTGTGACATCGGCGTTACCTCCGCGGACTATGCCCTCGCCGATACCGGCAGCCTGGTGATGCTTTCGTCGCACGATGAAGCGCGCCTGATTTCTCTGCTTCCCCCTGTACACCTGGCGGTCGTTCCCAGGGAGCGCCTGCTCAGCGGACTCGATGAGCTGTTTTCCCTGGTGCCGGAGCCAGCCAAGCTCAGCAGTTCCATGGTGATCATCACAGGTCCCAGCCGGACTGCGGATATCGAGCAGATCCTTGTGCGGGGCGTCCACGGACCGGGCGAAGTCCACGTAGTTCTGTTGTAGGATTAGCACCGGACCTGAGTGTTTCGAAGGAATGCTCCGCGAAACAGTTTGCAGATTTAGGGCATCTCAGCAGGTGTAGGGTGTTCTGCTTCTGCTTGAATCCCTGGTAATGACCTACACGCTATGAAAACCTACCTCTTTACCGTACTCACCGTTTTCCTGTTACTGCCGTTGACCCTGGCTGCACAGAGTCTTGATGTATCCATCAGTATGGGGGCTGCTAATGCCGGTGGCCGGTCGATTGGTTCCATTGGCGTCACAGACCCATCACAAGGTCCGGTTGGCAGTCCAGTAAACATGGGGAGCGGTTTTCTGTTTTCCCCTCGCCTTACGCTGCACAGCCGTAGGTTCCTTTCGCACGAGTTTAGTTATGTGTTCACTCGGGCCAACATCAAGGTGCCCGTGGGCGATACCGTCGCTCTGGATCAAGGCATGAGTATCGGCCAGTTGTTCTACAACCTTGTGCTTTCCGCTACGCCCGAAGGTTCGAAAGTACGTCCCTACGCAACAGTGGGAGGCGGCTTGATCAGTTTCTATCCACCCGGCTTCGGCCTCTTCAGTGGAGTAACGGTGAACCGTCCAGGAGCCAACTACGGCGCAGGTGTTCGGGTGCAATTAAGTGAGTTGCTGCACACGCGAGTGGACTTCCGCCAGGCCGTCTCTCCGAGTCCCCGGCTATTCCAGACACAGGATACTTCGGGCAGTTTTCGGCAAAACCAGTTCTCGGTGGGTCTGGGCATCAGCTTCTAGCCGAGTTGCACCGCGACAGCGTGAGACGCAAAGTGTAAGCGGGTGCGGGTCCAAGTGATTCTGGTAAGGGAACCCGATTTTTCGATTGCTGAAACGATCAGGCGAGTAAAGCATCTAACCTGAGGTACACCGAAATGGAAGTCGCTGACTTCAGCCTCTCGGTGTGTCACCCCTTGGCGGGACGTTATTTCGAATTCTGCACCCGGCGTCTTCGCTTCAGGCTATCCCTCAATTAGTGTTCAATGGCCTGTCCAGCGGACACGCGCATCTGGCTGGTGGACAATACGTACATGCTTGGGCCATTTGCTCCTCCGGGTCACCCGCCTGCGGAAGTATCCTCGGAACAGGGAAGGATCAGCATCAAATGAGCACGGAAACTGCGTCCGCGGCCCGGGCACTTATCGCGCCCCTTCGCGCTGCATTGGAGTGCGCTACGGATGGGGAGTTGCATCCGGCCCACGGCGGCGAAGCGGATTTCCGATGGAGCCGTCCCGTGGCGAGTTGGACAGAATTATTCCTGGCCGCTTGCACCCATTTTGGTGTGGTCGGTTTCACAGTCCGTAAGTCCGTGCGTCAGGTTCTTGAAACGGCCAGCCCTCGTTCACCCTGGGTGATTTTCGTCGGCGACGATTCTGAACTTAAGGGATGGCTTGTGCTTCGCGAAAAGTGGGGCAACAAGGTTCGGGTTGCGATCTGTGGCGAAAATCGACGCACCACCACCATCACTACCGAGCGTTTTATGCAGGCGATAGGCGCCAATTCGCAGGACCAACTGCTCGATTGGGCGGGCGTGGATTCCAAACACAGCCATACGGATGCTCCAGAGAGTGCCGAGAAAAGTATCGACCATGGTGGAAACGGCCACGGCGGGGGCAGCCACGCCGCGCACGACGAACATGACCACGCCAGCCCCATGGACCATATTCGTGCTTTGTTTGCTGATGAGCGCAGCACGTTATGGGTGATCATCATCTACTCGATCGCCGTCGGGTTACTTTCGCTTGTGGTGCCTGTAGCGGTGCAGGCGCTGGTTAATACAGTAGCCTTTGGTACGGTGTTGCAGCCACTGGTGGTTCTTACCGCGATTGTGCTGGTGGTGCTGTCTTTCGCCGGTGTCCTCACCGCCATGCGTACCTACATGGTGGAGATTATGCAGCGCCGTTTGTTTGCGCGGATCTCCGCGCAAATCATGCACACACTCCTGCACGTGCGCAAAGATGCTTTTGACACCATGCACGGGCCGGAACTCGTAAATCGGTTCTTCGATATCATCACTGTGCAGAAGGCTGCAGCCTTTCTGTTGATCGATGGCATGGCCATCATCACGTCCACCCTCATCGGCCTTATCCTACTGGGCTTCTATCACCCGCTGTTGCTGGTGTTCGACATCATTCTTCTGGCTTGCATCTTCTTCGTCATCTGGCCTCTCGGAATCGGAGCCATCCGTACGGCGGTGGATGAATCCTTCGCGAAGTACGGCGTGGCGGCCTGGCTGGAAGAGCTGGCGCGCAACACGGTGACGTTCAAGTCTGGAGCGGGCATGAGCTATGCCTTCTCGCGGACTGACGAACTGGTTACCACATGGAGCATTCGTCGTCGCGCCCACTTCCGCGTTCTTTTCCGGCAGGTCATCGGCACTGTTTTTATCCAGGCTTTGGCTAGCGCCGCGCTTTTGGGCTTTGGTGGATGGTTGGTGATTGAGCGGCAGTTGACCTTGGGCCAGCTTGTTGCGGCGGAACTGATTGTGACTCTTGTCGTGACCAGCTTTGCGAAGTTTGGAAAACAACTCGAAACCTTCTATGACCTCACCGCTGCGTCGAACAAAGTAGGGCACCTGCTCGACTTGCCCCTGGAAGATGGTGGCAGCGAGCCAGCGCCGGATGCCGGTAAGCCTGCTGCGCTAACCGTTCGGGCCGTGAGTTATGGCTACGCCGCCAAGAAGAATGTCCTCGATGGTGTGGACTTGGAGATCGCGCCTGGAGGTAGGGTTGGGGTGGTGGGCCTGGGCAGCTCGGGGAAGAGCACCCTGGTGGACATGCTCTATGGGTTGCGACGTCCCACGCAAGGCTTTGTTGCGTTGGATGGCATGGACTACCGCCAGATCAGCTTGCGCGACCTGCGTACCCAGGTTTCCCTGGTACGTGAGGTGGAAATCTTCGAAGGCAGCATCGCGGACAATATCCGGCTTGGTAATCCGGACGTCTCGCTGCAGGAGATCCGCCGGGTCTTGCAGCAGGTAGGTATTTTTGAAGCGGTAAACGCATTGCCTAAGGGGATTGACACGGAACTTCTCACGGGTGGCCGTCCCCTCTCGCCCAGACAGGCAGTGGCCTTGATGGTGGCCCGTGCCATTGTCAGCCAGCCTCGCCTCCTGATTGTGGATGAGGATTTTGTTGCTCTTGACGACATTGACTGCGAGGCGGATCTTGTGAATGTCCTGTGTGACCCAGAGCAGCCTTGGACGCTTGTGCTGATCGCTCACGCAAGTAGCCTCCGCCTGATTGCAAACCGCTGCGATGCGCTTTATTTCATGGAAAAGGGCAAACTTCGCCCGGTTATTGAAGAGGACTTCCAGTATTCCATCTAGACGCATTGGACTAGTTTCGCGATAAAGACTCAGCGAACAGCCCAGGCAGCTTGAGGGAGACAACACCGTCATGGCCACTCACGCACCTCCAGCGCAGTACGACGCACTGCCCATTCTGCGAACCATGCGCTCGCCCAACGCGGCGATGGTGCTTGCACGCATGATCTTCGCCCTCGTGATCATCTCCGCCCTGGTACTCACGTTCGTGCCTTGGCAGCAGAACCTTCCCGGTTCCGGACGCGTGGTCGCCTTCGCGCCCATTGAGCGACAGCAATTTATCGATGCCCCGGTTGACGGTCGCATTAAGGACTGGAAGGTGGTGGAGGGCGCTCGCGTGCGCACAGGCGATTTGCTGCTTGAGCTTGTGGACAACGACCCCAACGTGGTGGAAAGCCTTCGTGCCCAATTGCAGGCTGAGCAGGCGCGATTGAACCAGGCAATCGATCAGGCTACATTTCTTGGCAACCGGATTAACCAATTGATGGTGTCGCGGAACAACGCCGTCGATATTGCCAAGGCCCGCGTGGAAATTGCCGAAGATCAGGTACGCGCGGCTGAACAGGCTATCGAAGCAGCTAAAGCCTCTCGCGTTGCGGCACAGCAAAATATCGACCGGCAGAAGCAACTGGTCGCGCGCGGCCTCACTTCTATCCGTAATGTGGAACTCGCCGAAGCGGACATCCTCCGCACAAGCGCAGAAGTGGAGCGTGCAGAGGCTGCGCTGGCGGCCGCGCGCCGGGAACGAATCGCCCGCGTGGCGGATGTCGATAAGATCCTTGCGGATAACGAATCCACCATCGACAGCGCGAAGGCCTCCTATCAGTCCGCGCTCTCCACTGTGGAAAGCTCCCGCGCCTCCATCGCCAGTCGTGAAATTGCGCTTAACCGGCAGAATACGCTTCAGGTGACGGCACCCCGCGACGGTACCATCTTCCGCATTATTGCTAATCAGGGTGGAGAGTTCGTAAAGTCAGGCGAATCCCTTGCAGTGCTGGTTCCAGAAACGGGCTACCAGGTAGTGGAGCTTTACGTCAGCGGTAACGATATGCCTCTCATCAACCGCGGTGATCTCGTCCGGTTGCAGTTTGAGGGCTGGCCGGCCATCCAGTTTGTTGGCTGGCCGAGCGTGGCCGTGGGTACCTTCGGTGGCAAGGTGCTGCTGGTGGACCCCACCGATAATGGGACCGGCAAGTTTAGGGTCCTGGTGGAACAGGACGAAACCGACGACCCTTGGCCATCCAATACCTATTTGCGGCAGGGTGTTCGAGCCAACGGATGGGTGCTGCTGAATCAGGTTCCGCTGGGCTTCGAACTCTGGCGACAGTTCAACGGATTCCCACCGGTGATCGCTCCCGATGAGCCGGGCGCGGGCATGCGCGGGGCGAAAGCGAAGGGGGACAAATGATCCCCTCTTTTGCCTGCTGGACCCGGGTTTTCCTGGGTGCCCTGGTTTTGGGATTCTGGGCGTTCAACCTGATGGGTCAAGCGCAGCCAGCCGAAGCATCGCAGCGGCCTGCCACTGCGCCTGCCAGTTCACCTGAATCCTCAAGCCAGCAGCCCCCGCTGCCGGAAGCGCCGCCGCCAATTTCGCCCGTGGAATTCGCGCGCCCCGCTGGCGCGGCGGTGCCGGAAACGCCATCCTATCTGCTGCCTATGCAGCCTGGCCAGATTCCAGAGCGCTATCGTGAAGCATGGATGCCACGGCCGTCTCTGGGAACTGTAGTGGATCCCTCTGTCCTACCCATGATTCGGCTGGATGATGTTCTGGGAAGCGTTGCCCAAACCTACCCCTTGCTGACCATAGCTGAGCTGGAGCGCACCATCGCGCAGGCTGAATATCTGATGGCTCAGGGGAATTTCGATCTGAAACTGAAAGCCGGTTCCAGTTTTGATGAGATTGGCTTTTACCGCAGTCGTGGCGTGGAGCTTGGTTTTGAACAGAACACCCAGGCGATGGGTGCCACCTTCTTCGGAGGGTATGCGATCTCGGGCGGAAACTTCGCCAGCTACAACGGCGGGTTGCTTACACGTGGCGCAGGTGAGTGGAAGGGGGGGATGTATCTTCCGCTCCTCCGTAACCGCCCCATTGATGAGCGTCGCGCGGAATTGCAGGCTGCTGATATAGGGCGCAGCCTGGCGAATTTTAGCGTTGAGGAGCAGCAGATTGGCTTTACCTTTGCTGCCAGCCAGGCTTACTGGGCGTGGGTGGCTGCGGGCCAGCGCTATCGGTACGCCAATGAGATTTTGCAGATTGCCACCACCCGGCAGAGCATCTTGAGTGAGGCGGCGGGCCTCGGCCAGATTCCCGTGATCGATGTCACGGATAACCAGCGTGCTATCCTGCAGCGTCAGTCCACCGTGCTTGCCACGGAAAGGGGGCTGCAGCAGGCGGCGATCGCACTTTCCCTATTCCTGCGCGACTCGGCGGGTAATCCCTATGTCCCTCGTAACGCCCAGTTGCCTCGTGATTTCCCCGCTCCCTCGCGGTTTGGCCTCGACAGGTTGCCGGGCGCGACCTCCGACGCACTGCAACGTCGCCCCGAATTGCGCTTCCTCGAGAACGAGCGGCGGCAGGTGGATGTGGATATCGCGCTTGCCCGCAATGCCCGCAATCCGAATCTCGATCTGCAACTCACTTACACGCAGGGGACGGGCGATGCGCGGAACGTGCTCCGTGGCCCGGAGGAGCTTAAAGGGGGTATCTTCTTTGACCTCCCTTTCCAGCGACGCAAAGCCACCGGTAAACTGCAGGCTTCCGAAGCCAAGGCCGCGCAGATTCGCGCCAAAGAGCAGTTCCAGCGAGACAAGATTGGCGCAGACGTCCGCAATGCGCTCCTTGCGGTTCAAATGGCCTATGACCGCCTACAATTGTTGAGGCAGGAGGTGGATGTCGCCACCCGGCTTCAGGGTCTGGAGAAGGATCGCTTTGACCTTGGCGATAGCACGCTATTCCTGGTGAACCTCCGAGAGGAGACCACATTCGATGCGGAACTCCGCGCGGTGAGTGCAACTGAAGAATACTTCCGCGCTTTTGCGAGCTATCAGGCGGCTACTGCTGAGATATTGTCGGGCAATCCGCTTTCACTTCCCTGATGGGGCTGGCTGCTCCCACCAGCAGACCAAAAAAGAGAAAGGCTTCGGGCAAAATCCGAAGCCTTTTCTGTTGGTCAGTGCTAGCTGTCAGTTGGGACGCGTGCGCGTCTTGGTCCTGGTCTGGCCGGCCCTGCCCGTCACCGTCTTCGTGGCAGTCCCGTTTCCTACCGTTGCCGTGGAGCTGCGAGTTCTGCCTGCGCTGCCGGTGGCACTCCGGTCGCGGGTGCGAGTGCCGTCCTCATTCTTTGTCCAGGTCTGTGAAGCGCTTCGTGTCTTTCCGTTCGGCCCGGTCTGCGTCACCGTCTGGCCGCGCTGTCCATCAGTGCCGTCCGTATCGCGAACTCGCTGGCTTGTGGCTGTCTTGCCAGCCGGACCCGTGGCGGTCTTTGATGTAGTTACCATGCCGTCGGCGCGTGTCTTGGTGACTTCATACACGCCACCATTCTTGCCTTCCTTTGTCACGGTCTTGGTTTGTGCCAACACGGCCGGGCTTAAAGCAAAAACGGCCGCGGAAAAAGTTGCGATGGCAATTGCCAGTTTCTTCATCTCTTGACCGCCCTCCCAAGGCGGATGTGTTGCTTAACCCGGAAAACAATCCTTAGTTGCGGTACACATTGCAAGAAAATGCCATCTGCAATGATGGCGGAAGCCAGTGAGGGTCGAACTCACCTGCACTACGAGACGCAGCGCACAACGGGTTTGAAGCCCGCGCCCGGCACCGGCCGGAATTGGCTTCCGTTGCGAGTGTAACATTCTTGCGCGCGACAGTTCCTTTTGGCAATCCATAGTATTCCAGCGCAAATGTGTCGCCGTCATGCGAACCTGGAAGGATAGTTCCTTCTGAGTCATACCGTCATCATGCACCGCAGTCTTTTGCTATTTCGTCCATTTCTGCTTCTGGTTGTACTTACCATCATCCCCTCGTTTGTTCTGGGCCAGAGCATTTCCGCCAGCCTGTCTGGATCTGTCTTCGACAGCTCCAATTCCGCACTGCAGGATGCCGCGGTGATGCTGCGAAATCGTGCGACCGCGGAGGAACTCCGCACCCGTACCGACGATTCCGGCCAATACCACCTGCTTCGCGTTCCACCTGGCAGCTACGAACTCATCATCGAAGCGCCAGGTCTTAGTCCGCGGCGTGTTCCAGAACTTTTGTTGGCGGCTGGAGATTCCCGGCGCCAGGACGCAACGCTGGACGTTGCAGGCGCCGCTTCTACTTCGATTGAAGTGGTAGGTTCCCTCGTGAGTTCTTCCACATCCCAGGCATCCAGCGCCTTCACGCAAAGGCAAATGGAGCAACTGCCGATGAGCTTGGGAATCCAGGGTAGGAACTTCCGTAATCAGATGTTCCTCGCCCCGGGCGTTGCCCCCACCTCGCAGCCGCACAGACCCTTTGCCGTAGCTGGCGCGCGCACGCGGAACAACAACTTCTTAATCGATTCGAACGACTTCAACGAAATCCAGGGCGGGCTCTTGCCTGGCCGAGGACCCAGCGAACAGATGATACCTTCGGAGTCCATCGAAAGCATGCAGGTTCTTACGCACAACTTCAAAGCGGAATACGGCAGGCAGAACGGCTCGGTGGTAAATGTAGTTTCGCGCAGCGGAGGAAATGCCTGGCACGGCGCGGCTTACCACTTCCTGCAACACGATTCTCTTTCGGCACGGAATACCTTCGATGCGTCAAAGCCTCCGGTTCGCTACAACCAGCCGGGACTGCGCTTGGGAGGGCCGCTCGCGAAGGATCGGCTTTTCGTTTTCGGAAACTACGAGGCGGTAATCCGCCGGACGGCTTCTCCGCTAACGGTACGCACGCTCACCCCCGCGCAGCGAGATCGCGCGGAGGCTGCTGTTCGCCCGCTTGTGGCTCTCTACCCCGAACCGAACCTGCCAGGAACCAACCTCTTTCGTGCCAATCTCAATCAGGTAAGCGATACCCACACTTTCCTCGTGCGTGGCGACTATCATGCCAGCGATCGGCAGCGATGGTTCGCGCGCTCCAGCTTCCTTCGCTCTGCCGATGATCGCGGGTTTCTGGCCTCGCGTGCCCGGGCCAATACCATCAGCGGTCCGCAGGCTCATTCGCTGCATCATGTGTTTACGCCCAACGCGTCTCTGGTGAATGAAGCGCGCATCAATTTCACTCGCTTTGCCATTGATGACCAATTTGGCGCAAGCCCATTCCTCGGCGAACCCGCCGTAAACGGAGAGGTTGGTTTCCTCATCGTCAACGGGCTTTCTTCGGCGGGATATCCCCGCTTTCTTGGCCGCATCACGGCACAGAACAACTTTCAGTTCACCAACGACCTCACTTCCCAAAAAGGGGCCCACACCCTGAAGGCTG
This sequence comes from uncultured Solibacteraceae bacterium, assembly GCA_964618435.1. Lineage (GTDB taxonomy): Bacteria > Acidobacteriota > Terriglobia > Bryobacterales > Bryobacteraceae > JACTMJ01. Next base: position 26,240 of record CAZUAX010000031.1, read on the forward strand.
GCATTGCGCTACGCCGCATCCAGTTCAACAATGGAACCTTCAATACGTTGTTTCTTGGCCAGTTGCGGTTCAACAATATCGATCAGTTTCTCGCCGCGCGTCCCGCGGCCTATAGCCGGAACATTGGCAATCCCTACATTGGTTTGCGCGGCAGCGAGTGGAACCTGTACCTGCAGGACGATTGGCAGGTAAACCGCCGCCTGACCATTAACCTTGGGATGCGCTACGAATATAACAGTGTGCCTTCCGAGGTAAACGGCCTCATTGCCAGCCAGTATCGCTTCCAGCCCGATCGCAATAATTTTGCACCGCGCGTGGGCCTTGCCTGGAGACTGGCTGAAGACGGCAACACGGTCTTGCGCGCCGGCTACGGCATCTATTACAACGTGCTCGAATGGGATTTTATTGGGCTCACTCGCTTTAACCCTCCTCTGGTTTCGAGTGTTGCGGCCAGCAATCCAGGGCTTCCCGATCTCCTCGCCAGCGCGCAGACGCAAATTCCCAGTGGGCTGGTGATTCCTGACGCCAACATGCGCCAGCCCTACTCCCAGCATTTGCAGCTTGCCCTTGAGCGGCAATTCGGGAACCGCATGACCGCAAGCGTGGGATATCTGGGGACTGTTGCGCTGAAGCTGCCGCGGGCATCTCAACCCAATGGCGGTGATGGCCTCGCCCAGGTACGACGCCCAGACCCCACGGTTGGCGTGGTCACCCGCCTGGAAACGGCGGCCAATGCCAATTATCACGGCATGGTGAACTCACTCGCCTGGCGTGGCAACGGACTGTTGCTGACGGGTGCTTACACCTGGTCAAAGTCTATTGACCAGGTGAGCGACATCCCCAATAGCAATCTCCAACTCCCGGCCAACGTGCTGCCGCTCGATGCCTCCAACTGGGCGTTGAATCGCGGTCCCGCCGATACCGACATCCGGCACGTGGCATCCTTCAGCTACCTGTGGGATCTCCCCTTGGCCCAAGGGAGACGATGGCTGGGCGGATGGCAGTTCACAGGCACCATCTACAGCCGAAGTGGAGTGCCGGTTACACTGCTCTCCGGCACCGATACTCCCATGGGGGTGAATACCAATCGAATCCTCGCCATTCCTGGCACCATTGTGGTGTCAGAAGATGGGCGTCGGCCCTTTAGTCTCGCTGACGGGGTGACTCGCAGCGCGCTCACGCCAGTCCCTGGAACCTTTGGAACCAGCGGACGCAACACGCATCGATCAGGAGGGTTTCTCCAGTGGAACGCTGGCCTGCAAAAGCGCTTTCAGGTCACCGAGAGCTTGGCCTTGCAGGTGCGGATGGAGAGCTTCAATCTGCTTAACCGCGCAAACTACGACGTCCCCGACGCGGTGCTCACATCACCCACATTCGGGGCAGCCACTGCCGCCTTTGACTCGCGCCAGGGTCAGGTGGCGTTGCGCCTGGAGTTCTGACCTTTAGGCCGCTATTTGCTGCTTAGGTCTTTCGCGACCTTTTCCACGTCTTCCCAAACTCGAAGCAGATTGCCTCCCCATAGCTTGGCGATCTGCTCCTCGATATAGCCGCGACGGACAAGTTCGAGGGTCACATTGAACGCTTCCGCGGCGCTATTCCAGCCATCGATTCCGCCGCCACCATCAAAGTCTGAAGAGATGCCCACATGGTCGATGCCAATCAGTTTCACCGCGTAATCAATGTGGTCCACCATGTCCTTCACGTTGGCACGGGCCGACGGCGGGTGCTTCGCGTCAATCTCAGCCATGCGCTGCTGATACTCCGTGCGCCGGTCAGGCGGAAGCATATTCAGGAATCCCGCGGTGCGGCGAGCAGTTGAGGCACCCGGGTTGGCAGCAGCATCTGCGGGCTCTTCCACGGGACAGACTCTCGGGTTCGGTGCAGGGCGGCGAAAGGCTGATCCACCCGCCCCGCCGCCAAAGCCGAAGTCTTTTCGGAGCTGGGCCAGCGCAGCCGCACGCTCCCTGGAGTCCAGTTTGAGGTACGATGCAAACGCCACAATCTGGATGACGCCACCGCTCTTCTTCAGCGCCAGAAGCTGTTCGTCATCCATATTGCGGCTGTGGTTAGCGAGTGCACGCACGCTAGAGTGGGAGGCGATTACCGGCGCTTTTGAAAGCCGAATCGCTTCCAGGTTCGCGCCCTTGGATGGATGAGATAGGTCCACCATCATGCCAAGACGGTTCATTTCCGCGATCACCTGGCGGCCAAGCGGAGAAAGCCCGTTATTGAACGTGTAACCGGTGGCTTCGCCGGTGTTCGAATCGGCAAGCTGGCTGTTGCCGTTATGTGCGAGAGACATATAACGTCCACCGCGATCATAGAACTCCTTAACCCTCCGAAGGTCAGTGCCAATGGGATATCCATTCTCAATGCCAATGACGGCGGCGCGTTTCCCCTGGCTGTGAAGACGCCGTACATCATCTGGCGTGAGGGCAAGCCCCATCGAGTCCGGGGCAATCTCCTTGGTGAAGCGATGGATGGCATCGAACTTCTCAAGTGCCTGTTCGTAGGCGTAGGCATACTCCTCTTCGTTCGGAAGGCGCTGGCCCACATAGACGATGAAGAAGGCGACGTCCATATCGCCCTCAGCCATCTTTGGCAGATTTACCTGCGTCGTGAGCCGCTGTGTATAGTTGCACTCGGCAGTGAAGTTGGCAGGGTCGATGTCATCGTGGGTATCCAGTTTCAATACCCGGTCATGGATGCCTTTGGCTTTCTGGACAAGGGC